>JBBRCM010000005.1:0-63090 GCA_038204855.1 Chitinophagales bacterium
TTTGTTTCGCTCGAAAATCTGGCTTTAAAAGGTTTAATTAAAACCGCCAATGATATTAGAAAGGTGATAGAAGATAAAGTAGGCAAAGTTGTTTCGGATGATTATTTATGGGACGTATTACATCGAAACGGATGGAAGAAGAAAATGCCAAGACCACATCATCCAAAAAGAAGTTTGGAAGAGCAAGCGGACTTTAAAAAAAACTTCCCGAAAAGCTGGAGTCCGCTTCAATGAGCTTCTCTCAGGAGTTACAGCAATTGCCTGTTGTTGTTTTTTTTGAAGATGAAGCCAGGTTTGGTAGAATAAGCAGAGAGATGGCATGTTGGGTAAGATCTGATATGGTCCCCTCAGTTGCAAAGCAAATGATTAGAGAATACATTTATGCATACTCAGCTTTATCTCCACAAACCGGAGATTGTTTTTCCATGATAAGCCCATTTTGTAATACGGATGCTATGAATCAATTTTTACAACAGCTATCCGACCAATATTGCAATTACAGGATTGTACTCATCCTGGATAAAGCAGGATGGCACATAAGCAAAACATTAGAGATTGCAAATAATATAAAGCTGTTGCACCTCAATCCGTATTCACCAGAACAAAATCCAGTAGAATTACTTTGGAGAGAAATCAGAAGAAAATATTTTCATAACATAATATTCAATAGTCTTGATGATGTTGAAAATACTTTGACTGATGCTTTACTGAATTACCACTTGCAAAAAGATGACGTGATCAAATTATCCAAAGGGTTTTTACATATTTAGTATTTTTGATAGCGGTTTATTACGAGGCTTTTCTTTTTCAATTTGCTGCGGCAGGAGGTAGTATAATGACTATGCTTTCAAACGAAAAAATTATGAAGGAACTGGTACCATACCAGTTAAATATCAAAGAAGGAACATTCTACTAACCCTTCACAATCTTATTATAACTAGTTGCAATTCCTTTTATCAAAGATGAGCTAAAGCCTTGGTGTTCCATTTCATTCAATCCGGCAATGGTGCAACCTTTGGGTGTGGTTACTTTGTCAATCTCCTGCTCGGGGTGTGTGCCTTTTTCTAACAATAGCTGTGCAGCACCTTTTACAGTTTGGGCTGCAATTAAATTAGCAGTAACAGCATCAAAACCAATTTCGATGCCGCCTTGTATGTTAGCACGTATGTAGCGCATGGCGTAGGCAGTACCACAAGCACCCAGTACAGTTGCTGCATCCATTAAATTCTCGTTTATAACAACTACGCTGCCTAAAACCGAAAATAATTCCTTTACATAAGCTGTTTGTTTTTCGGTTGCATTAGTAACGCTGATGCAGGTCATACTTTGCTGTATAGCAATGGCGGTATTGGGCATGGCACGAAAAACAGGTAGTTTCTTTTTGATGATTTCTTCAATATCTTTTATCAAAACACCGGAAACAACCGATATCACAATATGATTTGCTGTGAGTTCTTTTTTAAAACTGCTCAGCACTTCCGAAACCTGGTAAGGTTTTACGGCCAATATCACCAGCTCACTTTGTTTTACCGCCACAGCATTATCCGATCCGGTTTTTATTCCTTTTGCTTCCAGATCTTTTAAAGTTGCTGTATTTCTTTTGGTAACTGTAATATCGGCTGCTTTGCAGAATTCACTTTTTATTAAACCTTCTGCGATAGCAGAACCTAGATTTCCGCCGCCGATGATTGCAATTTTATTTTTCATGAATCAGTTTTAATAGAAAGTATTTTGAGAAAGATAATTCCGTACATAATCATCAACGCCTTTCTCAAGCGAATAAAATTCTTTTGTGTAACCTGCAGCTTTTAACTTGTCCATACTGGCTTCGGTAAAGTATTGGTATTTGTCACGGATGTCTTCGGGCATATCAATGAATTCAATTTGCGGCTGCAGCTCCAGGCCGTTAAAAGTAGACCTTACTAGTGAATTAAATGATCTTGCAACACCAGTACCCAAATTGTAAATTGCCGACGTGAGTGGAGAAATGTGAGTGGTGAGTGGTGAGTGGTCAGTCGTGAGCGGTGAGTTGCGAGTCGTGAGGTACTGACTCACGTTTGACGATTCACTATTCACGCTTTCCATCATCCAGTAACAAACTGCAATCACATCTTTTACATAAATAAAATCACGTAATTGTTCACCATCCTCATATCCTGCTTTATGCGATTTAAAGAGTTTTACTTTTCCGTTTTCTTTTATCTGGTTAAAGGAATGAAATATTACACTGGCCATTCTTGCTTTGTGGTATTCGTTGGGACCGTAAACATTAAAGAATTTTAAACCTGCCCAAAAAGGTGGGTGATCTTCCTGGTGCAATACCCATTTATCAAATTCATTTTTTGAAATGCCGTAGGGATTAAGCGGATGCAGTTGTTCTATAATTTCGTGATCGTCATTATAACCCAATTCACCTTCGCCATAGGTTGCTGCCGAAGATGCATACACCAATGGTATATTATTAATGGTACAATAATTCCATATTTTTTGTGAGTACTCAACATTTAAATGCTGATGAATGGAATAATCAAACTCGGTGGTATCAGTTCTGGCGCCCAAATGAAAAACAAAAGCAACCTGCGATTTTTCTTTTTGTGCCCACTTAAAAAAATCTTCACGTTCTACTTTGGCAGTGTATTTTTTATGTAAGAGATTCAATTCTTTTTCAGCATCAGAAAACTCATCAACTAAAATTAAATTTTCAAAACCCTGTTGGTTTAAAAAACTAACCATGCAGGAGCCTATGAAACCGGCTGCGCCAGTAACTACTATTGTATTATTCACCTGCAAGTTTTATTATTTTATTGTATAAAGAATCAGAAAAATGAAATGTTGTCTTTAATTTTAAATCATCCAGTAAAAGTTTGGCAGATTCAATGTGATTATTTTGTTTTGCCAGTAAAATAACACCTAAAATCCCAATGGTAGTTAAGCCTCTATCATTAGCGATTTTTGTAGCTTTTCGTTCATCTACCAACAGGAAATCAGCTTTTAGTTCTTCTGCCAATACTATTGATTCAGATTCTCCGGCATCTAATTGAAGCATTAATTGATTTACAGCAACAATATTAACGGGAGCTTTAATTACCAAGTTTAATTCTTCTATATCCGTATCAGAAAGTAAATGAAACTGCTGTAATTCATTTCTAACAACCGGGGTAATAATTATTCGGGTATAAATAGCACGTAATAAGTTAAACTGATTTATTTGTATAAGATTTGTTATACAGAATGTATCACTTACTATTAGCATATTTTTGGTTGTAAATTTCTATTGCCTTCAAATCATTCTCCAACATTTCTTCATCGTAGTGCATGTAAATGCCCCTTCCGCCAATTTCATTTTGCATCTGCATTTTAGGTATGCCCACTAATTCCGCAGCTTTACCCAATGTTAGTTTATCTTTTTCAAATAAATAAATAGCTATTTCCAACAGCATTTTATTTCTGTCCAATGGATATTCTAATGCGGCATCTGGTATTTCAATCAGCATAAAAATGTTTATTCAAAGTTACCTGTTTTTAAATGTAAATCAGCGGATTGTTGAATTATAGGGCTGCCAAAGCATGCTCACTTTCATGACCGGCCAGTAAATTCGCAATTGCATTTTCATATTTTTCTTTCCACTCAGTTACAGTTCCCCAATCTTCTCCATTTAGTTTAATACTACCGGCAGAAACCTTGCCGAGATATGTTACTGTCATTTCCATTTTCGCTAACAGCATATTAAAATCATCCCTGTTTTCTTTTGAAACACTTACCACAATACGGCTTTGTGCTTCGCCAAACCAATAAGCATCACTTCTTATTTGGTGGGCATGTGCTTCCACTTCAAAACCAAGATTGCGGTTAAAGCAACTTTCAATCAGTGTAACAAATAAACCGCCTTCACTCACATCATGTGCCGAGTTGATTAGTTTTTTGCGTATCATTTTACTCACCTCATGCTGCACTTCAAATTCTTCATTCAAATCAAAATACGGACAAGGAGAAAATTCAACCCCATGAATTTTGTGTAAATATTCAGATGAGTTGATGTCGTTACGTTGCGTTCCAACCAAATAAATCTCATCATCTTCCTGTTTAAAATCCATCGTCATCTTATCAGCAACATTATCCAGTACGCCTACCATGCCAATCGTTGGCGTTGGATAAACTGCGCCATCGGGTCCCTGGTTGTAAAAACTTACATTACCACCGGTTACCGGCGTATCAAATTTTATACAGGCTTCGCCCATGCCTTTAATGGCATGCACAAATTGGTAGTACACTTCCGGATCAAACGGGTTTCCAAAATTCAAACAATTGGTAACGCCCAACGGCTGGCCACCGCTGCAAACAATATTACGGGCAGCTTCTGCAACCGCTATCATAGCGCCTTTGTAAGGATCGGCAAATACATAGCGGCTGTTACAATCTGTTGTTAACGCCAAAGCCTTGTTAGTTGGTTTTGCCAAAACAATGGCAGCATCACTGGGGGCATTGGTGCTTACATTGCCAGTGCCTACCATGCTGTCGTATTGCACATAGACCCATTTTTTGCTGGCGATATTTGGTATCTGAATTATCTGCTCTGCAACTGATTTTAAATCTGTTGGCACCGCAATCGTTGCCGCATCAAATGCTTTTATCTTTTCAAAATATTTTGGTTCGCTGTAGGGCCTGTCGTTTTGTGGAGCACCACCACCCAGCACCAGTTCATACGCAGGTAATGTTGCTTCCAGGTTTCCATGCATGTAAAATTGCAACATGCCATCGTCAGTCACTTCACCAATTTCGCTGCAGGGCAAATCCCATTTTTCAAAAACGGCTTGTATCAAATGTTCTTTTCCTTTTTCAGCAACCAATAACATGCGTTCCTGGCTTTCGCTCAACAAAAGTTCCCAAGGTTTCATATCTTTTTGGCGGGTTGGTACTTTATCTAAATCTATTCGCATTCCTGCTTCACCTTTTGCACTCATTTCAGATGTAGAACAAATAATGCCCGCTGCCCCCATATCCTGCATACCCACAACAGCACCGGTTTGTATCACTTCCAGGCAGGCTTCCAGTAATTTTTTTTCCTGGAAGGGATCGCCCACCTGCACTGCCGGTAAGTCTTCGGCACTGTCGGCTGTAATATCTGCCGATGCAAAGCTGGCACCGCCAATTCCATCTTTACCGGTTGCACTTCCCACAAAGAAAACAGGATTGCCGGCTACATTTCCGGAAGTGGCAGAAACAGTTCCGCCATTTTTTAAAATACCAACACTCATGGCATTCACTAATGGGTTGGTATGATAACACTCTTCAAAATAAACCTCACCACCAACGGTTGGTACACCAAAACAATTGCCGTAATGGCCAATGCCATGTACAACTCCCGCCAGCAGATGTTGCGTTTTTGCTTCGGTTAATTTTCCAAAACGTAAAGAGTTTAAAGAAGCAATGGGCCTTGCACCCATCGTAAAAATATCGCGATTAATGCCGCCAACACCGGTTGCTGCACCCTGAAAAGGTTCGATTGCAGAAGGGTGATTATGCGATTCAATTTTAAAAACAACCCCGTAGCCATCACCAATATCCATCAACCCTGCATTTTCTTCACCGGCTTTTACCAGCATTTTCTTTCCATCACGGGGAAGCGTTTTTAACCACTTGATGGAATTTTTATAACTGCAATGCTCACTCCACATGGCACTGAATGAACACAGCTCATTAAAGTTGGGTGTGCGGCCAAGTTTTTCTTTTATCAGTTCAAATTCTTCGGCTGTAAGTCTTAATTGTTCGGCTGTTTTTACTGTGATTTCCATAAATGTAAATGAAAGCAGGTGATGAAATGTAAAGGTACGCATCTGTGAGTCTTTTATCCTGACCAATAAAAGCAAATATTTTAACTATCTTCCCACACCAAAAACATGTGCAGTTGAATTACCTCTTATTTGCATTTTATCTCGTTATTTTAAGTTCACTAATATTACGTGTGCCGTTTATAAAAAATGCGGGTATTGGAAGTGGCACTTTGCTTGCTCTCTTTCTGCTTAAAATACTTGCTGGTATTGCTATTGGCTGGATTGCTATACATATTTATGGGCCGGGTAACGACTATTGGGATAATAACGATTTCGCCAGGGAAGAGTACCAGCTTTTATTCAGTAATCCTGCAAAATATTTTACCAATTTATTTATACCCGATGGTTACACCGGAGGTTACAGCGGCTTATTCAGTTCCTATAATTCTTTCTGGAACGACCTCGAAAACAATATTGTGGTTAAACTGGTTTCCCTGTTTAATATTTTCAGTCGGGGCAATTATTACATCAACAGCCTGTTTTTTAATTTCATCATTTTCTTTGGCCATGTTATTTTGTACAGGCTATTTACAAAGATGTTTTGCGGCAGACAGGTGCTTGCGATCATCGGTTGCTTTCTGTTGCCTTCTACGCTGTATTTTTCATCTGGTATTCATAAAGATGGCCTGGTTTTTTTAATGCTGGCTATTTTGCTCTACAGTACCTATCAATCTCTGCAAAAAAGCCGGTTTACCATTAAAAGGGTTTTGCTGATTGTGGTGAGCTTTGCTTTCCTTTTTTTATTGCGCAATTTTATTTTCTTTGCGCTTTTGCCGGCTGTAGGTACCTGGATTTTAATTGCAAAGACCAAATGGTCAGCCGTACCCGTTTTTGCTGCAGTTTACCTGCTTTGCGGGTTAGTTGTTTTTAATATAGATGTGCTTACAGGCCGGATTAAACCATTAGCAATAATTACAGCTAAACAAACAGCGTATCTAAAGCTTGGTGGCGCAGCCACGCAAATACCACTTACGCCGTTGAAACCTACATTTAAAAGTTTTGCGGCCAATGCACCACAGGCATTCAATCATAGTTTTTTGCGTCCTTATTTATGGGAACTGCCGGTAAAATCCATTTTGCCACTGAGTATAGAATTGTTCATGTATCAGTTTTTAATTGTGTTGCTGATTTTTTTCCGAAGGAAGGATTTTGACCCTTCTCAAAAGCTTTATGTGCTTTTTGCCATTTTTTTCATTAGCAGTGTTTTTTTAATAATTGGATACATTGTACCAAATCTGGGTTCTCTGGTCAGGTATCGAAGTCTTTATCTCCCCTTAATTATTACCCCCGTTTTATACTTTGTTAACTGGCAAAAAGTCTTTGATAAATTTCAGGTTAAAATTAAAAATATATAACTTATTTCTCCACAATTTTTAATTTTTAATAGAATAAACGCAAAATTTATTGTTTTATAAGTGAATTTATTGTTTTTTTGCTACTTAAATTCATATAAATATGGAATCTTTACGATTTAGAGCATTAGACAAACTAAGTAATGGCCTTCCAAAAGTTAAGGTAGAAGGCTCGCAAAAAATAGCTTCAATTTTTAATGAAAATGTATTTACGCTTGAAACTGGCCGTAAATATTTAAGTGACGAAGCTTATAAAAGCCTGAAATCTTCCATCAAAGGTGGTAAAAAGATTGACCGCAACATGGGTTCTCAAATTGCCACTGGCATCAGGGCCTGGGCCGAGAGTAAAGGAGTTACACATTTTACGCACTGGTTTCAGCCGCTTACCGGTTTATCTGCCGAAAAACATGATTCGTTTTTTACGTTAAAATCTGATGGTACACCTATTGAAGAGTTTGAAGGCGCTGCTTTAATTCAACAAGAGCCGGATGCTTCTTCTTTCCCCAATGGTGGTTTAAGAGCAACTTTTGAAGCCCGTGGTTACACCGCCTGGGATCCTTCTTCTCCTGCTTTCATCATGGAAATTGGTGAAGGAAAAACGTTGTGTATTCCAACAATCTTTATTTCTTATACCGGCGAATCTTTAGATACAAAAACGCCGTTGTTAAAAGCATTGGTTGCTTTGGATAAGGCAGCGGTTGATGTTTGTCAGTACTTTGATAAAAATGTTACCAAGGTTACCGCAACTTTAGGTTGGGAGCAGGAATATTTTGTAGTGGATGCAGGTTTGGCAAATGCACGTCCGGATTTGGTTTTAACCGGCCGCACTGTGTACGGACATGCACCTGCAAAAGGACAGCAGCTAGATGATCATTATTTTGGCGCAATACCTGAGCGTGTGTATGCTTACATGCGTGATTTTGAGCAGGAGAGTTACAAGTTGGGTATTCCCATCCGAACACGCCATAATGAAGTTGCACCTGCGCAGTTTGAGTGTGCGCCTATTTTTGAAGAAACAAACCTGGCTGTTGATCACAACACGTTGCTGATGGATATTATGGAACGTGTTGCAAAACGCCATGGTTTAAAATGTCTTTTACACGAAAAGCCATTTGCCGGCATTAACGGAAGTGGTAAACACAATAACTGGAGTTTGGCAACCGATACCGGTGTTAATTTATTGGCACCTGGTAAAACGCCAAAAACCAACCTCATGTTCCTTGCGTTCTTCGTTAACTCAATTAAAGCAGTGCATGATTATGCCGAACTTTTAAGAGCCTCAATCGCAAGCGCCGGCAACGATCATCGTTTGGGTGCTAACGAAGCGCCACCTGCAATCATTTCTATCTTCATCGGTAAATATTTAACTGAGGTTTTAAACCAGGTAGAGACAAGGGTTTCAGACAAATTTGACGAACAGGATGAAGCGATTTTAAAACTGGATATTCATAAAAGCATACCGGAACTGATGTTGGATAACACCGACCGTAACCGTACTTCACCTTTTGCATTTACCGGAAATAAATTTGAATTCCGTGCTGTAGGTTCATCTGCCAACTGCGCCAATGCTATGACGGCATTGAATGCAATTATGGCCGATACTTTGAAAAGTTTTAAAGTTGATGTGGATGCATTGATTGAAAAAGGAGAGAAGAAAGAAGTGGCCATCATGCAGATCATTCAAAAATATATTGTAGAGAGTAAATCTGTTTTATTTGAGGGAGATGGATACAGCGAAGAGTGGGCAAAAGAAGCAGAAAAGCGTGGTTTGCCAAACGTGAAAACAACACCGTTGGCGTTGGATGCTTATGTTACAGATAAGGTAAAGCATCTTTTCGAAAGCAATGAAATTTATAATCATGCGGAGCTGGAAGCACGTCATGAAATCATGCTGGAGTCTTACATTAAAAAAGTACAGATAGAAGCAAGGGTGATGGGCGACCTGGCAACAACATTTATTTTGCCGTCGGCTGTAAAATACCAGAATGTGTTGATTAAAAATATTCTTGGTTTAAAGGAAGCCGGTTTACCCGAAACTGCTTTTGCCAATCAAAAGCAGGTATTGGAAGTAATAAGCGATCATATCAACACCATTGCCGATAATGTAGAGAAAATGATTGAGGAAAGAAAGAAAGCCAATGATTTAACAGATACCCGTGAGATGGCTATTGCTTATTGCGATAATGTTAAGGGCAAATATTTCGACATTATCCGTTATCATGTAGATAAGCTGGAACTGTTGGTAGATGATGCTTTCTGGCTGTTGCCTAAATACAGAGAAATACTTTTCTTAAGGTAGAATTTATAAATTTCCCTTCGGGAAATAAATTGCCGCAGAGGCACAGAGGCACAGAAACTGGTAATTATTTTTTCAGTGATTCAGTGCCTCTGTGGCAATATCAAAATCCACGTAGTGGATTTTTTTATTTTTATGAGGTCCGAATTAAACTTCTACCTGAAAATAATATCTACTTTACAGAAAAATTACACAGATGAAAATATACCTTCTTGCCTTTTCCTTTTCCTTACTGGCTTTATCGGCTTCGGCGCAGATAGAAAGAAAACCGGTTGTTGCTGCTAAATCAGATTCGGCCCAAACAACCGCTATCGATAATAAGGTAGATAAGCCAGGCCGCAAGGAACGCATGAGAGAACTTGATCTTACCCGTGAACAAAAGGTAAAGATGAAAGAGATTATGCAATCTGGCAAAACTGCGAAACAAACCATTGAAAATAATACCCAATTATCCGATCAGGACAGGAAAAAGCAAATGCGTGAATTGCAGAAGTCGCAAATGCAGAAAATTCAGGCAATATTAACGCCGGAGCAAATCGAAAAATTCAAAGCATCCAGACAAAACAATCCATAAAATTTTATTCGCAGTAAGAGCATCAGTCACTTTTACTTGTAGTAAGGTTGAGCAAAAAGAAGAGCCGTTCATTTTTGAGCGGCTTTCTCTTTGTGTTAAATAGATTGATAAAACTTAATTTTGTTCCATGAGTACAACCTTCACTTACAACCATCTTTACAACTTCTCAAAAAACATATTTTTAAAAATAGGCTGCAACGAAGTTGATGCTGATACAGCAACCAAATCCTTGCTCTCAGCCGATCTGCGTGGCGTTGACAGTCATGGTGTGGCAAGGCTCAGCGGCTACATCCGCCTGTGGGAAGCAGAACGGGTGAATGCAAAACCCAATCTGAAAATTATTCATGAAACCCCTTCCTCGGCAGTAGTTGATGGCGATAGAGGTTTGGGATTGGTGGTTGCGCCCTTTGCCATGCAGGTGGCCATTGATAAGGCAAGAGCCGTCGGCACCGGTTGGGTAAGTGTTAAGAACAGTAACCATTTTGGTATTGCCGGTCACCATGCCATGATGGCTCTGGAGCATGATATGATCGGCATTGCTATGACCAACGCATCAGCATTGGTTGCACCAACTTTTTCTAAAGAAAGAATGTTGGGTACTAATCCGATTGCAGTTGCCATACCGGCAGGCAAACAACCAGCATTTGTTGCCGACTTTGCAACAACAACTGCAGCAAATGGTAAACTCGAAATCCTGCAAAGAAAAAATTTAGCGGCACCAACCGGATGGATTCAGGATAAGGATGGAAATGTATCAACCAACGCCGGTGAATTAAAAAATGGAGGAACACTGGTACCGCTCGGCGGCGATAAAGAACATGGAAGTCATAAAGGTTATGCATTGGGAGCTATTGTTGATATTTTTTCGGCCATACTCAGCGGTGCCAATTATGGTCCTTGGGTGCCGCCGTTCCCTGCATACATACCCATGCCTGAGAATATGCCGGGGGAAGGTATTGGCCATTTCTTTGGTGTAATGCGGATTGATGCTTTTAGAAAAGCTGATGAATTTAAAGAACACATGGATAACTGGATTACCCGTTTCAGGGCTTCGGCAACCGTTACCGGTCAGAAAAAAGTAATCATTCCAGGTGATCCCGAACGGGAAATGGAAGTGGAAAGAATGGAAAATGGAATTCCTTTGCTGCCTGCTGTGGTGGAGGATTTGGAGGCTATTGGAGAAAAAGTTGGAGTGAAATTATTTTAAAAATCAAATAATTCCCTCTTATCAATTTTAAGTGTTTCAGCGATTATTTTTATTGATAAAATGCCCGTATTTATTTCTCC
Source organism: Chitinophagales bacterium (assembly GCA_038204855.1). Classification (GTDB taxonomy): domain Bacteria; phylum Bacteroidota; class Bacteroidia; order Chitinophagales; family Chitinophagaceae; genus Ferruginibacter. The sequence goes on from JBBRCM010000005.1 coordinate 11,342, forward strand.
TCTTTCAATTCTACCTATTTGCCTTAGTTCTATTTCGGCCTCATAAGCTAGTCTCTCTTGCGAATACCCATACTTTTTTCTGGTTCTTTTCAGATTAGACCCAAACGCCTTTAAATAGGTTTTCTCATCAAGTTTTTTCACTTAACAAGAGTCAAATAAAATATTAAAAAAAATTAGGTCATATATGACCTAATTAGTACATTCACATATTATTTAATAAATTTTAATTCTAATGATTTTTTTTTCTTCTATATAAGCCCTCCATTTATTTTGGAATTTTTCAATAACCAACAATTAATTCATATTATTTAATAATAAAAAATAAAATCGATGAAAACAAATTTTTTAAAAACGTTAGTTATAGCTACTGGTATGTTAGCTATTTGCTTCGGGACACTGACAGCTGTATATGGACAAAGTGATTATGAAGATATAGCCTCTGCTCCCCTAGAAGGTGGTGGTTGAGGCGGGGGAGGTATGGGATGTTATAATGTATATATACTTGAATGTGGATTGAATTTGGGGCAACAGCTAATCTGTAATTTCACAGGTTCTTATGGTGCACCTTATCAATGTACATCACATGGATGTTATGGGTCCATAACTACTCGTCATTGTGTCCAAGGGGAGTGATGATAAATTTTAACTTAAGGTTTTTTTATATTAAAAAAACCTTAAGTTTTTTTTTCATTTAATACTTTTTATTTCCAAAAACTATTTTATGTCAACACTAAAATCACTCTACCTTGCTATATTTTTTATATTTATATCTTGTTCTCCGAAGAAATCTGAAATTAAATCTTATGTTGAAATAATTATTGATAACTCAAAAATTAAGGATAGTCAAGACATATCAAATCAAATAGATTCAATCTCTATATTACCCTTAATTGAACAAAATGGAAATCACTTCAGCAGCGTATTTAAATTGTATATAAAAAACAATAATTATATTATTTTTGATAGGGTAAATACTAATAAAATTTTACTTTTTGATTGTAAGGGAACATTTATTAAAACAATCGTAAAAATGGGAGATGGTATTAATGATCCATTAAATATTTCCGATTGTTGGTTTAATGAAAAAAATGAATTGGAAGTTTATGATTTTGGACAAATGAAAATATTCCAATTTGACTCATCGTTTAAGTTGAAAAATATTCTTAAATCAAGCTTGTTCAACCACTTTGTTAGTATGAATACAATACCCGGAACAAACAATTATGTCGGGTATGCTAATTATGGTGATTATAATAAAATTTTTAATAAAAAATTATATCAGGTTGCTTTTTTAGATAGTAATTTAAATGTAATAGATGCAGACAAAAATTTCGACAAAAAATTTCAGGATATAACTTGGCCAATTTATAAACAACATTTTTATAAATATAATGATACTCTAAGATTTGTAAAATCTTATGATAACTTTATTTATAATATAGGAAACAAAGTGATTAAGGAGAGATTCAAAATTAGTTATACCAAAAACAATTTACCTGATGATGTAATGCCTATAGTAGAAAAAAATATAAATGTATTTAGAAATCGCTATTTAAATCCCAATATTAAAGCTGCATACTTTAAAAATTATTGCCGCTTCACGGGACTCTGGCTTGAGAATAGTAAATATTTTTATATATCATCTAAAGATAATGTTGGCGAATTCGGTACATCTTTTTATTCTATTATTGACAAAAAAGTTAACATTGAAATGGTTAGTACGAGGAGTTTCAATGCAATGGATAAATACAAATTAGTGCTCCCTCCTTTTGAATTCTATGATGAAATTAATGATGAATTTATTTCGTTATTAAATGGGTTAAATTTAAAAGAGTTGTTACTAAAGGAAAGTCCGTTCTACAAGAATGTTGAAAATAATCCCAATGTTTTTTATTTATTAAAAGTAAAATTGAAGTAGTATGAAAAAAAAAACTAACTGGTTGATGATACTACTCGTTTTTACTTTTTCAAGTATAATATTAATTTTTTTTTATAAGAACCTCCGCCAAAAAAGCAACCAAAGTAATCAGAGTGTTGCTGCTTTGCTTGATAGTGTTGAATTATTTCACTTTCAAAAAATATATCTAACACAATTAATAAGTAGTGGGTTTATCGAGAACGACAGAAAATATACTTTTAATAATATCCTTACTTATGCATTGAGTGATGGGAAAAAACAATCACCAGAATCGTTAGTTAACATATTTGGAAAAGCAAAGAAAACTATTGTCATCCGTTATACGGAAATTGGATGCAATGCATGTGCTGATAGTACTTTCGCGTATGCAAAAAAATATAAGAAGGTAGATTCTTTATACAGAGTATTGGTATTAGTTGACTTCAGCAATTACGATGCTTATCTAAAATGGAAAAAAATATCAGAAATTGAATACCCTATTATGTGGATCAAAAAAGGAGATATGCCATTTACGATTGAATCAGGAAGTAGCTCTTATATCTTTACTGTAAATCATTCATTAGAAGTGAATAATTTTTTTGTGCCAAATAGTAAATTTACAAATTTCATAGATATGTATTTTCGTAATTTGCAATTTAAATAATTATGGTACTAGAAATATTTGCGTTTAGTATTCCACAAGGAAAAGAATGGCTTTTAGTAATTACTATCTTATGTTTTCTGTTTTTTTGGATTAAAGTCATAGTTGAAATTATTAAGAATCGATTTCTGTCCTCAACTTGTAAATTTATTTGGTTGATAGTTGTAATTTTTACAGGAATAGTAGGAGCATTAATATATAAGGTTTATGAAAAACGAACTATATTAAAACTTTAATAGCAGCCTAATAGCAATACATACTTGCATTATGCTATTTTAAAAATTATGGTTTCGATTTGTTAATCGAAATCTGTCTTTAAAAGAAAGGAATTATGCAACATATGAAATTCCATAGATCAATATTTGTATTTGCGTCGGTGCTAACCAGCGGAATTATATCTTGTAATAGTAATTCAGTTGAGAAGCATGCAAAAGTAAGCGATATAGGATCTTTGACTAAAAATGTCGGAATTAAATTAGATATAGAAAATTTTATTGACACTAGTGGCAAATCAATTAAAATTGACTTTACTAAATCTGATATTACTATAGTTGATTTCTGGATAAATGAATGTCCACCCTGTAATGCAGAAATGAGCCAATTTGCAGATTTAATAAAAGGGAAAGACAAGCAAATTTCAATAATTAGTATTTCTGTAAGTGGGTTTCAATTTTGGAAACAATTATTCATAGATAAAGGCCCTAGATATTTTTTTCTTAAAACTTCTGTATCAAACTGGCAACATGTAAATTTGAAATCCGAAAACGATCCGGCTTTCAAAAATTTGATTTCCACAGATCGATTAACTGAAATAACTGAAAAATGGAATGTGACTTTTTTCCCTTCTTATTTTGTAGTTAATAAAAAAGGCAAAATTTTAGCAAGGCCTATAAGTGCTGTTGAGTATATTAAAACTCAATTATAACAGCTCTTGACAGTATATTTGCATCTCAAATTTTTTTAGAAGCATGAAAGTAATGAAGTTTGGTGGCACCAGCGTAGGCAAGCCGCAACGTATGCATGAAGTAGCAAACCTGGTAACAAGAGATGAAGACAGAAAGATTGTGGTACTATCTGCATTAAGTGGCACAACCAATGCATTGGTTGAAATAAGCGAATCGCTGGCAGGTGGCGACCGGTCAATTGCAAAGCAGCAGATTGAAGCCCTCCATACACACTACCAAAACTTTGTTACAGAACTTCTGGCAAATGAAGGGTCAAGAAAAAAAGCAACCGAGGTATTAAATGAGCACTTCGAGTTTCTCACCATCATCCTCAAAATATCTTTCAGCCAGGCATTGAACAAAGATATTCTGGCACAGGGCGAATTATTAAGCACTAAATTATTCAGTCTGTACCTGGAAGAAAAAAAGATTGACCATGTATTACTGCCTGCACTTGATTTTATGACCATTGACAGTTATGATGAGCCACAGGTTGGCACCATAAAAGTGAAACTGGCCCAGCTTTTAAATAAGCATAAGGATGCAAACATCTTTATAACGCAGGGATATATAAGCCGCAATGCAAAAGGAGAAGTTGATAATTTAAAAAGAGGCGGAAGCGACTATTCAGCTTCGCTGATAGCAGCAGCTATTAATGCAAGTGTTTGCGAAATATGGACTGATATTGATGGTATGCACAACAACGATCCCCGTATTGTTGAAAAAACAAAAGCTATTGACCAACTGAGTTTTGAAGAAGCTGCCGAGCTTGCTTATTTTGGAGCAAAGATTTTGCACCCGGCTAGCATCTGGCCTGCACAATTTTTTAATGTACCGGTAAGATTGTTGAATACACTGGAGCCTTCTGCCAAAGGAACTTTAATTGCAGAAAAAGCAGGAAGTGTTGGCGTAAAAGCAGTTGCTGCCAAAGATGGTATTACCGCCATCCGCATAAAAAGCAGCCGCATGTTACTGGCTTATGGTTTTTTACGTAAGGTTTTTGAAGTGTTTGAAAAACACCGTACCAGCATTGATATGATCACCACATCTGAAGTTGCTGTTTCTGTTACGATTGATGATGATGTATACTTACCTGAAATTTTAAAAGAACTTGAAGCATTTGGTACGGTAGAAATTGACACCAATCATAGCATCGTATCAATTGTTGGTAACGAAATTGCCGAAACAAAAGATGTGATGAAGAAAATATTTGATGCCCTGGAACCCATACCAGTGCGTATGGTAAGCTATGGCGGCAGCAAGCACAATGTTTCTTTATTAATTGCCAGGGCAGATAAGGAAGTAACATTGCAGTTGCTGAATAAAGGGTTGTTTAATTTATAATTAAGAAGTCAAAAATCAAAATTCAAAAAAAGAGCAATTCATGTTGAACTGCTCTTTTTATTTTTCACTTTTGAATTTTGACTTTATTAAATCCCTATCCCCAGCTTCTTATAAATAAAACTCATCAGCCAGGCCGGCCCAATCATTAAAAATTGCAGGTCTTTTAAAAAAGATGGTTTTTTACCCTCAACCTTATGGCCATAAAACTGGCCTATCCAGGCAAGCACAAACACAATAACACAGAATAACCACAACTGCATAAAATTTGCCTGCTCAATCAAGTGGCATAGCCATAAACACAAAATGGCAAATAAAAATAAACCTATCCACAGTGTTTTGGAAAGTGTGATGTAATAAATGGTAATCAATGTCAGCACAATCATGGCGACATTCAACTGCATGCCGGCAATTACAACGGGTAGTTTAATGCTGTACAGCAATCCAACTATGGAAAAGAATATTAAGGGAACACAGATCCAGTGAATTGTTTTGTTGGTATGGTCACGGTGGCTTTCGCCGTATTCGCTGAGCCATTGATGAATAGTTTTCATACTTAAACAATTTGTTCACTAAAGATAGTAAATCTCTTAACATTTCCTTTACAACAAAAAGAACGGTTTCGTCGTACTTATTGTGGTTTTTCATAGGATATTGGATTAAAACGGCCCCGATTTTCATCGGGGCTTCTTTTTAGTAACCACTTCAAGCTGCTTCGAATTTCTTATTAGCCACGAATTACACGAATTAAAAAATGCTAAAAAACATTTGTCGTAAAGAAAAAACTTCCCGAAGGGGAGTTTTTTAAAAAATATTTATTGTAAAGAAATTAGATAATCAACATGGCATCTCCATAACTGAAGAAACGGTATTTATCTTTAATCGCTTTTTTATAAGCCTCCATCATCAAATCGTAACCTGCAAATGCACAGGCCATAATCAGTAAACTGGTTTTTGGCAAATGAAAGTTGGTTACCAATGAATCGGCAATATTGAAGTTATAAGGCGGATGAATAAAATGATTTGTCCAGCCTTCAGAAGGTTTTAATAATTTTTGTGCAGTAAAAGAAGATTCCATTGCCCTCATAGTTGTTGTACCAATAGAGCAAATACGATTGCCACCTTGTTTGGCCTTATTTACAATATTACATGCTGTTTCTTCAATGCGGTAATACTCCGCATCCATTTTATGTTTGCTTAAATCTTCTACCTCAATAGGCCGAAAAGTTCCAAGCCCGGTATGTAATGTTGCTTCTGCAAAACGAATACCTTTTATCTCCAGTCTTTTAATAAGTTCCTGGCTAAAGTGCAAGCCCGCCGTTGGTGCTGCTACTGCACCTTCATGCTTTGCATATACAGTCTGGTAGCGTTCTTTATCTTCTTCATCAGGCTTGCGCTTAATGTATTTAGGTAATGGCGTTTCGCCCAAAATTTCCAGCATGCCTCTAAACTCATCATCAGTACCATCCCATAAAAAACGAATGGTACGACCACGACTGGTAGTATTATCAATAACTTCGGCAACCAGTTCATCACTCTCACCAAAATATAACTTGTTACCCACACGAATTTTACGGGCAGGGTCTACAATAACATCCCAAAGCTTATTGGCTTTATTTAATTCACGCAACAGAAAAACTTCAATCTTAGCACCGGTCTTTTCTTTACGGCCATACATACGGGCCGGAAAAACCTTGGTATTGTTTACCACAAACACATCTTTGTCATCAAAATAATCCAGTATTTCTTTAAAATGCTTGTTTTCGATATTACCTGTTTTGCGTTCAATCACCATCATGCGGCTGTCTTCACGGCGTTTGGTTGGGTTTTGTGCAATTAAGTTTAGTGGAAGGTCGAATCTGAATTGGGATAATTTCATGTAACGTATTTAATTTTTATTGTGTTACATGCCGGGCAAATAAATTTACATTGATGTAGCCCTTTAAGGAGCACATTTATCATGTTACGGCATGATTTAAAGTGGGCAAATGTAAAGAAAAATACGTTAAGATTGATGTACTATCTCAGCAAAATAAAATAACCGGCTTCTGATTGTGGTGGCCGGCCCGTAAACTGGTAGCTTACCCGGTACGTGTAACCACCAATCGGTAAGGGGCTTCCTTTAAAATTACCATCCCATCCGGTGGCAATATTATTAGTCTCAAATATTTTTTGTCCGTAGCGGTTGTAAATTTCCAGGTGGTAAGCCTGCAACGGCCTGAAAGCCGAAGCTTTAAAAACATCATTACGGGTATCGTTATTGGGTGTAAAGGCAGTGGGTATAAAAATCTCCCCAACGCAGTTTTCTATAACAACCTGGCTGGTTGCTGTAAGTGTGCAGTTTGTAAGCCGCTCTGCTGTAATTTGATAAGTTGTTGTTTGCCTTGGAAAAAGCCGCAAAGTTTTATTGCTGAATAACCCATTGGTTGCCGGTTGCCAGGTAATATTGTTAACATCTGGCGGCAGTATAATAAAAGCCGTATCATACAGGCAAATAGTTTGTGTGGCAGTAATGGTTAAGGATGTATCAATATTATTTACCACAATACTGTCGGCGGTTTTAAAACCGCAATTATCTGTACCGGTTACTTTGTAAAAGCCCGCTGCGGTAACCCGTAAAGTATCTGCGGTACTGCCATCCTGCCATTTATAAGCTGCAAAGCCCGGGTTGGCTTTTAATACAATTAATTTGCCTGGGCAAAGCAGGCTATCCCGGTTTGTAATTCGTAAAGTGTCAGGTGCTTTTACGGTTACAAAAAAACTATCAGTAACTACACAATTATAAACGGCTGCATGTATGTAGCCTGTAAAAGCCTGTTTAAAACTTAAAGTAATTGCCGTATCTGCTTCTGTGTTTATAATGGTTGCAATGGCTGTATCAATATTCCATTGCAGGCTTTTAAGGCAGGCTGTATTTTTGGTAACAGTGTAACGCACGGGCTGGTTTATACATGCCGTTGCAGGGCCGCTTATGTGTACGCTATCGCAATAGCTAACTAATTTGCAAACCAATTGTTTAGTAACGATGGCGGTGTCTTCGGTATAAGGCACATCAATACCTGTAATCAAATCTGTATCTACAAAATCCCAAGTAAAAGGCTCTTTTACGAGAGTTAATGGAAAGGTGGTTAATAAGCTGGTATCTTTACCAAAACAGCCGAGTGTACTGTTTGGGGCAAAGTTACTTATACGGGCATATTCAGTTACCTTCTTACCACTTTGGGGATAGTGAAATAAAAAATGAAGGTTTTCTTTATCATCTAAGTTAACAGAGGTTTGATTGATTGATGAAAGAATGGAAGGGATTAAAAATTTACGTGTACTTAATATTCTATCATTTTTGTCAAAAATTGTAAGATATTTATCTTTAAAATCTGATCCATCGGAAGATAAAAAGGCATGTTGTTTTCTGCTGTTAAAGTCATAATATAAATCACTGACGTTTAAAATATCATTTTTATAAAAATAACCATGAATAGGTTTAAAATAGTTATCAATTGATGCATTAAAAATTATACTAGAGTATCTTATGCCAACAGGAGTTTTTATAATTAAATTGCCCATTAATGAAAAGCTGTTATCTAAAGAATTGATATTAAACTGAGTGCTGTTTAAACCTAATGTATCGGGGCTTGTTATTTTTATAGCTTCAGTTTCGATCAAACTACCATCGCTGTCATTGAGCCGTGTAAGCACATTTAAGAAATTTGTAAATGCTGAACCAGTTTGTTGATAGTAATTGGCCGCAAAAACAACTGTATCATTATTAATTGTAGGGGTATTAATTATAAACGCCCTTTCTATACCCAATGTATTTACCCTAAAACTTATGCTCCATAAGATATTACCGTTAAGGTCAAATTTTGCAATAACATTATAGCTAACTAAAGCTGTATTAACAAAAGTGCCGTTTAAATAAATAGCATCATTGAGTATAAAAATATTTTTTCGTATTCCATTATTAAATCTTAAGTGATTTTGATTAAGATGGTATCGTTTAATCCATTGTACGGTTCCGTTGCTATTTAATCGGGATAATAATAAATCCTCATTGTTTGCAATACCCCAATAACCTGAACTGATAATTGAACCATCATTTGTTAATAAGCTAATACCTGTATTACCATCGACGTAGATCTTTTTTGCTAAAATCATGCTATCTCCCCAATCCGTTTTCAAAAGTGCTATTCCGGTATTCAATCCTTCACGAAAAAAACCAGTGAAGGTATTACCGCCAATTGTATCAGCATAATTAAATAGCGAAGCTCCTTCATTACCAAAAATGTATCTTACCCTCACGCTGCTATCTGCACAAAAGGGTTGTTGGCAGTAGGTGGATAATGCCAGCAACATCAATATGATATTAAGATGAAATTTCAGTTTCATAAAATTAAGGGCGGCAGGTTAATGAACATCCTTTTCAGGATAGGGCTTAGTAACAAAAAAATAAACACTAAGGTGGATAGCTTCAGTGATTTGAAAAGTATATCGAAGCCGAAACAACTTTGTAAGATCAACAAGGGAAAGTGGATAGTTTTTTCATTTTACATGAAAATTTATATTACAAGTTAAGTCAATAAATTTGCAGTGGCAAAGTCAATCTTAATAATACTGCCCCAAGTTTTGCACATAAAAGTACCTGTAACCAATTTAAAATTAAAAAACTCCCAATTTTAAAATTACGCTTTGTGCTTTCTTTACTTATACGCATCTTTATAGTGTACCACGTAATTTTAATATCAGCTACATGTTTAACAGACTTATTTATTACCTTTTAACTTTTTTGCTAATCCCTTCATTTGCAGCTATTGCTCAAAAAAAAGCGGCTCCAAAATATCCCAGCCTGTTGTGGGAGATTACCGGTAATGGAATGTCCAAACCATCTTACCTGTTTGGCACCATGCATGTAAGCAGCAAAATGGTATTTCATTTAAGCGATTCATTTTACTTGGCGCTAAAAAGTGTGGATGCTGTTGCACTGGAACTGAACCCCGACCTTTGGCAGGGACAGATGGTAAATATGAACCGCATCAAAGAGAACTATGTGGAATTTGTAAAGGCTCCCAAAGGTGATTACCTGAATGAAAATTCTTTCCGTATTGCAAAATATGATGAGGAGCTGAAAGCCGCCATGAGCACCGAGCCGATGATTGTAAACAGTTTGCTCTACCGGTCTTATAAAGAGCAGGAAGATTTTGAAGAAGATACTTTTCTTGACCTGTACATTTATCAAACCGGAAAAAAACTGGGTAAACGGGCAACAGGCGTGGAGGATTATTTTGAAACAGAAAAAATTGTAATGCAGGTTTATGCCGATATGGCCAAAGAAAAGAAGCGGAAATCATTTGATGCTGACGGTGAATCACGCTACGATATTTTAGATAAGATCCAGGATGCTTACCGCCGCGGAGATCTGGACCTGATGGATTCCTTAGACAGGATGATGGACCGGTCGGAAGCATTTACAGAAAAATTTCTTTTTAAAAGAAATGAGATTCAGGCAAAATCAATTGATACCATCATAAAAAAAAGTTCGCTTTTTGTGGGTGTTGGTGCAGCGCATTTACCGGGACAAAGAGGTGTTATAGAATTGCTGCGTAAGATGGGCTACCATCTGCGCCCCATACACATGGCCGACCGCAACGCAGCACAAAAAGATGCTGTTGATAAAATGAAAGTACCGGTAAACTTTACCACACAAACTGCCGATGACGGTTTTTTTAAAGTTGATATGCCGGGGCCATTATTTAACCTGAGCAACGATTTCAGGCAGTTAGACAGAAGGCAATACAGCGACATGAGTAATGGTGCTTATTACCTGATAACACGTATTAAAACACACGCAGCTTTTCTGGGGCAAAACGAAAAAGATGTTTTAAGTAAGGTAGACAGTATTTTGTACGAAAATATTCCGGGTAAGATATTATCTAAAAAGCCAATCATCAAAAACGGCTATGCAGGTTTTGACATCAGCACCCGCACCCGGCGGGGCGATCTGCAGCGGTATAATATTTTTATTACCCCCTTTGAAGTGCTGATGTTTAAAATGAGCGGCAAAGAAAATTATGTAAATGGTAACGAAGCAACACATTTTTTTTCATCTATTCAATTAAAAGAAGCCACACATACAGCCATTAATTTTGAACCGGCACAGGGCGGCTTTAACATCCTGTTTCCGCAACAGCCTGCAGCATACCTGAACACCGGTAATACAGACGGGATAAACCGTTGGGAGTATCAAGCTGTTGATAAAACCGGCGATGCATTCCTGGTGATGAAAAAACCGGTGTACAATTTCCGTTTTTTAGATGAAGATGATTTTGACCTGGGGCTGATTGAAGAATCGTTCAGGAACCCGGATAATTTTGATAAACAGGTAAGCCGGCAACGAAGTAATTACCGGGGATATCCCTGCCTGGATGTACGTGAGCGACAAAAAGATGGCTCAATAGTAGCTGCCCGTTATTTAATTAAAGGGCCGCACTATTACGTTATTGCTGCAAAAAGTAAAAACAGCAAAACTGATTTCAGTACTTATTTTAACTCTTTTAGTTTTACTGATTTTAAATATAAACCCGCAACAGCTTACGTGGATACAAGTATGCATTTTACGGTGAACACACCTGTGGCCCCGGAAATAAATAACGAGATAAGGGCGCTTGTAGAAAATGCTGCCAATGATATGTCGAATGGTAACAATGGTACAGGGTATTTCAACTATTGGCCTAAAACAAAAAATGGTTTGTTCAGGAGTGAAGCAACCGGTGAAACCATTGGTGTAAGCATCCAGGAATATCCAAAATATTTTTATGCGCAGGATTCAGCCACCTTTCTTGCAGATGAAGTAAAAGGCTATTTTGACAAAAGCAGCCTTGTCTTGTATAAAAAAGATTCATTCGTTTTAAATAATAGTGTGAAAGGATATCAGTTCGTAATGCGTGACACCGGTTCATCACGCACTATCAACCGGATGGTAATGCTTAAAGACAATTATACATTCGGGCTTGTTACCTTGGGCGATACCCTTACCACGCAAAGTAGCTTTATAACTTCTTTCTTTAACAGTATAAGGCCCGAAGAAAAAAAACTGGGCAGGGACATTTATGGCAGCAGGGTGGACGAGTTTTTTGCCGACCTGTTTAGTAAAGACAGTACCACGCAAAAGAAAGCCCAGCAATCCATTACCAGTTTTTATTTTAGCGAAAAGGGAGTTCCTCAAATTGCAGCGGCAATTGCAAAGCTCAACATAACCGATAAGGATTATTTTAACAGTAAAGCTAAATTGATAGCCGAACTGGGATATATAAAAGATACCACAAAGCCGGTTGTTGTTAGCCTGCTTAAAAAAATATTTGAACAGACTGCGGACACCAGCCTGTTTCAAAATGAAGTATTTAAAGCACTTGCCAGGCATAAAACCAGGGAGGCTTACCGGTTATTGAAAGAACTGATAATGCAGGACCCGCCTGTATTTTCGGATAGTTATGATTACAGCAGTTTGTTTGCCCAACTGGGCGATTCTTTATTGTTGGCGAAGGAATTATTTCCGGAATTGCTACAATTATTAACATTAAATGATTATAAGGATGAAGTATTATCGCTGCTGGTTACGTTGGTTGACAGTAACCTCATCAGTGAAGCAGATTACGAACCATACTTTACAAAAATATATTTTGATGCAAAAGTTGAACTAAAAAAAATGCAGATAAAAGATGAAGAAATGATGGAGAAGGAACTGGTGAAAGAAGCGGATGAAGACAATACCTCAATTACGGGCTACGGCGGGTACGGTAAAAGCGACCTTGATAATTACAGTGTATTACTGGTTCCTTTTTATGATAAGAAAAAGAATGTAACTACTTATTTTGAACGTTTATTGCAATCCCGTGACCCGGAGATAAAGTTAACAACTGCTGTGTTACTGCTGCGTAATAATATACCGGTTGCCGACAGTATTTTGATAAACCTGGCGGCCAATGATATGTACAGGAGCAAGTTGTATGTGGCGTTGGAAAAGATAAAGCGATTGGATAAGTTTCCGGCAAAGTATAAAAATCAACCGGATATGGCAAGGAGTTTTCTGTTGGCGGATAAAAATTACAGCAAAGTAGATTCTGTTATTTTTATTAAGAAAGAACCGGCAACATACCTTGATAAAAAAGGAGTAGTGTATTTTTTTAAGTACCGGGTTAAAAAAGAAGACGACTGGAAAATAGGCATCAGCGGTTTACAGGCCGAAGACGAAAAAGTCATTTTTACCGATGATAGATTGACCACTATGACAGACAAAAAAATTAAAAAAGATGAGCCTGAGGAAGAGCAGTTCAGGGATCAGCTTAAAAAGAAATTATTCAGTTTTCATCCCGCTGCAAAGAATTTTTACGGATACAATAATTATTCAGACTATACTGCGATTGACAGTTACGGGGATTGAAATATATTTTTTCCGGGAATGGAGTTGACCAGTTTTTGTGTGTATTCATTGGCAGGATGATTATAAACCTGGTCGGCGGTGCCTTCTTCCACAATTTTTCCTTTGTACATTACCAGTATACGGTTACAGATATAATGCACAACAGAAAGATCATGCGAAATGAAAATAGCGGTAAATCCAAATTCAGCTTTCAGGTCGTTCAGCAAATTAAGTACCTGGGCCTGTACACTTACATCAAGCGCCGATACACTTTCATCAAAAATTAAAAAAGATGGATTGAGTGCCAAAGCACGTGCAATACAGATACGTTGCCGCTGACCGCCGCTGAACTGGTGAGGGTAGCGGTTAAAATGATTGGTATCGAGACTCACTTTCTCCAGCAGCTCCATCACTTTATCCTTGCGTTGTTTGTGGTTGTTTAAAACGGAATGTACTTTCAATGGTTCCAATATAGCTTCGCCGATTGTAATGCGAGGATTTAGTGAACCATACGGATCCTGAAAAACAATCTGCAGATCTTTTCGCATCTTACGTAAAACTTCAGCATTCGTTTTTGTGAGGTCTTTTCCATCCAAGAAAATTTTGCCCGATGTTGGTTTAATAAGTTGTAAAATACTTCTGCCCAAAGTTGTTTTACCGCAGCCGCTTTCGCCAACCAGCCCCACTATATCGCCTTGCTGCACCGTAAAACTCACATCATCAACCGCCTCAAAATACTGTGTTGCTTTGCCAAACAAATTTTTCTTTACAGGGAAATGAACATGGAGGTTTTTGACTTCTAAGATTGTAGTTTGTGGTTTGTAGTTTGTAGTTTGTAGTTCTTCGGGGGGAGATATTATTTTAGTTATTTCCGCCTCCTGATTAATAAAATCACTAACAACAGGCAGCCGTTTTCCTTTTGGCTGGCCTGCTGGTCTGCAGGCCAGTAAAGCTTTTGTGTACGGATGCTGCGGATTGTGTAAAATGTCTTTTGTTAATCCCTGCTCTACAATTTCACCCTTTCGCATCACTACAATTTTATCAGCAATATCTGCAACAACACCCAGGTCGTGCGTAATAAAAATTACCCCCATATTATTTTCTAACCGTAGTGATTTTATAAGTTCCAGAATTGTTTTTTGAACGGTTACATCCAATGCAGTTGTTGGTTCATCTGCAATCAGTAAAGCAGGATTGCAACTCATAGCCATGGCTATCATTACACGTTGTTTCTGTCCGCCACTGAGCTCGTGCGGATAGCGGGAAATTAGATTTTCTGGATCGGGCAATTGTACTTTTTCAAAAAGCGCTATTGTTTTTTGTTTTGCAGTTGCCTTAGGAACTTTTTGATGTAATTGTATAACTTCCATTACCTGATAACCACAAGTAAAAACCGGGTTTAGTGATGTCATTGGTTCCTGGAAAATCATGGCAATCTGATTACCACGTATGCCAGTTATTTCTTCACCGGATAATTTTAAAAGATCAGGAGGCTGCTTATCTATGGTAAAAAATAAAACTTTGCCACTCACCTGTGCCTGCTTTGGTAATAATTGTAAAATGGACAAAGCGGTTACAGATTTACCAGAGCCGCTTTCACCAACAATGGCAACCAGTTCTCCTTTACCTACAGAAAATGAATTTGATTTTACAGCAGCAGATGTACTGCCATCTGAAGTAAAATGGATATTAAGTCCTTCAACACTTAATAATGGCTCCATCTTATTTATCAATTATTTTGATAGCTAGTTTTTTACCGGGAACCGGGTAGTATGCCATACAAACCATACAAGGCTTTGTACTGGCAGTATCAATTGTAAAATAAAATTCATCGCCTTGTTTTATGGAATCTGGGAAATTGCATGGATTTTCCAGAGCAAAAACATTGCTGTATGATCTTTTTGTTGTTACATCTGTCCAGTCACCGGCAATTTTTGACGTATCAATATTGCCTTCGGTAAGCTTTACCGTGTAATTCATGCAGATTGCCTTGATCTCCAGTCTTCCCTTAAATATTTCGCTGTTCTTTTCTTTTTTATTACAATTTTGGGCAGATATGGTAAGAAAAAAAATAAGGGATAAAAAGAAAATCCGATGCATAATTTAAAATTTTAAATGTCGAACAGTTAACCCATCATTAATCAGTTGTTTTAAAGAATCGATACCGATCTTTAAATGGCGGTCAACAAATTCGGTGGTTACTTTTTTATCGCTCTCTTCGGTTTTTACTCCCTCCGGTACCATGGGACTATCACTAACCAGCAACAAAGCACCTGTAGGAATTTTATTGTAAAAACCAACTGTAAAAATGGTTGCTGTTTCCATATCAATGGCATAGGCCCGCACTTTTTGCAGGTATTCTTTAAAAACTTCATCATGTTCCCAAACCCGCCTGTTGGTGGTATAACATACGCCCGTCCAGTAGTCACAGTTGGAATCCCTGATGGTTGTTGAAATGGCTTTCTGCAAAGCAAATGCAGGCAGGGCCGGTACTTCCGGCGGGAAATAATCGTTTGATGTTCCTTCGCCCCGTATGGCGGCAATGGGTAAAATAAGGTCGCCCAGTTTATTTCGTTTTTTAAGTCCTCCGCATTTGCCCAAAAATAAAACGGCTTTTGGTTCAATCGCACTTAAAAGATCCATTACAGTTGCTGCACCGGGGCTGCCCATACCAAAATTGATGATGGTGATATTATCGGCGGTGGCGCATTGCATGGGTCTGTCAGCACCCACAATTGCTACTTTATTCCAGTCGGCAAACATGCTCACGTAATTACTGAAATTCGTCAGTAAAATGTACTCACCAAAATTTTCTAATTTTTCACCCGTGTATCTCGGTAACCAGTTATTTACTATTTCTGCTTTTGACTTCATATCTTTCCGTTTAATTCTATATATCAATAAAGATACAAAATTCCGGCCTTTAACAGGTTTTACACCGATGATCAAGATTGAATATCCGCCATATCAACCTAAAATAAAAGAAGATGCAGGTAAAGAATTTATTTTTGATGAATTCCGAAAACGCTGGGTGCAGCTTACGCCTGAAGAATGGGTGCGGCAGAATTTTCTTCAATATCTTACCCAAACAAAAAAATATCCTGCCTCTTTAATTGCTATTGAAAAAGAAATAAAATTGGGGGAACTTAAAAAGCGGTTTGATATTGTTGTATACGATGCTGAAACAAAACCATGGATGATTGTAGAATGTAAAGAGATGAATGTGGCATTGGATAAAACTGTGCTGGACCAGGTTTTGCGGTATAATATTTCGCTGAATGTGCCTTACCTGGTCATTACAAATGGAATGTATTGTATGGCATTCTCTCTAAAAGATAACAAAGTTTCTGAAATAGATTTTTTGCCTAACCTTTAAAAACTATTAGCCAATTTTTTCTATTTCGTCAGCAAGAATTCCTTCATTAGTAGTTTTATATGGCCATTGCTGCTGCAGCTTAGCATAAATAAAATAAACAACAATACCAGTTCCAAAAACAATTAAGAAAGACTTAATAACAGCGAAACCGGTTGAATAAAAAACAAAAAGCCACATGGCAATAGCAAGTATTACCGGCAACGGATACAAAGGCATTTTATAAGGTAGATGGGCTGTGCCATTTCGCTTGCGTAATATCACCACACCAACAGCCTGCCCTATAAACTGCACCATAATGCGCATGGCTAAAATGCCACTGATAACATCGCTCATCCTGAACAGCAAACTAAAAGCAAAACTAAATGCAGCAATTACAAGTAATGAAACGTAAGGGAAGTTTTTTGTAGGATGCAGTTTGCCAAATACTTTAAAAAATGCACCATCAATAGCGGCTGCGTAAGGCACCCGTGAGTAGCCAAGCATTACAGCAAATAAAGAAGCCAGTGCTACCCATAATATCATTACCGTAATTGTATTGGCAGCAGCAACACCATACAGGCGCTCAATAAAAGTACTTACTACAAAATTGTTAACGCCGGTTTCCTGCCAGTGTTTTACTTCCTGCCAGGGTATTACACTGCTTACACTCGTGTTCATGGCAATGTATAAAATGGCAATACCAATAACAGAAATAAACATGCTGCGGGGAATATTTTTGCCCGGATTTTTTATCTCTCCACCTAAATGGCAAACATTGTAATAGCCCAGGTAACTGTAAATGGATTTTATACAGGCCTGGCCAAATGCAAAAGAGGCAAGTTGTCCCCAACTGAAATTTGCATTAATATCTTTAAGCGGTTGTAAAAAATTACCATGGGCAATTCCTCCAATAATGATCCAGCCAATGGTTAGTATTACACCAGTCCAAAGTAGCACAGCAATTTTGCCAATACTGTCAATTTTGCGATATAATAAAATGGTAACAAAAACAATCACTGATGCAGAGACTAATTTTTGCTGCAGCGGACTCAATTCAACCAGATATCCTAAGTATTGCGAAAAACCAATAGCGGCAGATGCAGCCACCAGCGGCGCCTGTATAATAGTTTGCCATACATACAGGAAACTCATCATCCTGCCCATGCCATTTTTACCGTAGGCTTCTTTTAAAAAGTTGTAACTGCCGCCGGCTAACGGGTACGCAGCGCCCAACTCACTCCAGATCATGGCATCAATTAACGAGAGTATGGCACCGGCGATCCAGGCATATAAAAACATGCCACCCATCAAACCCATTACAATAGGCAGGGTAACAAAGGGGCCAATGCCCACCATGTCGATCATATTTACAACAGTAGATTGAAATAAGCCTAAGCTTCGCTGTAGTTTTGGTGCAGTCATGCTGGAAATTGAATCGGGAAATTACAATTTTGAATGATAAAAAATGAAACGGGATGCCTGTAGGGCTGCTTTTTCTGTATTTCGTAAAATCAAAAGCGAAGTAAAATAACAAGGATTATTGCTATTAAAAGAAGGCGAAAAACAATTTGCATATAATTTTGTTTGTAGCTTAGTCAAATACAAACGTAGAATGAACAGAAAAATTGTGATTGCGGTAACCGGGGCAAGCGGTTCCATCTATGCCGACTTATTGCTTAGAAAACTAGCGCAGCTTGATAACCAGCTTATGGAACTGAGCTTAGTTATGACAACCAATGCCAAAGAAGTATGGAAAATTGAACTGGACAATGAAAATTTTGATAGTTACAAACTGAAACATTATTCTCAACAGGATTTTAATGCTCCATTCGCTTCCGGGTCGGGTCAATACGATACTATGATCATCATACCATGCAGTATGGGTACATTGGGGCGCATTGCTTCTGGTATTTCAAACGATTTGATAAGCCGTGCTGCGGATGTTATTTTAAAAGAAAGAAGAAAACTGATCTGCGTCGTTAGAGATACTCCCTACAATCTCATACATATCCGCAATATGGAGACCATTACCCTGGCTGGTGGAATTATCTGCCCTGCAACACCCTCTTTTTATAGTAAACCAACAACTATTGAAGAAGTTGCCGCAACAGTTGTTGACAGGGTTATTGATCTGGCAGGACTGCAAAATGAAACTTACCGGTGGGGCAAATAAAAAACGTTACCAGTTCAAGGTAACGTTTTTAGAAATATATTTTTAGTGCTTCTGTCCTTCCTACGGAACTTATCTCAAATCCACCAACTCCATACCCGGATAATTTTTTTGGTTAAAAACGAACATGGCATCTGCAATATTTGTATTTGCCTTCATGCCGCTAACTATATAAGTATAACGGTTTCCAGCCTTTTCAAATATTTTTGTAGATGTGATACTTTTTGCCGCCTTATTGATGAATACAATTACTTTATGAAAAAGCTTTGACTTATCAATCGGTGTAAGTTCAATTTCCTGTATGCCCTTTGCATCACTATTTAGTTTGTATAAAAAATCCTTATCGTAAAAATTAGTAAAAAGCTTTTGAGGGGTAATGGTATTGTTTGATGGATCAAGTTTAGTAACCGTAATTTCTTTTGCAGCCGGATCAACAGTCCATACATTGCTGCCATCGCTGAAAATATCTTGTCCTGCAACTTTAATACGGTACTTGGTTCCTTTCATGTAAACCGTACCGGTCTTATTGCCCAAAACCTTGTTAGAAGCGTTTTCAATTTTTAAGGTAAAGTTAGATTGTACAGATTTAAAAGTTTTGAATTGCGCACTTACAGCATCCAGAATTTTTTTTGCTGCCGGGTCGCTGTTACCCATGCCTTTTGGCGCCTGAGCATTTGTTACAAAACATATAGATAATATTAATACTGTCGCACTTAAAATTTTCTTCATTTTCTTTCTTTTTTATTAAAAATAGGTTGTTTGCTAAACGGGTGCAAAGATATACTAATAGACGGGTTTATGCTAAGCATGTTTAAGAGGTTTGTTTAATAAACTGTTAATATAGAGCCAATGCTAAAATAACCAGTGCGTATGGGCGTTATTCACCAAAAGAATAGCTATTTTGCATGTCTTCAACACAACTCCACTATTGGTACTTTTTTCCTAAGTACAACAATACTTATAACAACTTTTGTACCGCATCTTTTAATTATTTCATTTATGGAAAAAAACATTCCTGTTTCTCAAAGGGAAACATACGCAAACGGGTGGGTTACAGATTTTTTGTGGTGGTTATCAACTGCCGAAAAAGAAATACTGGTAGATTCTGTTATTGACAGAAACCGGTATAAAATTATAGGCATGACTGTCTTGGCAACCTGGGCATTTGCAAGCTTCACCTGGACCTACTTTTTCAGCACCATTGTTGATTCTGTTTTACTGGCGATTGCATTAGGACTCTTTATGGGTTTTATCATTCTTACCATCGACCGGGCGTTGATAAAAGGCATCACAAAATTCAATAAGCGAAAACTGGCGCCGCTCTTATTCAGAGGATTACTTGCATTAACCATCGGTACCTTTATGGCTCAGCCGGCGGTGTTGTATATGTTTGATAAAGAAATTAAACTGCAGACATCGCTTGACAATGAGAAAAAGAAAATGCTAAAGCAGCAGGAACTCACCGTTTTGTATAAAACACCCAAAGAAGCCTTGACAAAAGAAAGAGCTGTTTTAAAAACTGAGCTTGATGTAAAGTATGAAGCAGTTAACAAAGCACGAGCAAACTTTATTGCAGAAACAGATGGTAGCGGCGGCTCCGGCAAAGTGGGTATTAAAGATATTGCCATTGCCAAAAGAAATGAGTATCAAAAATTAGATGGGGAGTATCAAATTTTATTAAAGGAAACTCAACCCAAATTAGATAGTACCGATGCTGCTTTAAAGGAAATTGACAATAAAATAAAAGCAGAGGAAGTAAATTTTACAGTTTACCTCAATAACGGATTTTTAACCAGGGTAGAAGCTTTAGCCAATTTACTAAAGAACAATGCTGCCCTGCAGTTCAGGTATTACCTCATCGTTTTTATTTTAATGCTGATAGAATTGATGCCGGTAATTGCAAAAACCATGTTACCATCGGGCAGCTATGATGAAAAAGTAATGCTGCGTGAAGAAATGGAGATTGATATTGCCCACAGCAACATACGCAAGGAGCAGCAATTAAAAGAAATTTATAATCAACTGGCTTTTGAAAATGATACCGAAGCCATGAAAGCCTTCTTTGCTTTAACAAAAGATGACCGCAATGAGAAAATGAAATCCTTCAGTAAAAGATGGAAGGAAGAAAACCACCAGACCTTCGATGGGCTTTGGGAAAAGATGAAGAAGGAGATTTTAACGAAGCAGGAGAACTGATTAGGTTAACGGGGTTACACTATAGAATGTGAGTTATCTTTTTTAAAAGTAAAGAATCCTTCTACAGATAAATCTTCACCTATATCTTCCCAATGTATCCAACTTCCATCTGCCCATAATTCAAATTTTTGTAGATCTTCATTGGTTGCTTTTTGCAAACGTGGAAACCATGATAAAGGCATTTTACCCTGTTTGTTCTCTGTAGTTTCAACGTGAATAAAATTTTCATCAAACCAGATTTTGGTTGCTTTCATAAAAAAAACTTTGTGTACAAATTTAATCTAATAACCTGTTGGAAGGTAATTTAAAAAGCCTCGTAGAGGCGATAGATTGGTAGAAAAATAAAAAATGGATAACAAAGTGCCGTAGGCACGACAGGGTTACTTGATAATCTATCATGCCTACGGCATTTTATCTTTAATTATTTTGATTTTCTACCAATCTATTGTCCCAAAAGGGACAAATAAAATAACTCCGTCAATCGGTTCTTTTAATTTAATGTTTAGGCTATTTTTGCCAACAATGGCAAAATCAACTGCAGAATCTCCTTTAATGCAACAACACAATGCCATCAAGGCCCGCTACCCTGATGCTATTTTGCTTTTTAGGGTAGGGGATTTTTACGAAACTTTTGGGCAGGATGCTATAACCACCGCAGCCGTTTTAGGCATTACACTTACCAAACGCAACAATGGTAATCCCGATGCATCGGAGCTGGCGGGCTTTCCACACCATGCACTTGATACTTATTTGCACAAACTTGTTAAAGCCGGTTACCGGGTTGCCATCTGCGATCAGCTGGAAGATCCCAAACAGGCCAAGGGCATTGTAAAGCGTGGCGTAACTGAGTTGGTAACACCCGGCGTTGCTACCAGCGATAAATTACTGGAGCATAACAGCAATAATTTTTTAGCAGCTCTGCATTTCGACGAAGAGAAAATCGGCATTGCATTTTTAGACATCAGCACCGGCGAATTTTTTGTGGCCGAGGGCGATAAGGAATATGCAGATAAATTATTGCAGAGTCTTAAACCTGCCGAAGTTATTTTTCAGCGCAGCCGGCAAAAATATTTTAAGGAGAATTTTGGCAGTAAATTTTTTACTTACACTTTGGAAGAATGGATTTTTGCTGAGGCTTATGCCACCGAAAGTTTATTGAAACATTTTGGTACGCACAGCTTAAAAGGTTTTGGTATCGAAGGTCAGCAGATGGGCATTGTTGCTGCCGGTGCCATACTGCATTATTTAAAAGATACCGAGCATCCCAACCTCGGCCACATAACATCTATACAAAGAATTGACAGGGAAGACCATTTGTGGATGGATCGGTTTACTATTCGCAATCTTGAACTGTTTGGCGGTGCCGAAGGCAGTAATACACTGCTAAAAGTGCTGGATAATACCGTTTCGGCAATGGGTGCCAGGTTGCTGAAACGCTGGATGGTACTGCCATTAAACAATATTGTAAAAATTAATGAACGGCTGAATACGGTTGAGTATTTAATTAAGGAGGTTGAACTTCGCAATAAAATAACACAATGCATTAAACATGCTGGTGATGTGGAAAGGCTGGTGAGTAAAGTGCCGCTTAAAAAAGTAAACCCACGGGAGGTTTTGCAAATTGCAAAAGGCTTACAGCAAACTGCTTTGATAAAAGAGATCTGTGAAACTTCAGCCAATGAATATTTAAAAAGATTGGGCGACTCACTCAACCCCTGCAAATATATTTTTGATAAGATAATTAAGGAACTGAATGAAAATCCACCGGTTGCAGCTTCAAAAGGTAATGTAATTGCAGGCGGCATTAGTGAAGAACTGGATGCCTTACGCAAAATTGCCAGCGGCGGAAAAGATTACCTGGTTGAAATTCAGCAAAGGGAAGCACAGGTAACCGGAATATCATCTTTAAAAATAAGTTTCAACAATGTTTTTGGTTATTATTTGGAAGTTACCCACGCACACAAAACCAAAGTGCCTGAAAATTGGATTCGTAAACAAACGCTGGTAAATGCGGAACGTTATATCACTCCCGAGCTAAAAGAATACGAAGAGAAAATTGTTGGTGCCGAAGACAAAATACTGGCTATTGAAATGCAGCTTTTTGAAGAATTGCTGAACGAGTTGCAGGATTATATTGCGCCCATGCAGGTGAACGGACATGTAATGGCGGTGCTTGATTGTTTGTGCTGCTTTGCCAACAATGCACTTCAATTTAAATACAAAAAGCCTGTGCTGCAGGATGATTTTGTGCTGGATATAAAAGACAGCAGGCACCCGGTTATTGAAAGGAATTTACCTGCGGGGGAACCGTATATCGCCAATGATATTTACCTGGATCCTTCATCGCAACAGATAATTATTTTAACCGGGCCAAACATGAGCGGTAAAAGCGCCATACTAAGGCAAACGGCATTGATAACCCTGATGGCACACATGGGAAGTTTTGTGCCTGCAAGCGATGCAAAAATTCCACTGACCGATAAAATTTTTACAAGGGTAGGAGCCAGCGATAATTTAAGCGGCGGCGAAAGTACGTTCATGGTAGAGATGAATGAAACTGCCAGCATCATCAACAACCTTACTAAACGAAGCTTGATCTTGCTGGATGAGATCGGGCGTGGTACGTCAACCTACGATGGTATCAGCATTGCCTGGAGCATTGCAGAATTTTTGCACAACTCCGTTCATCAGCCCAAAACATTATTTGCAACCCATTACCACGAGTTGAACGAACTGGAAAATAAATTTACAGGCATCAAAAACTTTCATGTAACCAATAAGGAAGTTGGTAATAAAATAATCTTCCTGCGCAAACTGGCGCCGGGTGGTAGTGTACATAGTTTTGGCATTCATGTGGCACGTATGGCTGGTATGCCGCCTCAATTGATTGACCGTGCCAACGAAATTTTAGAACAACTTGAACTTAGCCGTGAAGATGGTAAGGCGCTAAATGTGGATGAAAAAATAAAGAATCTGAATACCCCAAAAATGCAATTGAGCATTTTTGATGCGCACTCTGCAACCTTTGATGAAATAAGAAATTTACTTGAAGCGGTAGATATAAACCGGCTTACACCAGTGGAGGCTTTGTTGAAATTGCAGGAAATAAAAGGAAAGGTAAAATAGGCCATATAATTTACTGCTGATTGTGTAATTATCAAACTTTTATCATCAAACCTGTTAAAACCTTACTAACTCTTGCAGCACTAATGCAATTAAAGAGGTCTTTGTAATAATTTTACAGCACTTATGATTAAAAGATTACTTACGCTGATTGTTTTTAATTTTTCGGTAATACTTTTTAGTAATGCTCAAACATGCTCACTTCCCGGTATGACACCCGATAATGCCATCCCTGTATGTGGCACTTCTGTTTTTCATCAAAGCATTGTAACCAATTGTTCAGGACCAGATGTCGCACAGACCGGTTGCTCAGCAGGTATAACTTCATCCAGTTCTTTTTGGTATAAATTTACCTGTTTTCAAAGTGGCTCACTTGGTTTTTTAATTAGTGGTATTTCAAATTCGGATGATTACGATTGGGTTTTGTTCGACATCACAGGGCGCAATCCAAATGAAGTATTTTCAAATTCATCATTGCCCATTTCAATAAATATTTACGGAGCAGGCGGCGGCACAGTGCCTTTTCCCGAATCACCAACCGGCTGTAGGTCCGGCGAAAGCGGCAACGTACATTGCGATGGCAATGCCAGCGGTAATACACCGTTTAATGCCATGCCAACAATTACTATTGGACGTGATTACTTGCTGATGGTTACCAACTGGACAAGGAGTACAACGGGGTACGATCTTTCATTTTCAGGAGGAACGGCGAGTATTACCGATCCTAAAGAACCGCATATGGAAAGTGCAAGGGCTATTTGTGATGGTGTAAGTGCCAGCATAAAAATGAATAAGCGGATGAAATGCAACAGCCTTACAGCAACCGGTTCGGAGTTTACCATTACTCCTGCTTTGGCCAATGTTATTGCTGCTTCGGGCTTTGGCTGCACCAACGGTTTCGATATGGATTCTGTATTAATAACTTTTGATTTGCCGCTTCCTCCCGGAAATTATGCCATCAATATAAAAAATGGTACAGATGGTAATACTATACAAGATAATTGTGATAGAAATATCCCGGTAGGAGAGTCCATTCCAATGATTGTATATCCGCTGGTACCAACACCCATGGATAGTATTTCGCCATTGGGTTGCAAACCCGATGAAGTTCAATTGGTTTTTAGAAAGCGTATTAAATGCAGCAGCATTGCGCCCGATGGCAGCGATTTTGTGATAACAATACTTTCAGGCTCCGAGCCTGTTACTGTCGTAAGTGCTTCAGGTAATTGCAATGCAGATGGATTAACGCCCATCATCAAAGTAAAACTGGCAACCGCATTATCCACTCTCATCAGAACAAAAGGAACTTACCAGATACAACTGAAAACCGGCAGCGATGGCAATACCATTATTGATGAGTGCGGACAGGAAACCCCTGCCGGAGCTACGCTCGTATTTAATACCAAAGACACGGTGAACGCCGATTTTACTTATGCCATCAAATATGGTTGCGACCGTGATACCATAAATTATTTTCACAATGGTAATAATGAAGTGAATTTTTGGAAATGGAATTTCGACAGAACCCGCAACAGCGGCAAGCAAAACCCGACTATATTGTATGGTTCCTTCGGACTTAAAAAAACTTACCTCATTGTATCAAATGGTGTTTGCCGTGATAGCAGCGATACGGTTTCTATCTTTTTAGATAATGCAGTGAATGCAGCATTTGAAGCAACACCGGTTGTATGTCCGAACGAGCTGGCAACTTTTTTAAACAAAAGCACCGGTAATATTATTAGCTGGCAATGGGATTTTGCAAACGGGGTAACCAGTAATTTACCTAACCCTTCGCCCCAATCTTATTTCTCCCCAAGGTTTACGCAGGAGCTTTATCCAAGATTGATTGTGCAAAATAATCTTGGATGTTTTGATACCGCCATACAAAAAATTATAGTACCCAACAGTTGTTATATTGCCGTGCCCAATGCATTTACACCCAATAACGACGGGCTTAATGATCAGTTATATCCTTTAAATGCTTACAAGGCAACAGACCTTTTGTTCAGGGTGTATAACCGGGTGGGGCAAATGGTTTTTGAAACCCGTGACTGGACAAAAAGATGGGATGGAAAATTTAAGGGGCAGCCTGCCGATTTGGGAACCTATGTATGGATATTAAACTACACCAATATAGATACCGGCAAAAGAATACAACAGAAGGGAACAACTATTTTATTGCACTAGGAATTTTTAAAGAGGTTTTTCGGCAACTAATAAAACGGATTAACTAATTAACAGTTTTTGCCCCCCAGCATTTTCCGCTCATCTCTATCTTCACGCAGCATGGCACCAAAATCCATTTTACGTACCATAGTTTTAATAACCAGCGCAATCCGCTTTGTTTTGGTTTGATCTGTTTTTGCACTTTCAATCCATTTGGTAAAATAATTACGATGGCCCTGCGGCAGGCTGTTAAAGTATTTTAATGCTTCGGGTTCATCCTGCAAACAATCAAGTAGTTCGGCTGGTGGCAGTATGGGGGAGTGGTCTAACGCTAACTGAACTTGCACAGTGGCACCTTTTCTTTTCCCAATGCCTTTTCGAATGGCTGCATTAACGGTTAAAATAAAATCGCCTTTGCCCATCGGTATCAGTGCCAGCTTCTCCACTTCAAAATCATCAAGCTTGGCTTTTACCCGGTAAGATTTTTTTACACCTGGATTTAATTTGGCGGCTATCACCTCAGGCACTACAATATAGGTCCAGCCAGTCTTTTCGCCCTGCGCTGCAAATTGCAATATGGTTGTATTGAAGGAGAACATGTGTGGAAAGATAAAAAATATTCTCGTCTTTGTGTACTAACTTAAATTAAGAGGTTGGTGCTTTTTAATTTATTTTTTGTTGTAGTAACGCTTTGCAAAAAAAACATACAGGCAATATCCCTGTATCCTGCAATTAATGCAGCATTAAAAATTTGTTTCCAGATGTAATAAGCAACTTTTGTAAACTAAATACTTCTGTTCCCATCAAAATTCTCCAATTCCTTACTTACTGAATTTAAAAAGGTAGAACCCAATGCGCCATCAATAATGCGGTGATCGTAACTAAGAGATATGTACATCATGTGACGGATGGCAATACTGTCGCCCTGCGGAGTTTCGATAACCATGGGTCGTTTTTTTATGGCACCCACGGCCATAATAGCAACCTGCGGCTGGTTGATGATGGGTGTGCCCATAATGCTGCCGAATGTGCCCACGTTGGTTAGGGTGAAGGTACCGCCGGTTGTATCATCGGGTCTTAACTTGCCGGTACGGGCTGCATTGGCCAGGCTGTTAACCTGTTTGGTAAGCCCAACTAAATTTAACTGGTCAGCATTTTTTATTACGGGCACAATTAAGTTGCCGCTAGGCAGGGCAGTGGCCATACCAATGTTTAGATCTTTCTTTATAATGATTTTATCACCATCAACACTGCTGCTGAGCAATGGATACTTCTTAATGCTCTTAACAATGGCTTCAATAAAAAGCGGGGTGTAAGTAATTTTTTCACCTTCTCTTTTTTCGAAATCTTTTTTAATTTTTTCTCTCCATAAAACCAAGTTGGTAACATCACATTCGGCAAAGCTGGTAACATGAGCAGATGTGTGCTTGCTGTCAACCATGTGTTTGGCAATCAGTTTGCGCATGCGGTCCATTTCAATAACTTCCACATTACCAGGATAGCTGTTAGCTGTTAGCTGCTGGCTGTTAGCAACAGCTATCTCATTGTTACTGTTTTGTGAAAAGGAAGGAGTCGTTGTTTGCTGTGACTGGCTAACAGCTAATGGCTCACGGCTAACAGCTCTGTTTGCTACATGCGCTAAAATATCTTTCTTGCTAACTCTTCCATCCTGTCCGGTGCCAGGGATATTTTCTAACTCGGCCATGCTGATGCCTTCCTGCTGTGCAATATTTAAAACAAGTGGGGAATAGAACCTGATTTTATTGTCTGACGACTGACCACTCACCACTGACGATGCTGGCTGGTATGGAATTTCTTCTACCACCTTCGCCTCTTCGTATTCAGGCTTTGCAGGAGCTGGGGCAGGCTGATTGTTTGATACCGCTGCATTTGCACCCACTCTTATCTTGGCAATAATGGTACCAATGGGCACCACATCATTTTCTTTAAATAAAATTTCTTCAATTACGCCTTCAGCTGTTGAGGGAACTTCGCTGTCTACTTTATCGGTAGCTATGTCCAATACAGTTTCATCCTGTTTAATGGTATCTCCTGGTTTTTTATGCCATTTTAAAATGGTGGCTTCCATGATACTTTCTCCCAGTTTTGGCATTACTAGATCAACTAAACTCATATAAAAACTTAAGTGTTAACAATCGTTTTTTCAATGGCAAAAGTAGGTAAAAACTTATGTTGTCAGGGGAAGTATTTATAAATATCTTTTCTATGGTCAAAGGCAGCAAATTCAAAACTGTCATTATGAAAATTAATCCCAATACGGAAATCACCACTTCTTATCCTGTAAAAGCCCACATGGCCTTTTAATTTTTTAAGATTTTTTATATCAGATAAACTGGTTGCCTTCTCTGCTCTTTCTATGATGGCTTCTATTTCTTTTGCAAGTGCTGGGTCGTTTAATTTTGAAACCTGCTTCAAAAACTTTTTCGTAAAAGCAAGTTTCATTTTCTGAGCGCTTTTAAAACTTTATCTTTTGATGTGTACCCGGATTTCAAGCCTTCTTTTATACTTTGAGCAATGAACAGGTCTTCAATATCGGCAGCAGAAATCCTTTTGGAACGTAGTCCCATTTCCCGGCTGAGTTTTAAAAGTAGTTCTGTTTTCTTTTTTGACTTAGTCTCTACAACAATAGCTTGCATATTAAATTACATTTTATCAAATTTACTTAATTATCAATAATAAACTTCCTCAAAAAATTTAATGCATTGGTGGCAGTAAGCTGAATATTCCGGATCCGGTCAAATCTAAAATAAAATTTCTGGGCTTCAATACGGTCTTTATTACCTACAGCAATCCAAACAGTGCCGGCGGGTTTATCTGGCATACCTCCATCAGGCCCCATAATACCGGAGACGGCAATTACATAATCAGACTTTATATTTTGTAGGGCACCCTTTGCCATTTGCAAAACAATTTCCTCACTTACGGCACCTTTCGTTTCCAGTGTATTTTTATCTACCTGAAGCAGGTCTTCTTTTGCCTGGTAGCTGTAGCTTACCACACTGCCATCGTAAAATTTTGAAGAGCCGGGAATTGCCGTGAGCAGGTGAGCAATATATCCTCCGGTGCAACTCTCGGCGGTACACATAGTTTTGCCTTTTACCATTAATAATTTACCAACTACTTTTTCCATTGGTTCATCTTCGTCGGTTACCAGGTAAGCTGCAACTAGCAATTTTAGTTTTTCAAATTGCTCATTAACTTCCTTTGCTGTTGCCGCGGCAACAAAACCTGTGGCCGACAGGCGCAACCTTACCATACCATAATTAGGCAGGTAGGCCAGTTTAATATGTGTGGGTAAAGCTTTCTCAAAGTCCTGTATCAACTCAGCTAAAAAACTTTCGCCTACACCGGCAGTTAACAATGTTTTATGAATGATGGAAGGAAATTTAAATTGTTTTACCAGTACCGGTATCACATCATCAGTCATCAATCCTTTCATTTCGTGCGGTACACCGGGCAGGCTCACAAATATTTTCCCACCTTTATTGAACAACATGCCCGGAGCAGTCCCTCTTTTATTCTGCAGTACAGTACAAACATCCGGTACTTCAGCCTGTTTTAAATTACGCTCAATGATTGGGCGATTTAGCTTTGTAAAAATATCAAGTACATTCTGTTTGGCGCCTTCATCAATAACCAATGTGCCTCCAAAATATTTACACAATAAAGGTTTTGTAATATCATCCGCTGTCGGTCCAAGGCCACCGGTTATTAAAATAATGTCGGCGTACCTTTGTTCTTCGTCCAGTGCATTCCATATTTCATCCCATATATCTCCCACAGCTAAACGGCGTGCCACACGTATGCCGGCCTTGTTCAACTCCTGTGCCATCCAGGCGCTGTTGGTATCAATAACCTGTCCTATTAAAAGTTCGTCGCCAATGGTGATTATGGAAGCCTGTGTCATATTTTATTTTAGAAATTAGAACAACAAAAGCGAAGCAGAAAGGTTTAATCAAATGTTACGCCTTCATAAATATCTTTTAATAAAATTTCTATTTGCAGGGCTTTTAAAACAAGCGTATCATCCAGCAATTTTAAATCCTGTAATTGCCAGGTATTATCTTCATTTCTGGTATGCAGTTCAATTGAATAAGATAACGAATCAATAAGAATGTAAGTTTTCAAACTTTTAATGTCGCGGTATAAATTAAACTTGCTGAACCTGTCATAATTCCGTGTTGATTTTGAAAGGATTTCTACAATTACAGAAGGGTTGGTGGCTGTGTCAAAATGTTCGTCGGTTAATTCAGGCTCGCCACAAATGATGGAAATATCAGGATAAGTATAAAGTGTGTTTTCAGGAATATGAATCCGTAAATCACTGCCATAAGGCTGGCAACCTTTACCTTTTAATTTATAAGCTATATCGCCAAAAAAATTGGAGAATATCCTATTGTGTTTTACCGAGGCTCCGCTCATGGCAAAGATTTCGCCCTGGTAATATTCATGTTTTTCAACAGCATCCCTTTCTGCTTGCAGGTAATCTTCAGCAGAAATATAGTTGTATTGCAACGCCGGGTCTTCCACTATATTTTTCATATTCCAAATTTAAATCTTTTAGTTTTGATAAATAAATTTATTTGATGATGAAATTATTTTCAGTAGTGTTTTTAAGTTTTGTTTGCAGCCTTGTTTTAGCACAAACTACAGAGGTGAAATTATTGAATGGAATGAAGCAATTGGAAGCAGATAGCCAGTTGAAGCATGCTATCATTAGCCTGTATGTGGTTGACAGTAAAACAGGTAATACGGTTTTTGATAAGAACTCGCAGGTGGGATTGGCGCCGGCCAGTTGCCAAAAAGTTGTTACAAGCGCTGCGGCTTTTGAATTGCTGGGGAAGGATTACCGTTACAAAACAGATTTTACTTATGATGATAGTATGGACGGTAGCACCCTAAAAGGAAATCTTATTATGAAAGTTTCGGGAGATCCTACATTGGGTAGCTGGAGATGGGAGGATACAAAGATGGATGTAGTTAAACAAAAAATATTAGAAGTGCTTTGGACAAAAAAAATTAAAACTGTTAGCGGTACTTTTATTCTGGATGATTCCCGTTGGTCGACACAGACTAATCCGGGCGGCTGGACTTCGGATGATATGGGCAATTATTATGGTGCTGGTGCAAGCGGGTTAAACTGGCATGAAAATCAATATGACCTTATTTTAAAGCCAGGAAAAAAAACCGGAGATTCTGTTGAAGTTTTACGTACAGAGCCGTTTTTGCTAGTGACATTAATCAATGAATTAAAAACAGGAAAAGCTGGCAGTGGCGATAATTCAATTATTTATTTACCCGAAGATGGAGTGTATAGCTATGTGAGAGGTACGATACCTGCAGGAGTTGACAGCTTTAAAGTTTCCGGCGCAATGCCCAATGCTTCTGTCTCTTTTAATGATGAATTGGGAAGATTTCTTTCTAATAATGGCGTTATTTTATTTGGAAAAACAAAAAATGCTGTTTCATATTTCATGTTTAAACAGAAAGTACCCGTTGCTTCTAAACTATTGCTCACATTGTATTCCCCGCCACTCGACAGCATCAATTACTGGTTTCTGCAAAAAAGCATAAACCTGTATGGCGAGGCTTTTGTGAAAACGATCTCTTATGAAAAAACTGGTTTCGGCTCAACAGATACCGGTGTAAACATCATCAAAGATTTCTGGAGTAAGAATGGGATAGAAAAGTCTGCCCTGCATATTATTGATGGCAGCGGATTATCACCATCAAACCGGGTTACAACAAATGCATTGGTAACGGTAATGCAATATGCAAAAAAGCAAAGTTGGTATCCATCTTTTTACAATGCCCTGCCGGAGCAGAATGGTATTAAAATGAAATCGGGTTATATTGGTGGGGTAAGAAGTTACACCGGTTATATCAGGTCAAAATCCGGTGCCGGATATACATTTGCCTTTATCATCAACAATTATGATGGCAGCCCTGGCACTGTACGTGAAAAAATGTGGAGGCTGCTGGATATTTTGAAAGCCCCCTAAATCCCCCAAGGGGACTTTAAAGACAATATTGATTTTAAGTACTTTTTTATTACTTTCACGGTACACCAAAACTAAAAAAACATGAGTGAACAGAATTTTAAAAACCATAGCCGTCTTGTCCCTATGTTTCATGGCGTGGCTTTTACAGCGGCACTATTTCCTTTTATTTTTTTTATTATTGAATTTATCAGAGCTATCGGTAATGAAAGCGGCAGGTTGCATGCTGCGGCTTTGTTTTCACTGAGTGTAGCACTAATTCTTGCGTTATGGTTTGCCCGGGTATTCTCTTTAAAGGCTCAGGATAGAGGGATTCGTGCTGAAGAAAATTTCAGGCACTTTGTGACAACAGGCAAACCAATAGATAGCCGTTTAAGAATGGGGCAGATTATTGCACTGCGTTTTGCGGGTGACGATGAATTTGTTGCATTGGCACAAAAGGCTGTTGATGAAAACCTGGAACCAAAAGAAATAAAAATGGCCATAAAAAATTGGCGGGCGGATAATAACAGGGCTTAAATAATTGATAATTTGTAGATGGATAATTGATAATTTTTTCTTGGCTTAAATAGCGAGGAATTTGCAGAACCCTGCATTTGTAAAATTATCCATTATCCATTAAATCATTATCCATTGATAAAATATCCAGATAGTTTCTTTTTCAACTCTTCTGGCATATCACAACGCTTTATTGTTTTAGCATCTACAAAGAACAACGTAACAACACCGGTGTTTAGTAATTCATCATGCTGGTTAAAAATTTCTGCATGAAAAACGATCTTGAAATGTATGGGCATTTCTTTAAGGGTTGTTTTTACGGTTATGAGGTCATCGTATTTTGCGGGGCGTAAAAAACGGCTATGTATTTCCACCACAGGCATAATGATACCCAACGCTTCTATTTCTTTATAAGTGTAACCTATCTGCCGGATGGCTTCTGTGCGGCCAATTTCGTAAAACTGGGCATAATGGCCATAATACACCACACCCATCTGGTCGGTAAGTGCATAATGTATCCGTATCTGGGTTTCGGTAATAAACATTTCTTAATTGATAATAGGTTAATGGATATTTGATAATTTTTTAGAATCCTGTTCCATAGATATTTGCTGAAAATTTTTAGTTAAACGAATTATCAATTATCCATTTACTATTACTTTCCAATCATACTATCCACACTAACTTTGCCTGGACCAACAAATAATAATACAAGGTAACCACTAAGATATACAGCAGCTATTTCAGCATCACCAAATACATTACCATTATTTAGTTTAAAAATAATAACACAGGTAACAATTATTAATGGGATAGCCGCAAATCTTGTAAACAAGCCCAGGATTAAAAATATCGAACAGAAAAATTCGGCAAACACTACCAATGCAAGAGAAGTGGTGCTTCCCAATCCCATAAAATTCATAAACTTGTGTTGCATATCTCCAAAACCACGTAGTTTCTCATAACCATGTGCCATCATCAAAATACCAAGGCCCAGGCGTAATAAAAGCATGGCAGCATTAAATGCACCTGCAGAATACTTTGTTGATAATAATTTTCTCATAATTACTTTTTAAAAGGTTTTATTTAAATAACTGTTATAAAAGCTTGCAACAAAATTTATTTATCATTTTATTAACAGCATTGTAAAAATACATTCGTTTTGTTTACATCAATTATACACTTATTAACAATCACATGGAATGATGTTTGTAAACAAACTGTAATCCGGTAATTTTGCAATTAGTAAAAAAGAATGAATCTACAACCATGCTAAAACACAAATTAACCCTATTGTTTTTTGCTGCAGTGTTTTCTTTTGCAGCCTTTGCCCAGCCAACACACGCCATTACCGATCCGGAAAAAATTTTTAAAGATGCCAAAGAACTTTTTGTAAAAGAACAGTTTGCGCTGGCCTATCCTTTGTTTGCGCAGTTAAAGGCCGAAAATCCGGATAATACGGCCAGCGATCATACTTATATCAATGACGATGTGAATTATTATTATATTGTTTGTGAACTGAAATTGCAACAGTCCGTTGCAGAGCAGGAAGCACGGCATTATATCAGTGTGGTAAGCAACGAACCACGCCGCCAGTTGCTTAGCTATCACCTTGCTAAATACTATTTTTTAAAAGAAGATTTTAATAATGCTATCAATTATTATGAAAGGGCCGGGCTTGAAAATTTAAGCAATGATGAAATTGCAGATGCAAAATTTGAAAGAGCCTATTGTTATTTTAACCTGAAACAATTTGCCGAAGCCAAACCTTTATTCAACGAAATACAACAGTTGCCCGGTAACAAATATTTTATACCAGCCAATTATTATTACGGTTTTATCAGCTATTACGACCGGAATTTTAATGAAGCACTTAAGTCATTTAAACTGGTAGAAACGCAGGAGGAATACAAGGGCGTAGTACCTTACTACATTGCTGAGATATATTATTTTCAGGGTAAAAAAGATGAAGCACTGCGTTATGGTGAAAGTGTGCTAAGCAGGCCTGGTGTTTTATTTTATCAGAAAGAAATGAACCTGCTGATAGGGCAATTGTATTTTGAAAAGAAAAATTATCAGAAGGCTTTACCACTGCTTGAGTCTTATGTTGCAAACAGTGACAAAGTAACCAAGGAGATTATGTATGAACTGAGTTACTGTTACTATGATGCCAATAAATTAGATAAAGCAATAGCAGGCTTTAAACAACTGAGTACAGAAAAGGATTCGATGGGGCAGAACAGTATGTACCTGCTGGGTGATTGTTATCTGCGTACCAACCAGAAGGCCAATGCACGCAATGCTTTTCAATACAGTGCTTACAATAGTTCCAATAAAATACAACAGCAGGTTTCTCGTTTTAATTATGCAAAACTTTCTTACGAGTTGGGCTTTCAGGATATTGCATTGAGCGAAATGAAAAAATATCTGAATGATTATCCAAATAGTGATTATGATACCGAAGCAAAAGAGATACTGGTGAGCCTGCTGGCCAATACCAACAATTTTGCCGATGCGTTACAATTGTATGAATCTTTTGATAAGCCAACGGCTTCGATGCAAAAAGTATATCCCCGTATTTTGTATGGCCGTGCGGTGGAGTTAATAAACGATCAGCAAATAAAACGAGCCGATGAATTGCTGACCAAAGTGCTGGCCTTGCCAAATTCTGCCGTAACACCCTACGCTAATTTTTGGAAGGGTGAAATTGCCTACCGCAACAATGAGTATGATAATGCCATCAGGTATCTGAGTTTGTATATGCAGGCCAATGTGGCATCACAAGGTGAGGCAAATAAAAATACTGCTAATTATGATCTGGGTTATAGCTGGTTGCAAAAAGAAAACTACGCTAAAGCGCTGACGTACTTTGAGCAGATCACCACATCTGTAAGCGTAACATCCTCACCCATGGAGCAAGATGCTTATGTACGCAGTGCGGATTGTTATTTTATGAAATCGGATTTTACAAAGGCAAACGCCATGTATGAAAATTTGATAAATAATGCATTGCTGCAGAGTGATTATGCCATGTTTCAAAAAGCGATGATTGCAGGAGTGAAAAGCTCTGCCAATAAGATCACTACATTGAACACCCTGTTGAGACAGTATCCAAAAAGCAACCTGGTACCCGATGTGAATATGGAGATTGCGCAAACTTATATTGCCGATGAGAAATTTTTATCGGCTGTACCTTTCCTGGAGAATATATTGAACAACCCGGATGCCGGTGGATTAAAGCCAAGAGCCTACCTTAAACTTGGATTGGTTTATTATAATACAGATAAGTATGATGAAGCGTTAAGCAACTATCAAACCCTTGTTGACAAATACCCGCAGTCTTCCGAAGCAGATGAGGCAACCGACATTATGAAGAACATCTACATAGAGCTGGGCAAGCCAAATGAATACCTGGAGATGATGCGCCGCAGTGGAAAAACAGTTTCGGTGAGTGAAGCAGATTCATTAACCTATACAGCCGCTGCATTGAAATACAATGCCAACGATTGCCCCGCAGCCATTGCCGGTTTTAAAAATTATATAGAAAGATTCCCCAGTGGCGTCAGTATCCTGGAGGCTAATTATTTTAGTGCGGAATGTTACAATGCTGCAAAAGATTTTCAGAATGCATTGGCTGGATACGATTATGTAAACAGTAAAGGCCTTAACCGTTTCTTTGAGAAAGCAACATTGGAAGCGGCCCGTATTACTTATTTTGAATTGAAGGATTACAGTAAAGCAAAAAAATATTTTGAGTCATTAACCGGCGGTTCAGTAAACCAGGATAACCAACTGGAAGCCCTGCGGGGACTGGTTCGATGCTATTACCAGTTGAAAGATTATGCACAGGCAAATGATGCAGCAAAGAATTTGCTTACTAAAAAAGGTATCAGTACCGATGATAAGTCTATTGCATTTTTAGTGTTAGGTAAATCGCAGCAGATAAAGAATGATTGTGCTGCTGCCATCACCTCTTTTAAATCATGTGCTGCCATCAACAAAGCTGCATGGGGTGCCGAGGCACGTTACGAAATTGCCGCATGTCAGTTTACAATGAATAACCTGGCTATAGCCGAAAAATCGGCATTGGCAGTAATTAAGGAAGCCGGTAGTTACGATAACTGGGTAACCAAAAGTTATATTTTGCTGGGGGATATTTTTATGCAGCAGAAAGATTATTTCAATGCAAAAGCAACTTATGAAAGTGTTGCAAAAAATGCTGCTATTCCTGAACTGAAAGCCGAAGCACAACAAAAATTAGACAAAGCGATTGCAGAAGAAAAAACAGCAAGCAAAGTGGGAGAGTAGGAATTCGCCTTTTGGCGAGTTCTGTACTAATTCGCTAAGGCGGATTCCTTTAAAAAAGAAACCATGCAAAAAACAACAAAAAAATATTCAATGATCAATGTTCAATTTTTAATGTTCAAAAATATAAAAAGCCGTTTGCCAATTGTCATTTGCCTCTTGCTTATTGCCTCTTGCCTATTGCCTATTGCAGCATCGGCTCAAAAAGATACACTCAAAAAAAAATCTACCATTGATATTAACTCGGTGTATAAACCCATTTTACGCAATGCAGTAAAAATAAATTTTTCGGCAACACATTTAAATGCTGATACAACCACTCCGAATCTTACTTATAGTATTCCTGCACAGAATTTATTTTATTCGTATCAGCCCATTTCGCTGAAGCCGCTGGCTTTGCAGCAGGATACCAACCTGTATTTGGGGTTACGGAATTTTGTAAAAGTTGGTTACGGTAATTTTTCAACCCCCTATGTAAGTGCAGGCTTTAGTTTTGGAGATGGTAAAAAGTTTTTAGCCAATGTCTATGCCGATTACATTTCTTCTAAAGGAAAAATGCTTTACCAGGATTATTCTAAACTGCACCTGAAAGCAGCGGGCAGCTTGTTTTTACCAACCAACGAAGTATATGCCGGCGTTGATGTAAAGATGAATGAGCAGTTTCTGTATGGTTATGATACGGCTTTGTACAAGTACAGTAAGAAAGATGTTCGCCAGCAGTTCCAGGATTTTTCGGCAAAAATTGGTATCCGCAATACAAAAATTGGTGAGTATGGTATCAGTTACAATCCAAGTTTGCAGTTCAGCAATTTTACCAATGTCAACAGGCTTTCCGAAACTTCTTTTATTTTAAACGCACCCCTTCAAAAGCAATTTGGCGAAGCCTTTGCATTTAAGCTTGAAGGTAAGGCCGATATTACTTCTTACTCAACAAAAAATCTTTCGCCAAATAATGTGAAGATCAACAACAATGTTTTCCAGGTTTCGCCGTCGCTGATTTTTTCTACACCACGTGTAAGTATCAATGCCGGTATAACCCCTACCTGGGATAATGGCAAATTTGTCTGGCTTCCCAATGTGTATGCCGAAGCATTTATTGCAGAAAATGTTTTTGCTTTTCAGGCAGGATGGGTTGGCAGACTAACAAAGAATACCTACCGCAATTTATCAGAAGGGAATCCTTTTTTAAAACCTTTTACTGCGCAACTGAATACAAAGGAGATTGAATATTATGGGGGAATAAAAGGTACATTGGGCAAACATTTTAACTTCAATGCAAAAGCCGGTTATATCACTTATACCAATCTCCCTTTCTTAATTAACGATACAGCAACCGATGGAAAGGCTTTTGTTATCAGCAACGAAACCAAAGTAAAAGATTTAAAGATACATGGCGATGTAAGTTATATAAGTAAAGAGAAATTTACCGTGAGTGCAGGCATTACTTACAATGGATATGTGGGTATGAAAAGCAATCCAAAGGCATGGAATACATTGCCGCTTGAACTTACCACTTCATTACGCTGGTGGGCATTTAAGCAGGTATTGCTAAAGGCCGATTTTTATACATACAGTGGCAGTTTCTATCTTGCAAAAGGAAATGTGGCAAAGGCGTTCAAACCCGGAAGCGACCTGAGTGCGGGGATTGAATTTAAAATTAATAAAACCCTTAGTGCATGGCTTGATGTGAACAATATTTTAAATGATAAATATGAGCGCTGGCATAATTACCCCGTGTATGGTTTGAATTTAATGGGAGGGGTAAGGGTTAATTTTTAAGAAAGAGACCAGCCCCCTCTATCTCCCCCCAAGGGGGAGGAAATCTTATAGATTGTTGCGAAGAATAGCTTTACTGTGATATTTTATAATCGAATTCATGAAACGAATCGTTCTTCACTTTGGTCTTCGAAATTTCCTCCCCCTTGGGGGGAGATAGAGGGGTCTTTTTTCTCTATCTTTGCGGCAATGCAAAAACAAATCGCTTCCTTTCTTTTTCAGCATAAAACCTGTCCTTTACCAGGACTGGGTACTTTATCCATTGTCAGTTCGGGTGTTGAATCTGATTTTACCAATAAGGTTTTTACCGCTCCAAAATCATCTGTTCATTTTGAACAGACGGAAACAGATACCACCCCTTTACTGAGTTATTTGTCTGCTACAACAGGTGCCGATAAATATGAAGCTACTGAAGCACTCAGTCATTTTTGCGATAACCTGAAGCAGCAAATTGCCGATCATACAGATGTGCAGTTGAATAATATTGGAAGTTTTTTTGTGGATGCTTCCGGTGCAATCTGTTTTAAGCAAGAGGAATTACCTGTAGCATTGTCACAACCGGTCTTTGCAGAAAGGGTAGTTCATCCTGATGCAGAACACCAAATATTGGTAGGAGATAAGGAAACAACTAACACAGAAATGACTGAGTTTCTTGCACCCAAATCAGCGGTTACAAACCGCTGGTGGATATGGGCCATCGTTTTAGGAGCAATCGGCTTATTGGCATTGCTTATTTATTTTACACAATTTAATGGTACATTTCCATTTGGGAATGCCATAAAAATTTAACCCCTCCATGATTCATTACAGCAGTTGCCCGATATGCAACAGCAAAGATATACAGGAGCAACTAACTGCCAAAGACTATACTGTTTCTCAGGAAAAATTTGCTGTATGGCATTGTAATACATGCACGGGTAGGTTTACGCAGGATGTGCCTGCGCAGGATGATATTGGTGCCTTTTATGCTTCGGAGAATTATATTTCGCACAGCGATACAAAAAAGGGAATCATCAACAGCCTGTACCACCTGGTACGCAAAAGAACATTGGGTGCTAAAAGAAGATTAGTGATTAATGAGAGCGGCACAGTTAAAGGAACCATACTGGATATTGGTTGCGGTACCGGTGCTTTTTTGCAAACCATGAAAGAAGCAGACTGGAATATTACCGGCCTGGAGCCGGATATGGTGGCAAGAAACAAAGCTGCTGAATTGTACAATATTAATCCGCAGGAACCGGGTAAATTATTTGAATTGCCCGCTGGTACTTTTAATGCCATTACCATGTGGCATGTGCTGGAGCATGTACATGAATTACATGCATACATAAAACAGATTGAGGGTTTACTTGTCGCAAACGGCAAATTATTTATTGCAGTTCCTAATTATACTTCCAAAGATGCAGATATCTATAAAGAGTATTGGGCAGCTTATGATGTACCCCGCCACCTGTATCATTTTTCGCCACAAAGTATGGAGAAGTTATTATCGCAACATGGATTAAAACTGGCCGCCATTAAACCCATGTGGTTTGATAGTTTTTATGTGAGCATGTTGAGTGAGGAATATAAAAATGGCAAGGGGAATATTATCAAAGCAGTTTTCAATGGCTTTATATCCAATTTGAAAGCCTGGGGCAATATAAAAAAATGCAGTTCGGTTATTTACGTTGTATTAAAAGCTTAATTCAACTTTAACTCAAACATTTTAGGCCAGCGCTTACCGGTTATCATGAATTTTTTTGTGGCAGAATCGTAAGCAATGCCATTTAACACATCAGTTCTTTCAGGAATAATCTTATCTGCAAAACGATTGGTTAACACATCTGCAAAACTTATTTTCCCTGTAACAAATCCACTTGACGGATCAATTTTTACAATTTTATCGGTCTGGTATATATTAGCAAAAACAAAACCATCCACATATTCCAGTTCATTCAACTCATACACCGGACTTCCGTTTTCTGTAACACTGATGGTACTTTTAAGCCTGAAATCATCCGCATTTACAAAATATAACTTTGCTGATCCATCACTAATAATCAGATCAGTTCCATTATTGGTTAGCCCCCATCCTTCATAAGGCCAATTAAAGGTTTTAATGGGCTTATCAATATTTGTTGCATCGTACACATATACAATGTGGCTTTGCCAGGTGAGCTGATAAATTTTATTTTTAAAGATGGTAATGCCTTCCCCAAAAATAGAATCGGTACCCATCATGTGCTTTTTTTCAACCTTACCGGTCTTATAATCTGTTATTCTTAAAGAGGAAGTTTTAAAATCACCGGTGCCTTCATATAATTTGCCGTTGTAAAATTCAAGCCCTTGTGTGTAAGCACTGGTATCATGCGGATATTCAGCCGCAATAGTGTAAGCTATAGCAGGTATAGGCTTGGGTTTGATGCTTTCATCCTCTATCACCTTTTTGTCATTGCCATTACAAGCTGCTAACACTATTAAGCTAACTATTGCTGAATATTTTTTCATCGTTTTTGAAATATGAACAAAAATAGGGAACTGTTTTGTTGCAAAGGCAGTTACCGGTCAAAAGAATGCAAATATTTAGTTAACAAATATGGCTTTCCGTTTTACAGTAATGAATATTTCTTTCTTTCAGGTAATTGATAATAAAATTAAAGCAAACCTCATCTTTGCCCACGAGTTCAGGTGGAAAAACGCCTTTTTCAGTAAACAGATTTTCTATCAGCATGTTTAATGCGGCGGTGCAGGTATAACCGGTGGTACGGCTCATGGATGAGGTTTGGGTTGTTGCATCATATTCATCGTACAGATTGTAGCAAATCGTTTTTTCTGCATCGCTGATCTTTATCTGCATTAAAGTAAACTCTGCTTCATTTTCTCCCAGTTTCCATTGGTCAAATAAAAGAGCAGAAGTAAATTCCATTGGGGAAATTTGCTGCCCTTTAAAATTAACCGGCGTTGTATTTAAAAATCCTGCTTTAATTAATCCTTTCATCAGGTCGATATGGCCGGGGTAACGCAAGGTTTTCTCTTTCATGTTGGGGATATGGCCCATGGTAAATAATATGGAACGCAGCCCATCGGTGTTAAAAGATTCCAGCGTTCCCACATTTTCAAAATCAATCAATTCAGCATCGCTCAATGCTGATTTAGCAACAATATGGCTGTTCTCTACATACCTGGCCGGCCTTGTATATTCTTCCAGCACATCAACTGGAGAGAAGGGAGCTTTATATTCAAAAGGATAAACCCGTTTCTTCGGCAATCCGCCAACCATACATTCAAAGCTGGTTATTTTCATCCGTTCGTTGTGATAACCCAATATTAAATTACTCATGCCGGGTGCTACGCCGCAATCAACAATGGCAGTAATCTGTTTCTCTTTTGCCAGCGCATCCAGTTCCAAAGCATTCTCCGGAAAAAAAGAAATATCCACTACATTTTTTTGTGCGTTTATGATCGCTTCCAAAGTTTTGTATCCCATAAAACCTGGTACAGCACAAACTACAAAATCAAATCCGGCAAGCATGGAATTGTAATTGCCATAATCGCTCAAATCAGCCTTGATGGTTTTTATTGCATTATTTTTTTGAGAAAGCAGTTGCAGTGCAGCATCACTTACATCAAAAGAAGTTACCTGGTATTTTGCGGCTAAGTCAATCGCCATTGCACAGCCTACCATGCCGGCGCCTAATATTGCTATTTGCATAAAATGAAATTTATTTCGCCCAAGGGCGAATGATGAGTATTTTTTTGTTACCAGCAGTTGTTCATTGTGGGGCGACATGGGCGACGCTCCGTTCAACATGGGTAATTACTATCGTCTTATATCAAAGCGATTTTGTCATTCTGACCGGTAGCGAAGAATCTAAATAAATAAAAATGCTTCGTACCTGAACATGACAGAAGCGCAATCCCATTCATCATTATGGAAATATAGGCAGAGAGCCTGTAAAAATGTGCGTATGTAATTGATTGAGTCAATGTTTATATTTAAAGGAAGTAGCGATAAAAAACCGCTGCTCACTTATTAATTTTGAATTTTTACTTTTTACTTCTTCCCCGTCTTACTCACAAACTTCATCTCTGCTATCAAATTTTTCGCCTCGGCATATTTGTCAATGATAAACATCACGTACCGTATATCAACCATTATATTGCGGCAGATTGAAGGATCGTAATTGATATCACTCATCGTTCCTTCCCAAACACGGTCAAAGTTTAAACCAACTAAATTACCATCAGCATTCAATGCCGGGCTGCCCGAATTACCACCCGTTGTATGATTGGAGGCAATAAAACAAACCGGCTGGCGGCCGTTTACACCCCATCTGCCAAAATCTTTTTTATTATACAGGTCTATCATTTTTTTAGGCAGGTCAAATTCATAATCGCCCGGTACATATTTTTCCATCACTCCTTCCATGTATGTCTGCAATTCATATTTTACCCCATCACGTGGCTGATAATTTTTTACGTTGCCATAGGTAACACGCAGGGTGCTGTTGGCATCGGGATAAAAGGCTTTAGTGCTGAAAACATCTATCTGCGCCTGCATATAGTTGCGTTGAAGGCGGTTTATTTCCGACTGGAGTTCATTCAGCCTTGGCGATACATTGCTTACATAAGTTTTCAAAATATCAGCGTAAAGCTGGCTGGCAAGATCTGCTTTAATTGCTGCAACAGCATCTTCAGTACTGCCGCTTAATAACTTCTTTATCTTATCTAATGAATTGAATTGAGTTTGACTGTAAACGGCTTCAGATAAAGCAGTAAGTGATTTTCCTGTCCTTTCCAGTGTTGCTTTAAAAACTGGCGACACATTTTCAGCCTTCTGATCTTTCACATATATTTCCATCAATGCTTCAAATAATTTCTGATCAACACCTGCATTATATTCTTTAAAAGATTCTTCCAGCTTTGCCAGCAATTCTGTTTTGCGTTTGGTATAAGTGGCTTCATCTTTTGCAGCGGCCGTAACCAGCGAATTCATATCCGCAGCAACTCCCCACAATTCAACCCTGGGAATGATTTCATTGTAATAATCACGGGCATAAGCATAGGGTTCAATATCGGTATAAGCCTGTTTTAAATTTTTTAGCAGCTCAATATATGCCAAGTTGTATTCCGGCCTGCTCAACACAATTTTTTCAAAATTGCTTTCGTACTCTTTTCTTTTTGCAACGGCGTTGGTTTTGTTTAGTCCCAGCACTTCTCCCTGCCATTTTTTCCAGGCGTTTGATATGGATGCGTATTTGGCTGCATACTGAATTTTTATTCCTTCATCCTTACGCATAAAACCATCAATTACTTCAAGCGCTTTGGTGCGTATGCCAATTTTTGCCGGGTCGCTCATATTTACAATTTGCTCAATGGCGCTGCTGTGCAGGTATTCATTGGTGCGACCGGGGAAACCAAACACCATCGTAAAATCTCCTTCTTTAACTCCATCCAATGAAATATTTAAAGAACGTTTTGGTTTGTAGGGAACGTTATCTGCTGCGTATGCAGCCGGCTTATTATTCTTATCAGCATAAATACGGAACATGCTGAAATCACCAGTATGCCTCGGCCACATCCAATTGTCGGTATCTTTTCCATAATTACCGATAGATGATGGCGGTGCACCAACCAGGCGAACATCTTGATAAGTTTCAGTTACAAACAGAAAATATTTATTGGCTTCAAAAAAAGGACGAATGAGTATATCCTGGTAGCTTTCTTTTTTGGTTGAAGTTCTTAAAGCAGCCAAATTTTTATCAATAACACTTTGTCTTTCTTTCTCAGTCAGTTTATTTGTAACACCGTTTAAAACTATACTGGTAACATCATTAATACTGATAATAAAAGTTGCAAACAAACCAGGGTTTTGTAATTCCTGGTCTTTATTGTAAGCCCAAAAACCATCCCGTATATAATTGTTTTGTAAAGATGAATGATTTTGTATGGC
The DNA here is from genome assembly GCA_038204855.1 of Chitinophagales bacterium. Taxonomy (GTDB): domain Bacteria; phylum Bacteroidota; class Bacteroidia; order Chitinophagales; family Chitinophagaceae; genus Ferruginibacter. The sequence continues at coordinate 56,142 of JBBRCM010000005.1, forward strand.
ATCAAAACCACAATGGTGATTGGTTAACAGCAGCCCCTGGCCGGATATCACTTCGGCTGTGCAAAAGCCACCAAAACTAACGATGGCATCTTTTAAACTTCCTTTGCTGATGCTGTAAATATCAGATGCACTGATCTTCATCCCCATTTTTTTCATTTCCTTTTCGTTAAGGGTTTGCAGCAGTTGCGGCAGCCACATGCCTTCTTCGGCAAAAGCTTGTGCAAAAAAGGAAATACTTACAATTAACAGCAGGATATATTTTTTCATGTATTGCAATTTATATGGGCGAATTTAGGCAATAAAAGGGATAACTTATTTTTAACCCTTTCTTAGCATCAATGGCTTTATTTTTGTTGTGTAAACATTAAAAAATTCATGAAGAAAATAATACTCCTCTTTTCCGTAGCCCTTATCAGTGTTCAATCCGTTTCTGCACAAACAATAAAAGGTTTGTTTGATAAAGTAACAAAATCTACAAATTCATCATCAGGTAGTGGAATTAGCAATGATGATATTATTAATGGTTTAAAAGAAGCCTTACGTGTGGGTACCGACAGCAGTGCAAAACGATTAAGTAAACTGAACGGGTTTTTTGCTGATGCAGCCATCAAAGTATTAATGCCTGAAGAAGCGAAAAAAGTTGAGAATACACTCAGAAGTTTTGGTATGGGTCCGGTAGTTGATAAAGCGATCCTGAGTATGAACCGTGCTGCAGAAGATGCTGCAAGTGGTGTTGAAGGCATTTTCTGGACTGCCATTAAGGGCATGAGCATTACCGACGGATTGAAGATATTGCGTGGAGGTGATTTTGCCGCAACAGATTATCTAAAGTCAGTAACAACCAAAGAACTCACCGATAAATTCAGACCGGTAATTGAAGCATCGCTTGTAAAAGTAGATGCCACTAAATATTGGAAGGATATGTTTACAACATACAATAGATTTTCTACTAAACCCGTTAATACAGATCTTACGGTTTATGTAACTGAAAAGGCTTTAAGTGGATTGTTTTTAAAAATCAGTCTGGAAGAACAAAAGATACGTAAGAACCCGGCTGCACAGGTAACAGATATTTTAAAGAAAGTATTTGGCGGAAAATAACCTGGATCTTTTATTTTTTATAAACGGTATTGCAATAAATAGGTTTGGCTGTATATTCACAGCCAAAACCAACTGCAATGAAATCGATATTAATTACCCTCCAGTTTTTAATGCTTGCTGTTTTATTATCGGCACAGGATAACGAAACATATTTCCTCTCCAATCCATGCCTTACACCCGACGGGCAAACCGTAATATTTAGTTATGAAGGCGATTTGTGGAAAGCGGCTGTAAACAATGGCCAGGCAAGCCGTATCACTGCCATGCAGGGTTACGAAACCAGCCCACGTGTTTCGCCTGATGGTAAATGGATCGCTTTTAGCGGCAGGCAGTTTGGTAATGCAGATGTTTTTGTAATGCCTGTTACCGGTGGCGATATTAAGCAAATTACTTTTCACAGTGCCAACGATGAAGTAAGCAGCTGGAGCTGGGATTCAAAAACTATTTATTTTCACAGCAACCGAGCCGGACAGGTTTCTGGTTTTAAGGTGAACCTGAATGGAGGAACTCCGCAGCGTGTTTTCGGCAATTATTTTTTCCAGTTCGATCATAACCTGGTTGAGCATCCATCAACCGGAGAAATATTTTTTAATGATACCTGGGAAAGTTTAAATCAACTGCAGCGTAAAAGATATAAGGGCCCTTTTAATCCAGAGATACAATCTTATAATCCTAAAACAAAGCAGTATAAAAAATATACAAACTGGGAAGGCAAGGATTTTGGTGCAACGATTGACCGGAATGGAAATATTTATTTTATATCGGACGAAGCCAATGGCGAATACAATCTCTACAGCATGGAAGGCGGCAAAAAGAATGACTTAACTAAATTTACCACGTCTATTAAAACTCCCATTGTAAATGCCAACGGCGGCAAAGTGGTTTTTGAAAAAGATTACCAGTTGTGGATATATGATGTAGCAGGTGCAAAAGCCGAAAAACTAAAGATCAGTATTTTACGCAACAGCATTTTACCTAAAGAAAAAGATTATGACGTAAAAGGTAAGATCAGCTATTTTGATATTTCGCCTGATGGAAAGAAAATGGCTTTTATAAGTCGTGGAGAAATATTTGTAAGTGATGTGGAAGGTAAATTTATACAGCAGGTGAGCAAGGGTTCGGCAGAAAGAGCTACCGAAATAAAATGGCTGAATGATAACCGCACACTACTTTTTAGCCAAACCCAGGATGGCTATTTAAACTGGTTTACAATTTCGGCTGATGGAACCGGAGCATTAAAACAGATCAGCCATGATAAAAAAGATAACCGGGCTATTGCATTCAATAAAAAAAGAACAAAAGCTGTTTACCTGAGTGGACGTGATGAGGTACGCTTAATGGATTTGAAAAGTATGCAACATCAAATGATCGTTAAGGATGAAATATGGGGCTTCGATAATACACGTCCTGCCTTTTCGCCCAATGACCAGTATATTGCTTTTAATGCTTTCCGTAGTTTTGAGCAGGAGATAATGCTCTACAATATGCAGACTCAAAAAACGGTTAACATCACTAACACCGGTATTTCGGAATCGGATCCGATGTGGTCTGCCGATGGAAAATATATTTATTTCTCTTCAGCAAGATTAAAGCCTTCTAATCCTTTCGGTGCTCAAAATGCGGCTATTTACCGCCTGCCTTTGGAGAAGATAGATGAACCATACCGTTCTGATAAATTCAATGATCTTTTTAAAGAAGAGAAAAAAGATACCACAAAAAAATCATTGATAAATGCAGACAGTGTTGTTGTAAATATTGATATGGATAGGATCATGGAGCGGATGGAACAGGTTAGCCCGGCATTTGGCTCACAATCGCTGGTGGCTGTGTACCAGAAAAGCGAGAAGACCACGGTATTTTACCAAAGTAATCATGCAGCAGGAAAACCCGCATTGTGGAAAACAGTGATCGAACCTTTTGAAGAAAATAAAACAGAAAAAATTACCGGTACAGATGGTAATTCAGATTTTGATATTGTAGCCGTCGCTGATAAATTTTACCTGCTATCAAAAGGTAATATTTCAAAACTTAATGTTGAAACTAACAAGACAGATTTGATAAATACCAGCTACACCTTCCGTAGAAACCTGCAGGCAGAGTTTAGCCAGATGTTTGAAGAAGCGTGGGCACAAATGGAGATCAATTATTATGATGAAAATTTTCACGGCCTTAGCTGGTTAAAAACCAAAGAGAAATACCGCCCTTTTATTTCACAGCTCAACAACAGGGCCGACATGCGTATCCTGCTGAATGATATGCTGGGTGAACTGAATTCATCGCACCAGGGATTTAATACAAATGGTGATGATGAAACTGTAAGCCTGTCAAACAGAACCATGGAAACAGGAATCGTTTTCGAAAATGATGATCCATACATGGTAAAGTATATTGTAAAAAGAACTGCTGCCGATCGCAAGAACATTAACTTAAGGCCCGGCGATGTTTTGGTAAAAGTTAATGACGAAGCGGTAGATAAAAATACGGATCGTAATTATTATTTCAGCAAACCATCTATTGATAAAGAGATAAAACTCAGCTTTAAAAGGGGAGCTGAAAATTTTGATGTAAAGATCCACCCACAAACAACCTTGTTTACAAACCTGTACGACGAATGGATAGATAATAACCAGCAACGGGTTGATGAAAAAAGCAACAACCGTATTGCGTACTCCTGTATGAAGAATATGGGAACACCGGAGCTGGAAAAATTTATTATCGACATGACCCAGGAGCTAAATAATAAAGATGCGTTGATACTTGACCTCAGGTATAATACAGGTGGAAATGTGCATGATGAAGTATTGAAATTCCTGGAACAGCGGTCTTACCTGAACTGGAAATACCGGGAAGGGAAATTAACGCCACAAGCAAATTTTGCACCTTCAGATAAGCCCATTGTTTTATTGATAAACGAGCAATCTTTAAGCGATGCAGAAATGACGTCGGCAGGTTTTAAAGCATTAAAACTGGGGAAGATAATCGGTAACGAAACTTACCGCTGGATTATTTTTACCAGTGCCACAACCCTGGTTGATGGTTCGTCTGTAAGGCTGCCAAGCTGGGGTTGTTATTCACTGGATGGCAAGGACCTGGAAAAATCAGGTGTGGAACCGGATATAAAAGTGATTAACAGTTTTGAAGATAAAATAAATGGCAGAGATCCGCAGGTGGACAGGGCCGTTGAGGAAATATTAAAACAGTTGGAAAAAAAATAACGGCTTAATCTCAGTGTTATCAAATTATTACCTATCATTGTAAAATAAATTGCCACTCCGTAGAAACGGAGTGACTTTTTAACGATTGCTTGCTATATGAAAAATTTATATCCCTTTTAATCGCTGACTGATTCAGCTTAACGGCCTTAAAAGCCTTCTAACGATTGATTGTTCCTTTTTAACGATTGCTGCTTTATGAACTTATTAACCGTCTTTTGTAACACAAAGATAAGATGGTTATTTTTGCAGTCATAATCAACTTAGCCTTGATTTTATTATGCTAAAAGAATTTTTATATCCCGAATCCCTTTACAGTAAAGGGTTTTGGTAAACAGCCTTTATGATGTCCAACCGTTCTACAGACATATTATTTCAACTGATACAATCGCTGGAAAAGGCGGAAAAAAGGCATTTTAAGCTCTATATTAAAAGAAGTTCATCCCGGGAAGACCTTAAGATCATCCAGCTTTTTGATGCCATTGACAAAGGAAAGGATTACGACGAAAAATTGATACTGAAAAAACTCCCCGGAATTGAAAAGCCACAGTTTGCCAACTTAAAAGCCCATTTGTATAAAGAATTGCTGGCCAGTTTACGTCTATTAAAAAGCACAGATAGTATTGACATGCAACTGCATGAGCAACTGGACTACGCCCGTATCCTCTACAATAAAGGTTTGTTCCTGCAGAGTTTAAAAATACTGGAAAGGGCAAAAGATCTTGCCAAGAGTTATCACCAGGAAAGTTTTTTAATTCAAATAATTTCTCTTGAGAAAAAAATTGAGACACTGCACATTACCCGTAGTGGAGAAGGCGCAGCCGACAGGCTTACAGAAGAAGCAAATGCTGTAAATAGCCAACGTAACGAAATAACAGTTTTATCGAACCTGGCACTACAACTTTACCAGTGGTATGTTAAACATGGGCACGCAAGAAATATAAAAGATGAAAAAGGTGTAAGGCAGTTTTTTAAACAAAACCTGCTGGTAGATACTGCCGGTATCAAAGGGTTTTATCAGTTGTTATATCTCTATCAGAGTTATTGTTGGTATGCATTTATTCGCCAGGATTTTTTGATGTACTACCGTTACAGTAAAAAATGGGTAGACCTTTTTAAGAACGAACCGATGATGATTACTGTTGAAACGGGGCATTATATTAAAGGCATGCACAACCTGCTTACGGCCAATTTTAACCTCCGCAATTTTAAACAGTTTGATAAATACCTTGCCCGTTTTGAACGCTTTGGTTTATCAAAGCCTGCCAATCAACATGATAATTTCCGGATGCAGGCATTTGTGTATTTAACCAGTGCTAAAATTAATCAACATTTAATGAAAGGCACTTTTGGGGATGGTCTGAAACTGGTACCTGTTATAGAAAAAGGGCTGGATGAATTTCAGATGTATATTGACAGGCACCGGGTGCTGGTAATTCAATATAAAACAGCCCTCCTGTATTTTGGAAATGGCAACTACGAAGATTCGATTGATCAGTTGCAGAAGATAATTAATGGCCCGCTCGACATGCGTATAGATCTGCAATGCTATGCCCGGCTGGTGCACCTGATGGCGCATTTTGAACTGGGTAATGATGCAATCATAGAATCACTGATTAAATCTGTATTTCGCTTTATGTCACGCATGGAAAACCTGACAATGGTGGAGGAGGAGATGTTTAAATTTTTGCGGGATAATGTATATGAGTCGGCGGCAAAATTAAAACCAGGCCTAAAAAAATTATTGCTGAAGATTAAGCAGTTTGAAACAAACCGTTACGAAACCAGGGTGTTTTCTTACTTAGATATTATCAGTTGGGTAGAAAGTAAAGTGTATGATAAGCCCATGAGTGAGGTGGTCCATGAAAAATATTTACTAAGCAGACACCGGTGATTAAAAGAGTGGCTGTAGCTAATAATGCTCTTTATTTATTCGCTTCTTTAAAAGTCTCAATGGTATAAGTATAGCTGCTGTCCGTCGCTATCACCTTCTCAAAAAATTTATCCGCTTCTTGCTTTTTTTTCAGTTTGAGTTTTATCATTCCCATATCCAGCGAGTAAGAAATAATATCGGGATAATTTTGTAGCAGGTGTTCATAATGGGTCTCAGCTTTTTCGTAATCTTTTTTTTTGTAGTAGGTTCTGGCAAGTACATCTTCGGTAACACGGCTTTCATTAATTTCAAAAGCCTTTGAATTATATATGAGTGCTTTGTCAAGATCAGTGAGTGTTTCATCATATTCTCCCAGGTAAATAAGCCCTAAAGAATTATTTACCGACATTTCATTGGGATTCATTTTCACTGCCTTGAGTAAGCGGGCCAACGCACTACCTGTTTTTCCTGCCACAATATCAACGTCGGCTAAATTAACCAGGTTATCAAAGCTGTTTTTTCTATAGCATTTTGCTGCCAGGGTAGCAAAGTGAACGGCCGAATCTTTTTTACCAAGGTCGTTGCAGGTTAAAGAAATATTACGGTAAATGGTGCCCTTGGAATTTTTTGAAAGCCGTGGATTTTTAACAGCTGTTAAGAATGCCTGCAGGGCCAGCTCATATTTTCCGGCATTCATAAATTCAATACCTTGTTGGTTTATTTTTATAGCATCATTTTCTGTGGTCATTTCTCCGCAGGAAAA
>JBBRCM010000006.1:0-61070 GCA_038204855.1 Chitinophagales bacterium
AAATTGTATGACAACCGTAGCTATCCGTAAAAAATTGGTTGACTATATGAAAGTAGCCGATGACAAAAAAATTAAGGCAATGTATGCGCTTTTAGAAGATGATATTGAACAGGACGGGCATATCAGCATAGAGCAATACAATAAAGAAATTGATGAAGCGATGGCAGAAATAAAGCGTGGCGAAGTTTATACCCATGAAGAGGTCGTTAAAATGTCGAAAAACTGGTAATGGGCAAAAGGAAAGTAACCTGGGGGTAAACGTGCTGCACGTGAGTTTAATGCAGCAATTAAATATATCCGCAAAGACTCTGAACAAAACGCTGATAATGTTAAAGAAATAGTACTGACTAAGATTAATGGTTTAGCTGGTAGCGGGTCGATTCACAACAAGGATCCTTACAAAAAAAATAATGACGGAAAATTTCTATACTTTGAAATACTGCGGTATCGGATTGTTTACTATGCAGCACCTGATGAAGTAATTATAATCAGGATAAGGCATACTAAAAGGGAACCAAAAAAATATTAGTCTTAGACACTGCCGGCATTATGTAAGCCTGCTCACCGCCGTTGTTGCGCCTCCACCCAACAACAATACCAGGCAGGTTTTGCGGCTGTTTATTTTCGCTCACCGTGTTTCTCTTTCGTTCCTACGGAACTTTAATGGAGCATGGGTTATATTCCTCTACCAACCTTACGCTCCTAACGGAGCTAAAAGCAAAGACACATGTATGCCGTAGGCATTAAAGGTTGGTAGAAAAAAGTTGTGTTGTTTTTTAAAAGCCCGCCGCAGGCGGGGCGATAGATTTCTTTTCGCCGTTACCCCTCTGGCCAACATCGATAGCAACTGGTTGCTCATAAAATATAATTAAGGGAAATATTTATAAATATCTTTCCTACCCATTACTCTTACCAATTCTATTATTTCATTTTCAAAAAAGAACCCAATACGGTATTGGCTTAGCCTGATGCGATAAGCAGTTTTAGAGCCTTTTATCTTTTTACAATCTTTAATTTGGGATAGTTGTTTAGCCTGCTGCAGGTTGGTAATAATCAGTGCCACTTGCCTTTGAATATTTGCAGGCAGTTTATCCGCATCTTTGGTAAATGTTCTGCGGATATCAATATTCATTTAGCTTTTTTAAGTTTGGTTAAAAAGCTTTCCTTTTCTACAGGAGTGAGCATGGCAGATTTGCGGCCTTTTTCCATAGCTTTCAACAAAGCAGTATCTTCTTCTGCTTCTGAGTGATAACAAATGGATTGTTGCTGAAGAAAATTCTTAAGTGCCTTTTCTTCACGTATATTCTTTGTCTCAATTATTAAAGTCATACTGTAAAAATATTTTATTTTTTTGAAAAATAAAATATTTTCCCGCTTTCGCCCTGCTAAATTAAATGCAAACTTGAATTTAGTGCCACAACCGTGCGTATGCCCTTCTATCTACCCCTGCTAAACTCCTTTATACTTATTATCTTATTGCGCCGGTTTAGGAGCAACTGCAATTTTAATTTGTAAATCTGTTTCACCTTGTTTTCAGCAATAATGCGGTAACTGTAATTCATCGTAACAAACACTTCTGCCCCGGTTTTAATTGGCCGCCACTGTATGGATTGTATCTCATGCTTTTGTTCATCCGATGTTACCCAGTAACTTCTTATAAGATTAAGGATAGAATCCTTTGTGGGATATTCAATTTTATAAAATAGGGTGCATTTATTTAAATAAGTGCTGTACCATGTTTCCAATTTTCGTTGCTCAGAAAGCATGAAATAATTTTTGATGTACCGGTAATGCCCATCAGAATCGGATAAATCTAAAAAAGCAGCCGGTGCAGTATTACTTTGCAAATGCCTGTTACAGTTTTGTAAAGAAAGTAAAACACATATCCCGAATAAAGCGGTAACAATTTTTTTCATTTGCATGAAGGATTGTAAATAATCGTTGCAATAGTTCGTATCCTCATAAAGCCAGACGAAGCTTTTTATTTATGAAACTCATCTCCCGTTTCAACAAACATTCCGTTTTTAATAACAAAACTGTTTTTGCCAACTTTTAAAATTTCCCCTTCCTTTAATCCTGCAAGGTTGTACAGGTCACTTTCCATTAAATGAACAGAGCCATTGGTTTTTCTTGCCAGGTTCAGATAATCAATATTTACATTAAATTCCGTGGCGCCGCATACCACAATCCTTACCGGCTTTGTAAGATGCTGCCACAGCGCTTTATCTTTTATGGCCGCCCAGTTATCGGCAATCATAACCTGGTATTCGGCTGCAGGGAAAGCTCTTTCTGCCGCCAGCAAAGCCTCAATATTATTCTCAGGAAAATCGCCACCATTACCTTTTAACATGGTGCCTCTGAGCAGGTTTTCAACTTCAATATAATTATTGCAGGTTTTAAAATAAATGCCACCGGTACTCCCTAATTTTTTATCCTTATCAGGCATATTATTTCCGTCGTTAAAGAATACAAAATTTTTTGCTAAACTGCCGATTGGATTTGATTTTACCCACAACAAAAGTTGTGCAGTGTATTTGTACATGCTGCCGGTAACATCACCCACAATTGTGGCGTTTTCCCACATGGTTCTATCAAGAATTTTTAAAATAGAGGAATCGGGTATCTTATTTGTTTTTGTAACAACCATCTGCTTTTCAATAACAGCAGCAGGCTTTTTTCTAATCACTGAATCCAATGGAAACCACCTGGGATAATAAATACGGATTGACGTTGACCGCTTAAATTCTTTATACTCCGATTTATCTATTAAACCCTCCTCTAAAGCATCTTTTGGCTCCCGGATGATAAATGAGTCGAGCGGCGATTTTTTTGGCAGCGCATTATCTCTGGATAAAATGCCACCCCTGCCTACTTGTATATACCAGGTTCCATTTTGAAATTTTCGGGGCCTTTGCGAATATAATTTTTCCAGCTCGGTGATTGCGCTGTCCGTCTTCTTTGTTACTGTTGCCGGTTTTACAAGAGGTACTACTGAACCTGTTTTTACAATATTCTCCAGTTTAACAACTTCCACTTTTGCATTTTCTATCGACTGCTTGGGCCTGAACTTTATAATCAACCCGTGAAACATCGTCATTGCTTTTTCCCTTAGTGCACCATCGGTTTGCTGAAAGAAATTTACCTGCGCCAACTGGCCTGCTTCAATAAAAGGAAAACGCTTTAAAAAAGAGGCAACCCTGCTTTTGTTCAGCGCCTGTAAAGATGCATTGATGGGGTAGTCGGTGCAGGCAACATCAATAAAAATATCGCCGGCAGTTTTTAAACCTGCTGTATCTCCAAAAACATTCAGAATATTAGCATAACCAAAAGGCATTTGTACAATCACCTCGCCCGCTTTTTTCACTTCTGCCGGTAAATCATATTTTTCGATAAAAACAGTTTTCTGACAGAAAATTTTCGTTGATACAAGAAGAGTAAAAAGGAGGAGAATATATTTCTGCATAGAAGTCATAAGTTCATAAGGAATTAGTCATGCAATTGATTACAGCGCAAGTTAATATTTTTACACAAATTCTGTCGATAGTGGTCTTCTCTTCAATCTTTGCAATTGGCCGGTCTTATTGATCGACAACGAATCAGGCAAAACACTTTTCCAATCAACCTTGCTTGAAATAAATTATCTTAGTAAATCAATAATAATGAATTGTGCCGAGAATCTTATTTTTAATAGCCGCTACCCTACAGTTTTCCGGTGCAACTGCCCAGCGATCTTTCTATGATTTTGTTGACAGTACAATTGGATCAACTCATTTTTCGGATAAGGATTGGGCAATGGGGTTTTCAATCGAACAAGCCGGAGTGGTGCCATTCTACGACTCTTTGGGGAATGTAAGGATAGAGCCGGAACAAAATAGTACAATTGTAATTTTCAGCATTAGAAATATATTTTATCTGCAGAGATTTCGGGAGTTATGTTATGACAGCGATACTTGTTTCCATGCAAGCAGCAGTATAAGACTACCTGGAAGTATCAAAATGAATTATACAGTTGATAGCATTGGCAAAGCAGAAAAGGAGTGGATCTATCCTTTTATATATAGGGATGATAGTACTGGAGTGTATATCTATCAGGAAGATGGCAACCATTCTCCTCATTATTCTTTGCAATTTATAACTCGGCAACTTAATACTTCAAAACATTTCTGGGGAATTTCTAACGTAGAAAGAGCAAAATTTATGGACCCTTGGGTAAAGAATTTAAATTTCCCCCATAATTCTGCAACGTTTACCTACAGGGCATTTCTGGAGGTTAAGCAATTTTTAGAGGACAATAAAAAAATGATTCCTCTCGACTAAGTTTTTTTATTGCTATTGTTCTTAGCCCCAATCCCTCTACAGTGCAGAAATACAATCCAGTAAATCAGCATTTGCGTATCTGTGTCAAATATTTATAAGACTATTTGGTTTAGATATAAATTAAGTATTAAAAAAAGTGACATAATAAGTGTCTTGTTAACAATATGAAATTTAGATTTTTTTTATCCGGCATTTTATGCCTCTCCATTATCAGTTGTTCTACACTTAAGCCAACAGCATTTAATAATAGTATTGTAAAAGCCGATCCGGTTAAATTTTTCGTGGGGCACACAGAGTCTTACGGGGTATCAGAAGCCAGAAATGGCAAACCCATCAGCCAGATCACAACACAAACAGATGGTGTTATAAAAGATAGCGTTGTATGTATAGAGCAAGACTTGTATCCTGGTAATGGAAAAAAGAATCACCGCTCATGGCAATTGAAACAAATTGACGAACATCACCTGGAAGCTACCGCAAATGATATTGAGGGAACTGCCCGAGGCGAGTTAAACGGCAATTATTTTACGTGGACTTTTCGGTTGAAAGTTAACCGTGGACTCATTAAGCATGTAAAAATGTCTCAGCAAATGTATTTAATGCCCGATGGGCAAACAATGATCATCAGAAGTGTGATCCGCAAATTTGGAATTATAGTGCAGGAAATAACAGAACAGTTTAAGAAAGTATAACTAAGTTTTCCCCCTCTATAACATAAAGATCTTTGCCATTGCCTGATTTACGTCAGCGGCTGATATTTTCTTATCAAGCGAATCAGATTGGTTTATCCCAGTCCCAAAAATCAAACTTAACATCATAATTGGCTATGTACATCTTAATGGTATAATCCATTGCATCTTTCTTAAAAGAATCCTTCATACCGTTTAACATCAGTGTTATTTTTACATTGCCCAGCCCGGGTGGGAGGGTTTTGTAGCTGCTGTTCAGCGTCCAGCTTGCAAGCCAAGAAATCGTTGCCGGTACTGTCATTAAATACCTGCTTAAGTTCAGTGTATAACAATCCATTGGATATACAATAAAAAACCTCCGGAAATACCGGAGGTTTTTTATTAAAACTTATTACTTGATCAATAATTCCGCAATGTCAATTCCACTCTCCTGTTTTTTGCACGTCCGGCTGCTGTGTTATTATCTGCAACAGGCCTGCTTTCGCCATAACCAAATGAAGTAAGACGGCTTTCGCCAACGCCTTTACTTATCAGGTAAGCCCTTACTGAAGCTGCTCTTTGCTCAGATAGCGTTTGATTATAGGCATCGTTACCAACAAAATCTGTATGGCCGTCAATGGTTAATCTAAAAGACGGATTGTCCTGCATAATAGAAACCACATCATTTAATTTAGGAAAAGACTTAGGCAGTAATGTTGATTTTGCGGTTTCGAAGAAGATATTTTGAGCGGCTATTTTCACACGCTTAATAATTTCTTCGCTAATAACCGGGCAACCAAAATTAGAAGCCGGGCCCTTATCATTAATACATTTATCTTCTTCATCATTCACACCATCTCCGTCTGTATCAGGTATCGGACATCCCTGGTAGCGGGCTAATCCAGGAACTGTTGGGCACTTATCTAATTCATCATTCACACCATCTCCATCTGTATCAGGTATCGGGCATCCCTGGTAACGGGCTAAACCAAATACGTCAGGACATTTATCATCAATATCCGCAATGCCATCTCCATCCCTATCGGGGCAACCCTGTAATGCTGCAACACCTGGAACATCAGGACAACGGTCAACGTTATCCGGAACACCATCTCCGTCTTTGTCTAAAACAACAGGCATGGGCATTGTGGGAGCGGGTGCAGCCATAATTTTATGACCGCTACCAACTTTTAAAGCAATCCCTGCTCTAATGGTTGTTAGATTCCAGGTTTCAATGGTACGTGGGTTTTGACCAAAATAAGGATGGTAAGAAACGAAGGGAGAAACAACAAATTTAGTTTTGCTGCTTGATGAACCCATCATAAAATCATATCCCATTCCTACCTGTCCGGATATCACCGCCTTTTTGATATTACTAATCTCGCCTTCCACCTCAGGATTTGGTGCCTGGTTAGGAAAAGCAGGATTGACGCCCAGTTGGTACTTAAAAGATTTTTCTGTATTGTAGGCCATTCGTGGGCCTGCATAAATATAAAAACCATTTTTAAAAGGAGCCAGCAATAAACTTGGTTCTAAAGTAACGTAGCTCAAATTAGTTTCCAGATCTGCCGGGCAATTACAGGCTGTAGTTGCCTGTTCAAATTCCCCTCTGCGGCTATCATACCCACCCTGAAGCATAAAGCCTAATACAGATTTGGCCGGGCGGTATTGAATTAACCCACCAGCATACATACCAACACCTCTTCCCTTATGAAAAGTAGCAGGAGGTGTAAGTTCAGTACTCAACTGCCTGGTACTTCCGTCAAAGAAGTTAACGTTTGCTGCACCTACTACTCCAAAATACCATGATGGTTTGGAATATTGCGGCTTTTGTGCCGACGATTGAATTCCGGTTAAGATAAAAGCACAAACGATCAGGCTTTTAATGATACCGTTGTAAGTGAATCCCGCTTTGCGTGATCCCCTTGTATATTTATTATTAAATTTCATATTTTTTTTGTTTACGGCTTATTGATAATGTTAGTATGAGTCATAACTACTGCTGCATTCCTGGCAAGCATACGGCCAACTGCGGTAGCATGCGAGTTCATGGTGATGGATGTTAATGCTAAAATATTTCCCTGGAAAGAGGTATAGTCACCAATTACTGCTGAACTTCCTGTTTGCCAAAAAACATTTTTAGCCTGTGCGCCTCCGGTAAGTATAACACTACCACCGGCACCGCCTACAGTAGTAAAGCCTGATGCTATCTGAAATATCCAAAAGGCATTCACATCGCCCTGGGCGTCCAATGTAAGATTACCATTCGCTATTGAAAGTGTGGATGTGGTTTTATAAATACCCGGTGCAAGAGTTTTACCACCCTGGTCTCCAGATACAGTAATTGGTGCAGGAGAAACTGCTCCTTCAGCAGCCAGATATGCATTGGTAAGATCTGTTTTAGCCTGTAACAACATGGCTGGTACTCCCGGAGGTGCAATATCATCAGAAGCATAAATAGCTCCGTTTACAATAACGGCTGGAGGAAATCCGGTAACGGAAGAACGTACACCCGGATAAATACCAACATCCAGATCGTTTATTATACTAAAACCTGCATTATTGCTGATACCAACACCTGCTAAAATGCCAAACCTGGCGGCTGTTCCCAAATTAATTGGCCCAGGTCCGGGACCTGCACCAGTACTAAAGCTCCATACATAATTATTTGCCAGTGGAGTACCTGCAAGATTTTTAGCACCGGTTGTAATGGTGGCTGTATAATTACTATTAACTAAAAGATTTACTGTAGGTGTAAAAGATGCTGTAGAACCAGTGTAAGTAACTGTTCCGGTAACAGGTATCCCCAATCTGCTTAAAGTAAAGGTTGTAAAATTAATGGTCAACGGATCCATAGGCATACTGAAAGTAGCAGTGATTACTTTACTAAGCGGTACATTAACAGCATTACTGATGGGATCGGTTGAGATCACCGTTGGTGCTACATTAGTTCCGGTAGTGAAGCTCCACACATAATTACTTGCCAACGGAGTACCGGCCAGGTTTTTAGCACCTGTTGTAATGGTAGCTGTATATACCATATTGCCCGTAAAAGGAACTGCAGGTGAAAAAGACGCAGTTGAACCACTGTAAGTAACTGTTCCTAAAACAGCAGTTGCTCCCTGCTTAATGGTAAACGTGGTAGCATTGATCGTCAACGGATCCATAACCATATTAAAAGTCGCAGTAACTATCTTATTAAGTGCCACACCTGTAGCATTGTTTGCCGGATCTGTTGATATCACCAGAGGTGCAACAGCTGCGCCTGTTGTAAATGTCCACACGTAATTATTGGCCAATGGGGTACCTGCGGGGGTTTTAGCTCCTGTAGTAATGGTTGCTGTATAAACTGCACCGGGCAAAAGATTAACTGCTGGTGTAAAGTAGCCCGTAGAGCCAGTATAACTTACTGTTCCTGCAACTACCGTAGAACCCTGCATGAGTGTAAATGTTGTCGCATTAATGGTAAGTGGGTCCATTGCCTCACTAAAAGTTGCAGCAATCACTTTGTTCAATATCACACCCGTTGCGTTATTTGCCGGATCGGTTGATATTACTGTAGGCGCTGTTATTGTTCCTGTTGTAAATGTCCATACATAATTAGTGGCCAAAGCAGTACCAATCGTATTTTTAGCCCCTGTTGTAATGGTTGCTGTGTACAGTGTGTTAACCGCAAGTGGTGCTGTTGGCGTAAATGATGCCGTGTTGCCGCTGTAAGTAACAATACCTGCAACTGCCGTTGTTCCCTGCATTAACTTAAATGTTGTTGCATTAATTGTTAAGGGATTCATGGGCATATTGAATGTTGCAGTAATCGTTTTGTTTAACAGCACGCCTGTAGCCGTGTTTACCGGATCGGTAGAAATGACAACTGGCGATAATGTACTGCCGGTGCTGAAAGTCCAGATGTAATCTGTCTGCAATGCATTTCCGTTTTCATCTTTAACGGCTGTTGTAACCCTGCCTGTGTAAGTTGTGTTAATTGCAAGTGGGCCTGCAGGTGTAAAAGTAGCAGTAACACCGCTATAAGTTACAGTTCCCACAACAGCAACCGTACCTGCCTGTATAATGATGGATGCCTGCGTAATGGTAGCAGGGTTCATTTTTTCATTAAAGGTTACTGTAATTATTTTGTTAAGCGCTACACCGGTTTCAAGGTTTGCCGGATCGGTTGAAAGTACGATGGGACAAACACCATCAACCTGCACAAAGTCATCTTTTTTGCAACTGCCTAAAAACGCACCTAGTGATAAGGCAGCCAAAGCAGTTATTAATAAAATCTTCCGTTTTGTTTTCATAGATATTGTTTTAAGGTTTGATAGAATTATCAAGTAACAAAGGTCTGTCAGTGTTTGGTGTAAAGCATTACACAATCATCCTAATAAGTTGCAACTTTAAAGCTTTTCAGCCTTTGATAGTCTTCAGAAGGCACATATAACGTTTTTGAACAGCCTGAAATCCTTCCCCGGCAATATTGCATGTGCCTTTATCACTGCATCCAAATTTTTGATTTTATATTTGAGAAACAAAAAATCTTCCTTATGTCATCCTTAGTAACCGGTATTGGCGGCTTCTTCTTTCGCCCAAAAGATGAAAAAGCGCTAAGCCATTGGTACGAAAAACATTTCGGCATTTATCCCGTGGGTAGTGATAAACTTTGGGAGCAACAAAGCGGGGTTACTGTATTCACTCCTTTTAAACAGGATAGTAAATATTTTCCTGCCGAACAGCAGTTCATAATCAACTTCCGTGTATCAGATCTTGATAAATTACTGGAACAGTTAAAAGGAGAGCGTGTAAAAATTGATGACGAAAAAATAGATGAGTCTTATGGAAAATTTGCCTGGGTATATGATCCCGAAGGAAATAATATAGAACTGTGGCAACCGATAAATGAGAGTTAGCTGAATAAAAGTTTTGCAGCCCTGAGTTTTCGCCCAGGCAGCCATCTTTTTTTTCTAGTGCTCCGCTAAACCGGCCCAAAAAAAAACATTGGCACGGCTTTTACAGCATATCGTTAAAAAAATAATTGAGATGCCTGAAAAAGAGATAAATAAAGTAGCTGGTATAACCCTTCTTTTCTGGCTGATGAAAATAGTTGCAACCACCCTTGGCGAAACATTGGGCGATTTTATTTCAATGACATTAAAGCTGGGTTACGTGTCAGCCGTCGGCATAACTCTTGCCTTTTTTCTGATAGTGCTTGCTGCACAGCTTTCGGTTAAAAAATACATACCGTTTATTTACTGGATGGTAATAATAGGTACTACCACACTGGGTACAGAAATCTCTGATTATATAGACAGAAGCCTGCACCTGGGTTATACCCTGGGTACCATGCTGCTTACAAGTTTATTGGCGTTGTCCTTATTGCTTTGGTACAAAAAATATAAAAATCTGCAGGTTTACCCCATAGCAAACCGACAAAAAGAAATTTATTACTGGACAGCCATTTTATTTTCAAACAGTCTGGGTACAGCATTCGGCGATTTTTTGGGCAACAGTTTCGGGCTGAGTTACCTGTATGGAGCCATGATTACCGGGGCAGTAATTGTACTGGTGGTTGTGCTTCATTACCTCACTAAAATAAACCACATACTATTATTCTGGATTGCCTTTATTTTTACCCGGCCCTTTGGCGCTACCTTCGGCGATTTTTTAACCAAACCTCTTTCAAAAGGAGGAATTAACCTGGGAACCCTGCCGGCAACCTTGGTTTCGGTAGTAGTAATTACAGTGCTCATAGTTATTGAACATAGGCGGGAAAGTACTATTCGAAATTTAACTATCTCAACATACACCGCTGCAAAAATCAAAGAAGAATAATTATCTTTTTAACCTGGTGGATTACTGTGAAGAAAATTTACTTCAACGCTATTTATTCTTTCTTCGTTTTTTCCATTGGTACTTTTTCATCACGGCTCCATTCCTGCACACTGCCATCATACACTTTAACCCAGCGAACGGCCCACAACATAATCCACACTCGCAGTCTGGCCAATAAAACAGTACAGCACTATTTCCTTGCTTTTATCCGGTGCCACGGTGCAAAGTTCTTCTCCAGCGTTGTTGTTGGTTTAAGGTTATTTGTAGAGTCTATCATATCGGGGTAGGGAATATTCAGCGCCCCGGTAATATGCCCGTCTCTTGGGTTGCCGGTGGCATCACCATCATACCAACGTTTCAGTCTTGCATCTACCACGGTCTGCGATGGAGGCTGTAATGCACTTAATACATACTCTTTATTTACCAGCATCGGGTTAATGCTGGCAACATAATTTCCTTTTTTATAAGGAACAGTTTTGTTCGTAACCAGGTATCCTGCTTTTTTCCATGCCTCCATGCCGCCGTTTAAATAAGAAACCTTTCCCTGAAGATCGAAATATTCCAGCGAACAAAATATTCTTGCCGTAATGGTAACATCGCCTGCTTTATGACATAAAACAATTTTTGAATTTTTATTGATGCCCAGATTCTGTAAACGTTTAGTGGCTTCCTTAATATCTAAGGGATTCATTGATGCTTCCGGTGTATTAGGCGCCAGCCATTCGGGCCACAAAAAGCGGGAGCCTTCAATATGTTCGCGGTCAAAATCGCCTTTAATGGCAAAGCCAGTGTATAAAATTACCAGGTCGGGGTCGTTTACATTTTCTTGAAGCCACTGCGGCGATACTATTACAGGCTGTTGCGCCCGGGCAGCAATAAAGTATAACGATGCAATAATGCAAAGGAGTACTCTTTTCATGGCTGATAATTTTAGTCACAAGTTATCATGTTGCGGATGCAAATAAAAGCAGTTTATGATAAGTGGTGATGAGGGTTGTTTTAGGAATTTGATCATCCTATAGTAAACAGCTGGTCCAATCTTTTTAAAAGGGCCGAACAAAAAAAATGAGCAGGTGGAGACGCAAAATGGAATGCAGTGGCTGAATCTATAAAGTGATCTGACCAGTTGTCCGTTGGTCTTTGCCCCAATCTGTCTTTGGTATAGTTAAAATCCCGTAAACAGTGGACCCTGTTGTTTTAAATGGTAAAAAAAAAGCATGCGGCTTTTCTTACATAATTAACGGTATTGTCATTCTTTTGCCTGCATTTCAATATCTTTAGTATCATATTCAAGCATAGTTTTTACCTATCCATGATTAAACGTTGTTGCTATATCTGTATTTTTTTCTCAGCTTTTATATTTGTACATAAGACTGTTACAGCCCAGGGAGATCCTGCTAAAAACGATACATTTTTTCTTGCTAAAAAAAAGGGTTTGCTGGGCCGGTTTGGTAAAAGCATTTCCCGTACACCACCGGATGAAGCACCTGTTAAAATTGAAAATCCTTTTTTAAAATACAAGGGTAAAATAATCCGGTCTATTGAAACAATAGTACTAGGCTTTCAATATGATATAGATGATACCACCACGATAAAAAATAACCTGGGCGTAAGGCTTGCTAACACCTTTCATAAAAACACCAAGAGAAGCGTTATAGAAAAAAATCTTTTTTTCAGGGTTGGCGATAAGTTAGCGCCTTACCTGCTGGCCGATAACGAAAGGTACCTGAGAGAACTGGTATATGTAAAAGATGCCAGGATTTACGTGGAATATGCTGTTGAGAATACCGATTCGGTAGATGTGGTGGTAGTAACCAAAGACGTTTTTTCTATCGGCGGAAAACTTAACATCAGCAGTAAAGACAAGGGGCGTATGGAATTACGGGAGGAAAATTTTATGGGAAGCGGCAGCCGTGTTTTGGTAAGTGGTTACTACGAAAATCCAAGGTCGCCCCGAACGGGAATTAAGGGCGAACTGATAAAACGCAATATTGCCGGGAGTTTTATTGACCTGATTACAGGCTACCAGGATTTTGGAAACGCTTTCAGCAGCGACCGTAACCAGGAAACTTCTTTTTACACCAGACTTGAAAAACCATTGGTTACACCGTACATACCAACAACCGGCGCATTGGAATGGACTTATCGCCGAACCAGGAATGTGTACAATACAGATTCTGTTTACAGTAACAGCTTTAAATATATTAACTACACTATTGATGCCTGGTTTGGCTATAGTTTAGACAGCAAACGTTCGCTTTACGAAAATAAAGAGATACGCATGCACAACTTTATAGCCATCAGGGGTTTTAAGCAATATTTTCAAACAATTCCAATACTAATTCCAAAAGTTAACAACAAAGATTACGATGCACGGTATACTGATGTTACCGCTGCATTGTCATCATTCAATGTTTTTAGGCAGGTATTTTATAAAACAAGTTTTATTTATGGTTTTGGAAGAAAGGAAGATATACCGGAAGGCTTTAGTGCAGCCGTAACTGCAGGATACGTTAATAAGGGATATTTGAAAGAAGATAGTGGAGGATATGTTAAAAGGGAAAATAAGAAAAGGCCATACGCAGGTATAGATCTGTCATTATCAAACTTCAGAAAAAAAGGATTGTATGTTAACTATACATTTAAGGTTGGCGGTTATTATTACCATCAACGTTTTGAAGATGTAGATATTTTATTTAATGTTGAAAATTTTACACGCCTGCGAAAATTAAGCGCTAATTGGTATAACAGGTTATTTTTGAGTTCGGGGTTTACAGTCCAGGCAAACCCGTCTTTAAATACACCCCTGTATCTCAACAGTAATTTTGGACTCCCTTATTTTAGTAACGATTCGCTTGAATCCGATGTAAGAGCAACCATAAAAGCAGAAACAGTATTTTATAACACAACCAAAATACTCGGCTTCAGATTTGCACCCTTTGCATTCGTCGATGCCATATTACTGAAGCCTTCTAAAATGAGTTTGCAACACAGTGATATTTTTACCGCCATTGGCGGTGGTGTACGTACCCGGAACGAAAACTTCGTAGCCGAAACCATTGAACTAAGGGCTTATTATTTCCCCAGGACAAACGGGAACATGCAACCATGGAAGATAGAGGTAAAGAGCAATATCCGGTTTAAATTCATAAGTAGTTTTATAAACAGGCCCGATTTTGTAAATGCCAATTAATAAATAACCACTCCTTTACTACATATCTTTATTGAACACAGAGCGAAGTGGAAGTGTTATCAATGCGAAATACCCAAACCACAAACCACGAACCACAAACTGCCATTATGCCCAGCTACAAATTATTATAGCAGCAATAATATTACCTACAACTGCATAGCCTCCATTAATTAAAAATAAGCTTAATGGCTTTTTCTCGTACAGGTAATTAACGCCAACTGCCGTTGCTGCAAAGCAGCCACCGGTAACAGCACCCAGTTTTATTCCACTCATCCATCCTTCTCCCCTGATGCCGATGCGTTCTGCCACTATAGCTATTGCCAGGCTTTGCACAAACATAAAAAAAAACGACCCACCAAACATCAGGCCCATACCTTTTTTCGCCTCCGGATTATTAACATCTAATTTTAAATCGGCTATCCATCGTTTGGCAAATAAAACTTTAGAATACCATAATGAACCTAACGCAAAATAAGCAAGCGCAGCCACTGCAATGGCAGGCCAGTTTAAATAATCAAAATTTCCCATGATTGAATTTTTTGGTGAAAGAATAAAAATGAAAAGTAGTGATTGTTTTTTTTGTTTGCAACAACGAAGTATTTTATCTGCCTGCGGCAGGAGTTTTGCCACTGAAACACGGAAGCACAGAAATGTTTTTAAATTCACTTTGTGAATTTTGCTTGCCACGAATTACACGAATTTTCACGAATGGCGCTGTATTATTCGTGAAAATTCGTGGCGACAAAAACTACAACGTAGTTATAAATAATCTTTTTAGAAAGCTTCTTAGCAGATTATTCCCCCTCCATAAACTTCATCAAATTCCGCTTAGCCCCGTTTTTTATTTTTCGTTGAAAAAAAGAATTCCAGCCAAATAACCAGCCACTAAAACCCAATGCCTGGCTGCTCCATTTATGCAGGCTAAAGCCATCGCTGTGTTCTGCTATTTTGCCATCTGCAAAACACATATTGGCTTTTATTTTATTGATCACTTTTCTTCCTGTTTTTGAAAAAGTATAGGTTGCCACCCAGTCGCAGGTGCTGTATTCTTCATCCAGGTGTTGAATATTGCCATAGGTAAGCGAAAAATCTTTGGCGTTTTTACAAAGCATTTCCCACATGGCTTTTGCTTCATCTCCATGTAACAAACCAAATACTGGGTCAAAAAAAACAATATCATGGCTGTAACAACTATTCATGCCATTGTAATCCAGTTTTTGAAAAGAACTATAAAATTTATTGATCAACTCATCACGGTTTGTATCCATAACCAATATTGTTTCGTTAAATTTAGCACTCAAATAATTAAACCATGAAAAAACATTTCCTGCTGCTCTGCCTTTTCAGTGTATCGGTATCAGTAACAATGGCACAAAATGCCGATTCGGTTTGGGTACGTGAAAATTATTATAAGGTTGAAAAGATGATTCCCATGCGGGACGGTATCAATTTATTTACCGCCTTTTATATACCGAAAGACAGCAGCGTAAAGCATCCTTTACTTTTCAACAGAACTCCTTAT
Source organism: Chitinophagales bacterium (assembly GCA_038204855.1). Lineage (GTDB taxonomy): Bacteria > Bacteroidota > Bacteroidia > Chitinophagales > Chitinophagaceae > Ferruginibacter. The sequence goes on from JBBRCM010000006.1 coordinate 15,527, forward strand.
ACCTGCTCGCCTTACGGAGAAGATAAATTCAACGCACGAATTTATGAATCTTACTGGATCAATTATTTAAAGGAAGGATACATCATTGCCATACAGGATGTACGTGGCAAATTTATGAGCGAAGGCGTTTTTGAAGATGTACGCCCCTTCAACCCAAATAAAACTGGTAAGCAAATTGACGAAGCCAGCGATACCTATGATGCCATTGATTGGATGATCAATAATATCCCCGGTAATAACAAACGTGTGGGTGTATTTGGTATTTCGTACCCCGGATTTTACTCAACAATGGCAGCATTAAGCGGCCACCCGGCATTGAAAGCTGTTAGTCCGCAGGCGCCGGTTACCGATTGGTTCCAGGGCGACGATTTTCACCACAATGGTACTTTTATGCTGATGGATGGTTTTAGTTTTTACAGTGGCTTTGGTTTACCAAGGCCTAAACCCACTACACAATGGGGTCAGGGCTTCCATGTTCCCTCTCAGGATAATTATGATTTTTATTTAAAGACGGGTGCGTTAAAAAACTTTAGCAAAATAATGGGCGATAGTATTTTGTTTTGGAAAGACCTGATGAATCACCCGAATTACGATGCCTGGTGGGAAGCACGCAATGCCCGCAATTTTGTAAGCAATGTTAAACCGGCCATGCTGGTTGTTGGCGGACTGTTTGATGCCGAAGATTGCTTTGGCGCCTGGAGTTTATACAAAGCCATTGAAGATAAAAGCAAGAACACCGATAACCGGTTGGTGATGGGCCCGTGGTTTCATGGTGGCTGGGGTGGCCGCAGTGATGGCAGCTATTTAGGTAATGTACGTTTTGGGCAAAAGACAAGTGAGTTTTATCAACGCAATATTGAAATGCCTTTTTTCAATTTTTATTTAAAGTTGAAGGGTACCGTACATGACATAGCGGAAGCAACCGTGTTTTTCAGCGGAGAAAATGAGTGGAGAACATTTAATGAATGGCCTCCGAAGAATATGGAGAACCAAAGCATTTTTATTGCAGGAAATGGCAAACTGACTTTTACTGATTACAGAAATAAAATAAAGCCCGAAGACAGAGCCAAAAGAGGCGAATATTTTAGTGAATATATCAGCGATCCTGCACACCCCGTGCCTTACACTGAAGATATTGGCTTGGGCAGAACCAGGGAATACATGACAGATGACCAGCGCTTTGCCAGCCGCAGGCCCGATGTGCTTACATTCAGCACAGATGTGTTGCAGGAAGACATTACACTTGGCGGGCCATTAGTTGCCGATTTAATGGTAAGCATTTCTACAACCGATGCTGATTTTGTTGTGAAACTGATTGATGTTTTCCCGGATGAATATAAATATGATGAAAAGGAAATGGGCAAAGGAAATGGCTTGTCCTATCCTATGGGTGGTTATCAAATGCTGGTACGTGGCGAAATTATGAGAGGCCGCTACCGCAATAGTTTTGCTGCGCCCGAAGCGTTTGTGCCGGGCAAAATAACCGAGGTAAAATATACTTTACCTGATGTGGCCCATACTTTTAAAAAAGGGCATAAGCTGATGATACAGATACAAAGCAGCTGGTTTCCGTTGGCCGACAGGAACCCGCAAAAATTTGTTGACATTTACAAATGCGATGACAGCGATTTTCAAAAAGCCATGATAAAAGTTTATCACGATGCAGTAAATGTTAGCAGGATCATTTTACCTGTAATAAAACAATGATGAAAAAACTGATTGCATGTATATGCTGCTTTGCAGCAACTGCTTCCTTTGCACAACATCAAAACAGTTTTGTAAAAGATAACTACACAAAAATAGATACTTCTATTACCATGAGGGATGGCATAAAACTTTACACCGTTATTTATGTGCCCAAAGATGAATTTCAACCGTACCCGTTCTTAATGGAGCGTACCCCTTACTCTGCCGGGCCCTATGGCATAGATAATTATCCACGGGAAGTTGGGCCAAATGCTGCCCTGATGAAAGAAAAATACATTTTTGTAAACCAGGATGTCCGTGGCCGCTACATGAGCGAAGGCATTAACCTGGAAGTAACGCCATACATAGCTGACAAGAAAACAAAAAAAAATGTGGATGAAAGCAGTGACACTTACGATACGGTTGATTGGCTGGTTAAAAATATCAAAAATAACAATGGTCGTGTCGGCTTGGCGGGTATTTCTTATCCCGGCTTTTATGCAACTGCCTCATTGCCGGGCGCACATCCGGCCATAAAAGCTGTAAGTCCCCAGGCACCGGTTACCGATGAATTTATTGGCGATGATGCCAATCACAACGGCGCTTTTTTTCTATTGGATAATTTTGGCTTTATGAATTTTTTTGACATGGAGCGGAACGGACCGGTAAAAGATTACGCAAAGCCGGTTTTTAATACAGGTATAAAAGATGCGTACCAATTTTATTTAAAAATGGGTATCATAAAAAATACAAACAGTGCAAAATATTACAATAATAAAAGTGTGATATGGAACGAATACCTGCAACATGATACTTATGATGCTTACTGGAAGGCACGGAACATACGCCCTCATTTAAAAAACATTAACGTACCCACACTTGTTGTTGGTGGCTGGTTTGATGCGGAAGATTTGTTTGGTGCATTGCACACATACGAAGCCATTGAAAAACAAAGCCCCAATAATAATAACCGCCTGGTAATGGGTCCCTGGACACACGGCGCATGGGCCAGCGAGGAGTGGACAAAATTTGCCACACATGAATTTGGCAGCAACAGCAGTAAATATTTTCAGGATTCGCTGGAGACAAAGTTTTTTAATTACTATTTAAAAGACAAAGGAAATTTTAATGCCGCCGAAGCAACTATTTTTGAAACCGGCAGCAATCAATGGAAAGATTATAAAACATGGCCACCAAAAAATGCTTCGCCTGTTGACTATTATTTTAACGATGAAAATAAACTTTCAACCAAAAAAGAAAACAACAAAACCGGTTTTGATGAATATGTAAGCGACCCCAACAAACCGGTGCCATATACCAATGGCATTTTTGGCCGAAGAAATAATGAGTACATGGCCGAAGACCAGCGCTTTGCTGCAAACAGGCCCGATGTAGTTGTTTTTGAAACAGATGAACTTACAGATGATGTTACGCTTTCTGGAAAGATAAATGCAGATCTGTTTGTAAGTATCAACAGTACAGATGCAGATTTTATTGTTAAGCTTATTGATGTGTTGCCTGATACTTCCACTACGCCCAAAGGCACACTACGGGGCTTTACAATGGCGGGTTTACAAAGATTAGTACGGGCAGAAGTAATGCGGGGAAAATTCCGCAACGATCCCTCAAAGCCCCAGGCTTTTATACCCAATAAAATAACCGAAGTAAAATTTAACCTGAATGATGTGGCACATGTTTTTAAAAAAGGACATAAAATAATGGTGCAGGTACAAAGCAGTTGGTTTCCTTTAATTGACAGGAACCCACAAAAATTTATGCGGATACCGGATGCAACAGAAAAAGATTTTATAAAAGCAACGATAAAGATTTATCATGATGCCGTGAATGCGAGTAAGATTGTATTGCCGGTTTTAAAAAATTAATGAAACTGAATTTCCGAATGAATCATTCGGAAATTGAAAAAAAATTAAATCAATTTATGAGAAAAAACATACTGATCATCTGCCTGCTGTTATCTGCAAATTGTTTTTCGCAACTGAATATTGTGCCGATGCCGACATCGGTCAAAATGATTAAAATGGATAGTTTTACCATTAATGAAGAGACCACCCTGCTGTATAATTCAAAAGAATTTTATAAAGAAGTTGGCTTGCTCTCTTCTTTAATTAAAAACTATTTTGGCTTTACATTAAAAGAAAAATTTAAAACAAATGTTTACAACCAAAATGGTAAAATAGAAACTGATAGTAATTCGATATGCATTTTTCAGTTACCCAAAAAAGCACTCGCTGATTATGATAGTGCTCATTACAGTTTAAGTGCTGGGAAAAGTGGAGTTGTAATATTTTGCCAAAAACCTGTTAGCTGTTTTTATGCAATTCAAACTTTGAATCAGATATTACTGGACAATATTTCAAACTCAAAAAAATCAATCCCAGCTTTTCTAATTAATGATTACCCCCGTTTCCCTTATCGCGGTATGCACCTTGATGTTTGCCGTCACTTCTTCCCCGTTTCCTTCATCAAAAAATATATTGATTATCTCGCTGCTTATAAATTCAATACGTTTCACTGGCATTTAACCGATGACCAGGGCTGGCGCATTGAAATAAAAAAATACCCTGAGCTTACAACTGTAGGTGCCCGCAGAAACGGCACCATCATTGGCCGATATCCCGGCAAAGGCAGCGACAACAAGCCTTACGGCGGTTTTTATACTCAGGCCGAAATTAAAGAAGTGCTGCAATATGCCAAGGAAAAATACATTGATGTGATACCGGAAATTGAAATGCCCGGCCACAGTAGTGCTGCCATTGCTGCTTATCCCTGGCTAAGTTGTTTTCCGCAAAAACCAACCGAGATACCGGCAAAAATGATCTCACAAAAAAGTATTGATGAGCAAAAAGCCGGAAGAATAAAACTGGTGCAGGAAACCTGGGGTGTATTTGATGATGTTTATTGTGCAGGTAAAGATTCTACTTTTAAATTTCTAGAGAATGTGATTGATGAAGTGACTGCACTCTTTCCTTCAAAATATTTTCATTTGGGTGGAGATGAAAGTCCAAAGACACATTGGAAGCTTTGTCCTTACTGCCAGAAACGGATGAAAGATAACAACCTGAAAGATGAACACGAATTGCAAAGCTGGTTTGTGCAGCGCATCGAAAAATATGTAAACAGCAAAGGCAAAACAATGATTGGCTGGGATGAAATACTGGAAGGTGGCCTTGCACCCAATGCCGTGGTAATGAGCTGGCGTGGCGAAGCTGGCGGCATTGAAGCAGCCAGACAAAAACACCAGGTAATTATGACGCCTGGCAACCCGGTGTATTTTGATCATACCCAAAGTAAAAATGAAGACAGTATCACCATTGGTGGCTACAACCCCATTGAAAATGTATATGCGTACGAACCCATCCCCAAAGAACTGAATGCAGCGCAGGGCAAATATATTTTAGGCGCTCAGGCAAACATGTGGGCCGAATACATGGAATACCCCAGCAAAGTTGAATACATGTTGTTTCCACGAATTACTGCACTGAGTGAGGTTTTATGGAGCCCGAAAGAAAAAAGAGATTGGAAAGATTTTGAAAGAAGATTGCCAACTATTTTTGAAAGACTGGATAAGCAGAAGATTAATTATAGTAAGGCGTATTATGATTTGAAGGCAACGGTGATGCCTGCTGAAAATTATGATGGGCTTATTTATAGATTGGAAAGAAAGAAGAATGATAACCAATTCATACGTGTTTCCGAAACAGGATATAATGGCTTAGTGAAAGATAGTATTCCGATAATAATGAGAAAAGTTAAATATGCTCAAGAAGAAAGTATTGATATTAAAATTACAGAACACACAAAGGAGATTAGTGCACAGCTTTTCAATGGTAAATTTTATGATGATCGGGAAGATACTTACAATAAAATTCCTGTATCTATCTTATATCAAAAATTCTCCTTCAACAAAGCCGCCGGCAAAAAAATAACACTTGCAACCCAACCCAGTAAAAACTATCCCGGTGATGGCGCTTTTACTTTGGTAAATGGCGTGCAAAATGAAAAAGGCATGTCAAAATCATCTGAGTTTTTAGGTTTTAACGGTACCGATTTAGATGCGACTATTGACCTCGGTAAAGAAATGAATGTTTCTAAAATTACATTACATGTACTTAAGCAAAACGGTAGCTGGATATATTTACCAAGCCAGGTAGAAGTTACTTACATTCCTTTTATTGATACCAGCAGCATCACTAAACATCCACCGCTGGAAACAGTTACAGTTGATGTAAACACCGATGATGAACTCAATAAAATTGAAATTAAAAAAGAAAAATTCTGCAGGTATATACAGGTGAGGGCAAAAAATTACGGTATCATTCCTGCCGGTAAACCCGGTGCTGGTAACCCTGCGTGGTTATTTGCAGATGAGATTGAAGTGAACTAAAGATTGTCTGAACGGGGATTTAGAAGGATTAGCAGGATTAAAAGGATTTTTTATAAGTATATCTTTCTAATCCATAAAATCTACCCAAATCCCCGTTCAGACAATTTTATAAATAAAAATGTAATTTTATCCGAACTGCTAATATATATATGACTAAAATTGATTTCACCGATTCTTTAGAAAAAATACCGGTTAAAATTTTTCCGGATTCAAAATCCGGCTCTGCATTTGTTGCAAAAGAAATTGCAGCACTTATAAAAGAAAAAGAAGCCGCAGGTAAAAAGCCAGTCATCGGCCTGGCAACCGGTTCATCGCCCAAAACATTATATGCCGAGTTGGTGCGCATGCATAAAGAAGAAGGTCTGAGTTTTAAAAACGTCATCACTTTCAATCTTGATCAATATTACCCCATGGATAAAGATGCGCTGCAGAGTTATCATTATTTTATGCGTAAGAATTTATTTGAGCAGACAGATATAGACCCCAACAATTATCACCTGCCCGATGGCATGATACCAAAAGATAAAGTAAAAGAACATTGCCTTAGTTACGAAAAACAGATTGATGATGCCGGTGGGCTTGACTTACAGATACTGGGCATTGGTGTTAACGGACACATAGGTTTTAACGAACCCGGCAGCAGCATCAATTCTAAAACAAGGCTCATCAGTTTAGATAACAGCACCCGGATTGCCAATGCTTATGAATTTGGAAACATGGCGCAGGTGCCACGCATGGCCATCACCATGGGCATTAACACCATCTTAAAATCTAAAAAAATAATTTTAATGGCCTGGGGCCAGGCAAAGGCACCGGTTGTAAAAAAAGCAGTTGAAGATATTGATACCGAAGATTTACCTGCTTCGCTTTTGCAAAATCATGATGATTGCATTTTTGTAATTGATGAAACCTGTGCCAGCGAATTAACCCGTTTTAAAAGTCCATGGTTAACCGGTGAATGTGAGTGGACCAACACGATGGTAAAACGTGCGGTGGTTAATCTGGCATTAAAATTAAAAAAGCCTGTTTTAAGCTTAACCAATATTGATTATAATGATAATGGCCTCAACGATCTGCTGGTAGAAAAAGGCGATGCCTACGAAATAAACCTGCAGGTTTATTATTTATTAAGAGACAGTATTACCGGTTGGCCAGGTGGCAAACAATCTGAATACCGAAACAATCATCCCGAACGCAATGAACCATTTCCTAAAAAAGTAGTACTCTTTTCCCCTCACCCCGATGATGATATCATCAGTATGGGCGGCACTTTTATGCGACTGCACGACCAGGGGCATGATGTACACCTGGCTTACCAAACCAGCGGCAACATTGCCGTTACTGATGAATTTGTAACCCGCTTTATAGACTTTGCGGTAGGTTTTGAAAGTATGTTTGACATTGATAAAACCAAAAGCAAAATCATTTTGGATGAAGCCACAGCCTTTTTAAAAGCAAAAAAGACAAGTGAAAAAGATACTGAAGCTATACGTGCCATTAAAGGATTGATAAGAAGATGCGAAGCCAAAGCAACCTGCAAATATGTTGGGTTAAAAGATGACCAGATACATTTTATGAACCTTCCTTTTTATGAAACCGGTACCATTGAAAAAAATCCGATGGGTGAAGCAGATGTGCAGAACACCATTGATCTTCTTAATAAAATAAAACCACAGCAAATTTATTGCGCCGGCGATTTTGCCGATCCGCACGGCACACACAAAGTGTGTTTTGATGTGGTGATGGAAGCGTTGCGACGAATTAAGGCCACTCACAACTCACCACTCACTCCTCACGACTCACAACTCACAACTCACGATTCACCACCCACCACTCACTGGATAAACAATTGCTGGCTCTGGCTGTACAAAGGTGCCTGGCAGGAATGGGACATTACTGAAATTGAAATGGCCATACCGATGAGCCCCGACCAGGTAGTAAAAAAACGGCATGGCATTTTTATACACCAGTCGCAAAAAGACAGTGTGCCTTTCCAGGGAAGCGATGACCGTGAGTTTTGGCAACGTGCCGAAGAACGCAATGCCAATACCGCTAAACTATATGCACAGCTTGGATTAACCCAATACGCCGCCATGGAGGCTTTTGTAAGGTGGAGATTTTAAAAAATAATTTTGTACCTTAACAGTGAATTTAAAAGAAAAAAATGCTATGATTACAATAACTCCACAATACATAAAGGACACAGCAGGCAAAAAATTAGTTATCATACCTGCCAAACAGTTTAATTCAATAATGGAAGAGCTGGAAGATTTGGATGACATTAAACGATATGATGCTGCAAAAAAAAAGAAGCAAATTTTTGTTGATGCGGAAACCGTTTTTAAACAAATAGAAGCCAAAAGGAAAAAGCATGTACAAAGTAAGGATTGAAAAATAAGTGCAAAAAACCTTAGAGAAAATTAACGATCCGTTTTATTCCAAAATAAAAAATGCGATTCTTAAACTTGCTGAAAATCCACGCCCGGAAGGTTATAAAAAATTGAAGGCAAGAGATGGTTACCGCATACGTGTTACCGATTACCGGATTATATACGATATTTTTGACGACACCCTTTTAGTAACAGTAATTGACTTAGGAAATAGAAAAGATATTTACAAATAGCTATCACTGCGGGGTAATTTTATATCAAGGCAAATACTTTGCTGTAAATTTTAGCAACATGCCTAAAACCGCAATGCCAATACGGCTAAACTATATGCCCAGCTTGGCTTAACTCAATACGCAGCCATGGAGGCTTTTGTAAGGTGGGAATTCTGATATATGTACCTATGTGAGTAATCTCTTTGCTGCATCAGACAGCGTTTGAAAGATTTTAATTATCTTCAACAGCATAAAAACGGCCAACTTCACAGCAATGAAAAAATTTTTACTATTTAGTCTATCAGCATTTTTTCTTTTTAATAATTCATCGCTTAAGGCACAATCCTGCTTTAATGTTGCAGCAGGTAATGATACAACCATCTCCTGTTTGCAATCATGCCTTGATTTAAAAGCACGGATTCCGGATATTAAATCAACAGATGATTACCAGGTAGTATCAATACCTTATCAACCTTTTCCTTTTACAAATGCCGGAGGTATATTAGTTGACCCGTCTTATATGGATGATAGGTTTTCGCCAGCAATTGCACTACCATTTACATTTTGTTTTTATGGTCAAACTTACAACAGTTGTACAGTTGGTACAAATGGCATCATCAGTTTTGATACAAGTAATGCAGGCAAAGAAAATGGATACTTATTACCGGATACAATTCCCTCGAGTGTGGGTGTTCAAAATACGGATACCTATTATCCCATGGCAACTATTATGGGGCCTTATCATGATATTGACCCATCAACCGCAACGCCACAACAGCCTGACAAAAAGGTAGAATATATTATAGTTGGTACTGCGCCTTGTAGAAAATTAATTTTAAATTTTTACAAGATCCCTTATTACAATTGCGGAGCAGCAATTGTAACCCAACAAATGGTTTTATACGAAGGCACAGGCATCATTGATATTTTTCTAAAAGACAAACCCTTTGCATGTGGTGCTTCTATTGTTCAAACTGCAATTTTAGGAATTCAAAACTGGAATAGAGATTCGGCAGTTGTGGTACCCGGCAGAAATAACACATCATGGAGTGCAACCAATGAAGGTTGGCGTTTTGTACCTAGTGGTTCCACATCGCTTTTGGATAGTGTAGCACTTTATAAAAACGGGGTATGGGTTACCACAGGCACAACAGTCCCTTTAGGAAATGGCGAGTTGGAAGCTACCTTTTCTTCCATTTGCCAAAGCGAAGACAGTATGAGTTACGCAGTTAGGGCTTTTTACCGCCAATGTAATAATCCTGCTATACAAACAGAAGGCTCAGATACCATTATCGTTTACAAAACACTTAATCCCTTAAACGTAACTGCAACAAATGCACTTTGTAATGCTGGTAACGGAACCATCACCATAAATTCGCCAACGGCGCCTAATATTGAATATTCTATTGATGGTGGCGCAAACTGGCAAACTCCGCCAATGTTTAATGCCCCTGCCGGTACCTATACTGTTTTGGCAAGGGTAATTGGTTCGCTTTGTGGTGGCTCAACAACAGCTACCATTGCAGAGCCAACTGCACTTACGCTGCTTAGTACATCAACAGATGCCGATTGCTCCAACAAAACCGGCACCATTACCCTTACTGCCGGTGACGGCACACCTGGTTATCAATACACCATAGATAATTTTGTTACTTCCCAGCTAACAGGTCAATTTATAAATTTAGCAGTTGGCACTTATAATAATCTGAAAATAAAAGATGCTAACGGCTGTTTAAAATCAATTTCGCAATCAGTTGCATTGCTTGATACCATGCGCCTTGAACTTGGCCCCGACAGCACCATCTGCTTTGGCACCAGCATCACTTTAATACCACAAACAAATGCACTAACTGATACTTTTAAATGGACACCGCCGCCACCTTTAATAAATTATGATACAATAAGAACACCCATCGCAACACCAAACGATACTACAAAGTTTTACTTAACCGCCAAATGGGGTGTTTGCACAAGAAAAGATTCCATCATCATTAATGTGTTGCACAAGCCCGTTGCCGATGCAGGTAAGGATACTACCGTGTGTTACAAAACAGATGCTACGCTGTTTGGCAGTGCCAGTAATTTATCGGGCACTGTAAATTTTGCCTGGAGGCCACCGGATTCGTTAGATAGTCCCAATATGGCTGTTACCCGTGTAAGGCTAGATACCACCCGCCAGTTTACGTTAACTGTTACTGATAATTATGGTTGTAATTTTTCTGTAACCGACAGTGTGATTGTAACTATGCAGTCGCCATTAGTTGCTTTTGCAGGCAACGATACCATTGCCATCATCAACAGAGATCATCAACTGCTTGCTACCGGCAGAAATGCAGTAGATTTTGTATGGAGCCCCGTAGCCCCATTGAACAACCCATTCATTGCCAATCCAATAGCAGTAATGAAAAACGACACCTATTTTTATGTGCATATTACCGATGCTATTGGCTGCTCAGATGATGATACCATTTTTATAAAAGTGTACGAAGGGCCAACCTATTATTTGCCCAATGCATTTACGCCCAATGGCGATGGGCTGAATGATGTATTTTTCCCAACACCGGTAGGTATCAGAACTACAGAATACTTTAGGGTATTTGACCGATATGGAAAGCTGATGTACCAAACAACAGCGTGGCTGCAGGGCTGGGATGGAACTTTAAAAGGTAAACCGGCTTCATCCGGCACTTACGTGTGGATTATTAAAGGAATTGATAAAAACGGCTCTGTAGTTGAAATGAAAGGAACGGTTATTTTGTTAAGATAAAATAATTCAAAGTCAAAAGGTTGAATGTGCAGGTTCTTCTTTTTTGAATTTTGACTTTTAACTTTTAACTTCCAATATTTTCACCCGGCAGTTTCAGCATCCAGCACCTCAATGGTTTTTGTGTAAAATGAATAGGCTTCTTCCTGCGAAGCAGCTATACAAACCATACCCATTTTTCCATACTGCGATAAGGCCCCTATCATGTGAAACATCACCCCTTTTTGTGTTGCCAGGTCAAAATGCAATCCATGAAACATAGCAATATCTATCAGATCCCTGGGGGTAAGGCCTTTGTATTTATCGCTTTGCACATTATCGGAGGTGTAATAATAAAGTTGCCGGCCGTCGGCTGCTTCAAAAACCCCTGTATCGTTATTGCAGCTTCCATTGGTGAGGAACTGCAGCATTAAAAACGGATGTGTTGTGCCTCCCTTCCGCAGGTTTATTTCAATGGCATAATGCTTCCAGACATCATTTTCTTTTACCGAAATAAAATCGATGCTGAACCTTCCCAAAACCCCCTCTTTCATTAAGATTACGGCAATTGATTTTGCCATGGTTGCAATTTCTGCCCGGTATGCTTCATCAGCAGGAAAATGAGCTCCCACAAATATCTGTTCCCCTTCACCCGCAAGCACCTGGTCGTGTGTTGAAATTATATCTACCTCTCCTTTTGGGTTTATACGGCACTGCACCGATGGCGAAGTTTTGATATCGCCCTCTATAAATGCCTCCACAATACCTTCCATCAACACAAATTTTTCCATAAACGCAGCAGGACTCAAATCATCAGCCACCGGCTCCAATGCTTCAGGCAGGTTATGATGTAACCAATTATGTAATTCTTTTCCACAAACATTTTCGGGATACTTAAAAAGCGCATTTCCCTCACCCGAAAAACCATCATTGAGTTTAACAACCGCCTTCCTTAAATTCGGGTGCATATCTTTTAATGCTGCCAATGCATGCGCAATATCCTGGCAACCGGATAAATTTTCGGCACCCGCCGGAGTGGACACACCCGCCTGCATAAATGCCCTGCGACTGCCGCTTTTGGTACCCATGTAATTCAGTGAAGGGTCACATCCATAAATGGGAATGCCCAGGCAAACCGACAACGTTCTTTCTAATGGCGTTGTATTAAAGCAGGCAATATGGGCTACGTTACCGGCAGGTATGGCTTTTTTTATCCATTCAATCAACCGTGGCCTTTCTAATATCTTTTGGGTGAGCGGTGTGGCCGTGCTGTCGTAACAACTTACCAATGTTAACCGCTCCCGGGCATGGTAACCGGTAATACCAGGTAACAGGTGCAGGTAATAATCAATAATAACAGGATCAATCGGCATACTGCTTACATATACCACATTGGCCCGGGGCATGCGCAGCAACATCAGTAAACACAACAATCTTTCTTCGTAATACATGGCGCCGGTCACTTTGGCCAACCCTTCCTGGTCGAGTGACAGGCTGGGGATTACAACAATGGTTTTATTTGCCAGGTTATCCGGGAAAAATAATTCAAACTGGCTGGCAAATCCCTGTTGTATTTTTTCAAAGGCCTCCAACTCGGCTGCTGAACCGGGTATTCGCCTACAGTCCCTGCAAAAGTTAAACAACATTTGCCTGGTCATCACATCCTGGAAACTGGTTTGCATACATCGTATTTTAACAAGACTCAATTTCCTTCAAAAGACATTCTTTTAAAATGAGATTCGTCATATTTTATGCAGAACCATGTCATCTTTTTACGACAAAAAAGACCTTTCGCAACTTTTTAATCCACAATACGTTAATAAAATATAGGGGTACACCCAAACATCCGCTTTTAAAAAATTGTTATGTTTGTATATGAACTGGACCGAAAAAAAATCCATACGCGTTGCCATTCTTGATTTGTATGAAGGACATGCCAACCAGGGCATGCGTTGCTTACGTGAAATACTGAATCAATTCGGCGAGGTAAATCAGCTTGATTTAACCTGGGATGAATTTGAAGTGCGGCTGGAAAAACAAGTGCCCGATCTGAATTACGATATCTACATTTCTACAGGTGGCCCCGGAAGCCCGCTTGACAGCCAGGGCAGCGAGTGGGAAAGTGTTTATTTTAACTGGTTGGAAAAAGTTACCCGATTTAATGACAACCAGGCCAATGTTCAAAAAAAGCAGGTGTTTTTTATCTGCCATTCCTTCCAGTTAATCTGCAGGTATTTAAACATAGCAAAAGTAGGCAAAAGAAAAAGTACAGCCTTCGGAGTATTTCCCATTCACCTGTTAACAGATGGCAAAAGTGAGTTGATCTTTGAGGGATTGAAGGATCCTTTTTACGCAGTTGACAGCCGTGACTACCAGGTTACTGAGCCTATTCACAATAAACTACAGGAAATGGGTGCCACTATTTTAGCCATCGAAAAAGAAAGGCCGCATATTCCTTTGGAGAGAGCGGTAATGGCCATCAGGTTTAATGAAAACATGATTGGTACGCAGTTTCACCCCGAAGCAGATGCGATTGGTATGAGCCTGCATTTGCAAACCGATGAAAAGAAAAAGACAGTTATTGAAAATTACGGCCAGGAAAAATGGCAATCCATGATCACCCATTTGAACGATCCCGAAAAAATCATGTGGACCTACGCACATATACTTCCCAATTTTTTATTTCATGCTGTTGAAAGCATGCAACTGGTTGAGGTGTAGTTTTCTGCCAGCCGTATTTCAATAAGCCACGAATTACACTAATATGCACGAATGAAAAACATTCGTGTGCATTCGTGTAATTCGTGGCTCACAAAATGGATTTTTATAGCTATTTTTATTCTGAACAAAGAATAATCAAAAGCTTTATTTAACATGATAAAAGAATTAAGGGAAAAATTCAACGCCAGTTTTACCAAGGAAAAATATGATGCATACATGGTTAAGCTGGAAAACCTGCATCCAGGCTCATTAGATTTCAGGAATGCCGAAACGCCGGTATTTGTTCCAAGGGATTTTACGGCAAAAATGCTGAATGCCTGCGAAGACATTATTGATGTAATCGTTGATCCGAAATTTATTGCGATGACCGATCGTGGCATCCCGGATAATGTAAAAGTGCCCAACGAAAGCAGCCATCCCGAATGCCTGGTTTTTGATTTCGGCATTTGCGAAAATGAAGGCGGCGAACTGGAACCTCAACTGATAGAAATGCAGGGATTCCCAACCCTCTTTGCTTTTCAGGCATTTCATTCTGAGTTAACGGCTGAGTATGCCGAATTGCCCGATAATTTTTCTTCCTATTTAAACGGTTACGATAAAGAAAGCTACATACAATTGCTGAAAGATATTTTTGTTGGCAATCTTAACCCCGAAAATGTGATACTGCTGGAAATATTTCCGGAGCAGCAAAAAACGAGGATAGATTTTTACTGTACCGAACAGTTGCTGGGCATTAAAACTGTTTGCCTTACAAAATTAATTGCCGAAGGTGATAAACTTTTTTACATGAACAATGGTGTGAAGACTGCTGTAAAAAGAATTTATAACCGCGTTATTTTTGATGACCTGCAAAAGCAGGAAGGTCTGGGTAAGATTGTTGACCTTACCAAACCATACGATGTGGAATGGGTACCACACCCCAACTGGTTTTACCGCATCAGTAAATTCACACTGCCCTTTATTAACAACCCGTATGTACCGCAGACTTATTTTTTAAATGAGTTGAAGCAAATGCCCGCCGACCTTGAAAATTATGTACTGAAACCCTTGTTCTCCTTTGCAGGTATGGGTGTTGTGATTGATGTTACTATGGACGATATTGACGCTGTGAAAGACCCCGAGAACTGGATACTGCAAAAGAAAGTAAAGTATGCCGATGTAATTGAAACACCCGATGGGCCTGCCAAATCAGAGATACGTTTATTTTATTTCTGGAAAAAAGAATGGGACAGGCCGGTTGGCGTGCATAACCTGGCAAGGCTAAGCAAAGGAAAAATGATTGGTACCCGCTATAATAAGAACAAGGAATGGGTTGGCGGTAATGTGGCATTTTTTGAAAAGCCCTAAAAACCCCCTAACCGCCTGAAGGGGAACCATCTGAGCGGAAATCTAAAAATATAGAAATGAAAAATGGACAATTAAGATTTGAATATTTTCTGAAGCAATTAGAAGAACTGTTTGTACAATCTTCAAAGCAAAAAAATCCGGGGCTTTGGCTTTACCAGAATAATGCCCGCACGCCTCTTTTTATGCTGGAAGGATTGGCTAAATTATACAGCGGCATTCATAATAAAAAGAAATTTGAAAAACTGAAGGCGCATTTTAAACTGCTGGAGGATACCATTGGCCAGATCGATTATTATGATGCTTTTGCAAAAGAATTTATTGCAGACAAAACAATGCCTGCTGCAATTACCAACTACCTGCAGGCACAAAGCCGTGAAAAAATACAAAGCCTGAACGAGATATTAACAGAAAAAGGCTGGTTGGGCGATAACAATATCCGCATCAGCAAGATCAGGAAAAAATTACAGAAGGCCGACTGGCTGGATGAAAAAGAAGACATCAAAAGTATCGAGCAGTTCTATATAACTGCCATTAATAAAATTCTGGCGTTCATCAACGAGAAGAATTTTCGGTTTACCAATGTTGAGAACGACGTGCATGAGTTTCGCAGGATGCTGCGCTGGCTGAGTATTTATCCACAGGCTTTGCGAGGTTGTATTCAGTTGGGTAAATCAAAAACTACAACACCTAAATTTTTATCAAAATATCTCACCAAAGCCATCACCACATCGCCCTATAACGTAATGCCCGATGCAGGCGATCTTAAATATTTTTTAATTTTTGATCAAACCCGCTTTTTTGCCTTAAGCTGGATGATTGCCGAGCTTGGCAATTTAAAAGACAGTGGCTTAAAAGTGGAAGTAATCAAAGAAGCCATCCTGCAGGCTTCACCCCATGCCCCTGCAGACAAAACCAATGAAAAAAATGCGCTGGCCAAGGCTTATAAACTAGCTGGGACGGGGCAAAAAACAATTCCGCAGATATTGGATGCTGCCGAGAAAATATGTACTACTTATTGCAAAGAAAAAAACCTTGAAAGCCTGATAACCGGTATAGGAGCGGCTAAAAGTTAATCACAAAAAACTTTATTTACAAAAAGTTCCAGATCTCGTAATTTTCTCTATCTTTAATTTAAATTTTAGTCTTGTCTAATTTAAATTTTAGAAGTATAATTAAATATGTGGTATTGCCGCTCTCGCTTTTTTGTGTTGCGGCTCTGTGCCATGCACAGGTTGAAAAGATAGATACCGACCGGCCCGACCAGACAGAAAGTGCGGTAACTGTCCCCAAAAAATGGGTTCAGTTTGAATTTGGTTTAAGTGCTCAAACAACAAATTCACTTGAAAATGAGTTTCAACATCCAACACTACTTAGTAAATATGGAATTGGCAAAAGAATTGAATTAAGATTAATTACAACCGTACAAACAAATACCCATTTTAATATAATTTACAAGGAAAAGGAAACGGGGTTATCGCCGGTTGAAGTGGGTGCTAAAATTGCTTTATGGGAAGAACACAAATTGCTGCCAAAAACCTCCCTCCTATTTCATGTTAGCATACCTAAACTGGCGTCAGAAAAATTCAAAGCTGATAAACTGGCACCCAATTTTAGGTTTTCTATGCAGCATACCCTAAGTAAAATTATTGGCATTGGCTATAACCTCGGGGCTGAATGGGATGGCTTTAGTAATGAAGCTACCTGGATCTACACCCTGTCGCCGGGGTTTAACATCAGCGAAAAGTGGTACGGCTACGTAGAAGCATTTGGCTCCGTATCAAAAAATAATAAGCCAGAACATAATTTAGATGGAGGGTTTGCATATTATATAAACCGCAATCTCAAAGTTGACTTATCATCCGGCTTTGGTATCAGCAAAGAAGCACCCGATTGGTATGTTGCCGTCGGGGCATCATACCGTTTCAAAACCGGGAAGTAATTATTCTACAAGACTTTTCACTTTATCAAACAACTCCTTTCCTTCTAAATTGATAGCGACAATTTTACCGCTCCTGTCAAGCAAAAAATTAGTTGGTATAGCATCTACATAATATTGTTCTGCAACTTTAGAAAGCCATCCATCTGTGTCAATAACCTGCGTGTAGGTTAACTTATCTCTTTTCATGGCTTTTAACCAAAGCGGTTTATTCACATCCAGTGACACCGCAAATACTTCAAAGCCATTAGCCTGATACTTCTTATACAATTTCTGTACATACGGATTTGCCGCTCTGCAGGGGCCGCACCAGCTTGCCCAAAAATCTATCAGCACTACTTTGCCATTTAATGATGAAAGTTTTACAATGGTATCTGCTTTACCAGGTAATTCTATTTCCGGTACTTGCTCTCCAATCTTAAGCTGTGCATTTGCAAGTATGGAACTTAACAAAAGCAACACAATTAAAAATAATCTGGTCATTTACAACAGTTCTTTTTTTGAAACAATGATAATATAAAAAGCAATATTTTCTTCATTGGCTTAATAAGCATTAAAGATATTGTATTCAAGCCTCACAAAATATCCACCCGGTGCAGTGCGGCTTAAATCCTTCACCAAGGGTATTCTGTAAGCAGCATCCAGCCTCATTCTGCTCAAAAATATAAATTGAACAGATGGTGCTATATCTAAAAAAGAATAGCCTGTATTTAAGTTTACCTGCCCCAGCATCTCAATCATCAGGTTTACATTGGTTTGCCGGTAACTTGTATAATTCTTTGGCAGCATCAGCTTACCAACCGATAAAGTATAGTTGACAGCATTACGGTTCTTATCTCCATAAATAAATTCCTCTTTGCCATTGTCCATGGCATGTAAATAAGATGCCGTTGCAGAAACAGCAACTTTACCTTTTAATTTAGTAGCAATCAATCCGGTTTCATAACCACTGTTATGCCCATTTAAATCAATTGTTTGTTGGTGAACATCACTATTATTAAAACTATACCGGCCAAAAGCTGCCATACGAAAATGGCTGTGTACATCATCTACACTGTAAAAACGATACTTCGCATACAGTGCACCACCCTCCGCTACAAAGCCCTTATTGCGGTTGCTTAAAAAAGCTTCTGCATGTATCATTACATGTTTAGAAGCACCCCACATAATTTCCGGAATTAAATGATAGTTGGTTCTTTTAGTATCGGTTTCGTTCATCAAATAATTATTTAAACGCAAACCAAAACTTTTTGCCGCCATATTGCTGGCAGGCTCCGTAAAAACAAAAAGCTCCTGTGCTGTTGCTGTTTTAAAAGCAAACACAATCAGCAGTAAAATTAACCGTTGCATATAGATTATTAAAAGCAGTGCAGAAATTGTTCCTGCACTGCGGGTTCATTAAATAGTTACGTGAAAGATCCTTTGTTCATGATCTTCGCCTGTTTTGTAGCAGGGCATTTTAGTAAGGGCGCTGTTCTTTTTAAATTCCTTTGCAGATACAAAGCCTTTATCAAGCAAACGAATCTTTTTATCGCCAGATAAAACTGCATCCTTCACATTTAAAAAATGAAAAGTCGTTTTACCCACGTTTACCTGTTTATCATTAGCAATGGCAAGGCCATCAAAATGATAAGTAACGGTAAAGTTGGCAACAAAAAAACCGGCACCTTCCACCTTCGCTTTCAGCTTATCAAAATCAATTTCTGCACCGGGCTTAAAAGAAATATCGAAGGAAGATGTCTTGATGTTGGCATCTACCATTTCAACAAAATCCAATGTTTTAAGCGCCTTAAAAATAGAGTTGCTGCACATACTGCAGGTTAAACCGCTGGCCTGTATAGTTACATTCTTAACCTGTGCCTGAACTGCAACAGAGAAAAATACAGCAATAATAAAAATCATTTTTTTCATATCTTTTATTTGATTAGTTTATTTAATTTTAAATCTTAAGCCACCATAAAACATCCTGCCGCTAACCGGTCCCCAAACCATGGATGCATCAAAATGTTGGCTGAATGGCTGATCTGCAGCCAAAATAACATTCTTTTGAAAATAGTTGGTCAAATTCTCAGCTCCTATATAAATATCAAGCGGATATTTTTTACCAACTGTTTTTGAAACTTGTGCATTCATCAATACAAACTGAGGCGAATAACCTGGCAACTGATAATTTATTTCGTTTGCCTGTGTATCAGGCAACCTTTTCTTACCATTGTAATTGATGGTGTAATCAAACTTAAATCCATTTGTTGCATAAGCCAAGTTTAAAAATGCCCGGTTCATGGCAATTAAAGGGCGCTGCAATAATTTGCCACTATAAGTTGCTTTTACATCAAAATAGCGATAGGCGAGCCGTATGTCAAAATTTTTTACAGGCTCTAAATTTAGCTCCGCCTGAAAACTATTTGAAAATGATCTTCCCTGTAAATTATAAAATTTTACAGCCCTTGCGTTTTCAACATCTACAACAACCTGGTCGTTAAAATCATTTCTAAAATAATCAATACTTAATAAGGCATCATTTTTAAAGAGCCTAAATTTCTGATCAACACTTATACCTTTGTTCCAGGCTACTTCAGGATTTAATCCATAAGCTTTACCCACACCGGAAGCAATGATATTTACCTGTCTTGCACTTACAAATACGCTTGTATTTTCGGCAAATATATTTGCTGTGCGTTGCCCCCTTCCAACGCTTGCACGAATGGTTGTACCCTTTAAAGGTTCATAACGTATATTCAATCTTGGTGTTACAAAAAAGCCAAACAGATTATTATGGTCAGCCCGTAAACCTAAAATAGCACTGAATTTTTCATTGGGTGTAAATGTATACTCTCCAAAAATACCCGGCACAATTTCATTGCGCCTGTACCGGATTGCTTTAAAGTCTTCATCATATTTATCATACAAAAAACTGATGCCAGTTCTGAATTTATGCACGGTTGTTCTTATAATGGATTGGTATATTAAATTGCCGTAAAAAGTCTGCTGTTTGCCGTTATAGGCAGCTAAACCAAAATAAGAATCCTGCTTGTGGTTTATAACCGCAGTTTGAAACCCGATACTTTTATACTTTTTCGCCGGAAAAATATAACCGATCTTGGCAAATGCTTCGTACCGCTCAATATTAATTCCCAGTCCGTATTTATTGGTTGTATTTTTATCTGACGCAGGATCAAAACCTGTTTCACCGCCGGTTCTTTTATCATTTAATATTTTAATACCCAGTTGTATCAACGTGCCTTTGCGGTTATCAAATTTATACCGGTTTACCAGGCTGAAAGTATTGCCGGTAGGCAGGTCGCGGAATCCGTCTTTATTAAAATCAAGCTTCTTATTAGATAGAAAATCATCGTGCAATAATAAACCTGCCGACCAGTTTTTATTGATTTTTTGAGACAGATTTAAGTTAAGATCTGTTTTTCCGTAATCATTTATATACAGATTTGCCAGCAATTTTTCACTGTTTTCCGGCTTCTTTAATTCCACGTTTATTTGCCCGGCAATACTTTCGTAACCATTGGCAACAGAACCTACACCTTTGGTCAACTGAATAGATTCTATCCAAGGCCCTGCAATGGAATTGAGGCCCAACGGCGTTGCAATGCCCCTTGGCCCCGGCAGGTTTTCAACAGTAAGTTGTGTATAGTTTCCACTTAACCCAAGCAATTGAATTTGCTTCGACCCTGTTACCGCATCACTATAAGAAACATCCACAGCAGGATTGGTTTCAAAACTTTCGCTCAAATTGCAGCAGGCTGCTTTTAATAATTCCTTGCCGGTCATGGTTTGAGTTCTGATTGGATTGTAATTGCTTATGTAAACAGAACGTTGCTTTGATGATACCGTTACTTCCTTTAATTGCCTGTTGGATGCCAGCACAATCTTCAATTCATCAGGGGCACTTACAACTATTGTATCAGACTGGTAACCGGTATAACTAACAACCAACATCCTGCTTAAAGTATCCTGTTGAAGACTGAAAAATCCCGCGCTATCGGTTAGTACGCCTTTATTTGTATTTAACCAGAAAATACTTGCATTTGCCAGTGCGGTAAATTTTCCTTTTTTATCTTCCTCCAACACAATGCCTTTAATGATACCGATTGGCTGTATCAAATTTTTTATTGACGAAGGAGGAGATAACGTATCCGTCGTTTTTGTATCCTGCTTACTTTCAGAAACTGCGTTTTGATTTTGTTCATTCCCTACGGCTCCTATTTCGCGATAATGACAACATTTGGGCAACGCTTCATAAACCGAACTGACAGATTTTTTATTTTCCAGGTCGTGGCCGGCAGCAACAATACTGTTCTCAATTTTTGCCAACGAAACACGGGCAGGATTATAAACAAGCAAGAGCTGACCTGTTGCCATATCCCATACGCCAGACTTTACACCCTTTATTTTAACCGCTTTTTCAATACGCTCTTTACATTGAATGCATACCCCAAAAACCTTAAACGATACACTATTATCCGGTGCCTGCATTTTTTTATCCTGGCTGTATGATGCTACTCCTGTTAAGACCAGAAAAAGCAGTAACAAATATTTTATCTTTTTCATAATAGATAATTTAAAGTAACACTGATAAAAATTTTGCTGTAAAATTTATTAAGCATGTTCTTTACAGCAGCAAATACTGTTGCAGATTTTTCATAACCTGCAACAGTTTACCTCGTGCTAAACTAAAAAAGAAAGTCTATTGTTTCTTTTTCAGATCCATGCCACATTTAGAACATTTACCCGGTTTGTCACTCTTTTCTTCGGGGTGCATGGGACAGCTGTACTTCGTCATTGGCTCTGTAGATGATTTGGTAAGATCCATGCCGCATTTGCTGCATTTTCCGGGAGCATCACTTGTAACTTCGGGGTGCATGGGGCAGGTGTACAATGCAGCAGCAGTTGCATTTTTCCTGTCGTACTTGCAGCAGCCATGTAAATTATCATAGGCGGTTTGCACGGCAGTAAAATCCTGGGTATCATAACCGGCATTTGCAATTGACTCCTGTATTTTTTCTGAAGAAGTTTTGTTAACTGCATAGCTAACTTTAAGTTCCTTGCTGTCTTCATCCCAACTGGCAGTTTTTGCACCGGCCTTTTTTGCAGATTTTTCAATGGTGGCTTTACACATACCACAATTGCCCCAAACTTTTATGGTTTCGTTTTTTGCACTTTGTGCGGTTGAAGTGTTGATAGAAAATATGCTGAATATAATTGCAGCAAATAATGATAAAGTTTTCATTTTAATAAATTTTGATGTTGAATAACTTCATGGTCTGACGTCCCTTCTGACCACGTATTTTGGTCAGACGAGACGTCAGACCAAGATAACCTACACCCGTAAATCTCTTACTGGTGTAAAACTCAATATCAAAATCTAAATTCTGAAAACACAGTTCATTATACAAACATCGGGCTTTGCATAACCAGGCGGGGAATGGTTGTTGACTGCGGCTATTACCGAACTAAGCGGCATCTGCCAGTTGTAGATATTATAATCATTAATTACAGCAAATTCAGGAGCTGTAAATGAGATGTCGTTTGATGCAGTTTTGTGTGAGTCGCTTATCTTATAAAACTTAAACTCGTCGTGGCAGCAACCGGCCTTTTTTTCGGTCATTCCGCATTTGCCGCATTTATCATTTGCCGATCCATAAAGCTCCATTCCGGCTTTGCTGCCCATGCAGTAGTGCAACTCCACCGCTATCCCCGAAGAAACAGCCATGTAAACAATTGCCAATATGCCTAGATAAATCTTTTTCATTTTCAAAACAAAACTACAATAGAAAAACTAATAAGCAATAAGCAACAGGCAATATGCAATAATTTAACAATTGCAGAATACTCCCATTGCTCATTGCCAATTGCTTATTGCCCATTGCCTTTATACTAATTAACAAACCCCCACTGTATGCCAAAACGCAGCAAAAACCCCTGTGTGGGATAATGTGGCGCCGCAAAATTATTATTAGTAAATCCAAACCCGTTTTTAAAGCTTACGGTATTCAGGTTTTCGGCACGAATAAAAGCAGTAAAGGCCTTTATGCGGAAGTTAAAGAAGGCACTTACATCCGGCAGGTTCTTCAATTTAAAACTATCCTGTGGCGTAAACTGCCCCATTACCGGCGAATAATTATAAGCCTCAAACGGCGTAAAATAACGAACTTCCAGTCCTGCACTTACGTAAAGATTTTTAAAGAAATTTCCCTCATAAGCCAACCGCTCCCTGGTAAACAGTAACGGCACTTTAACCGGTGCACTGCCATCTGTTTGTTGAAAAGTTACATCTGCATACAGGTTCCATCTTTTGGTAAGCCTGATCTTTTTTGATGCATATAATTGCAACAGGTTAATTACTTTACTGCTTTGGGCCGTGTGGTAATAATCAGTAAAATAAGCCAGGTTGGTTATAATATGATTTTTAAACCCAAGATTAAAATATTTATTATTGGCATCGGCACCAAATGAAATAATATTTTCTTTTTTAGTAAGCCCGGCGTTCTTAAAATTAAAGCTGCTGGCATTGTCAAAAACAAATGAAGGCGACCGGTTTACATTTTTAAAAAACAGCCGTACATCGCCCAGTTTATTATTCAGGTGCCGGGCAATGGTTGCATAAGCACTGTAATCGCCGCTGTTTAATCCGTTCACATAAAATTCACCCTTGGCCAATACGTCCCACAATTTGTTGCGGGTTTTATTGCGGTATTCTGCGTGAATAATAAAGTTGTAAAAATTTCGGGTGCCGCCAATAAGTGTACCCTTTATGTTTTCAAACTTTACACCTGCTGATATAAACTGCCCGGAGTTTTTTGTGTCTGGAAACGAAAGCAGCGTAAAATCATTACTCATAACCGACCATTTTTCCCTAACCAAAAAACTATCTGTTCCTTTTTTTACAATGGTATCGTACCAGTTTTTATAAATCGTGGAGTCGGCTACATCATCTCTATACAAATAATTATACGTGCTGTAGGTAAAACTATGCTGAGCCCTCAGTTTGGGATAAAAAAGATATTCGGTTGTAGAGTCATTAATGGCAATAGAATCACGTTTGCCAAGATCATAAGTTTGGCGCACAAAAAAGGTAAAGTCTTTATACACATTGCCGGCAATAATGGTTGAACTAAATGGAGTGAACTCAGTTTTATTGAGATTCCCGAGGTTCACATCAATTGAAAAACGCTTTTTGTTGTTAGGATTTTCTAATGTGGAATCAAATCTTATTCCACCATTTTCCGATGCCTTAATGGTATTACCTACCAGGATGACAGACGCCGCATACCTTTTTCTTTTGCCCTGGTAATTTGTGAACAGCCGGTAATCTTTATGATTGGTGTTTTGGTTGGTAAAAAATCCCGGGGCGCTTATCAGCCGGTAGTCAAATCCAAAACTCCAGTTTGGGCGAGGGTTTTGGGTGTGCAGCACTTTTATCATTTGTTCCTTACCCGATGCCAACTGGTAACTCAGTTGCGAAAACGGCCTGTTGGTTTTGTAAATCTTAGTTCCCTCGAGTGTGTACCGGTACGCATCGTAGGCATGAAATCCTGCATCCCATCCCGGTTTGGCGTTGGGTTGGTAAACGATGGGGTATGCGGCTGCGCCGTTATTACCCAGGTATATATAAGAAGATGGAATTGAAAAATATTTATCAAAATCGTTGATGGTAGAATCGAAGGGAATACTGCGGATGGAATCGAGGTATTTATAATAGATGCCGATGGAATCTTTTTTATCATTGCGATGCTCAAACCCAATCGTATCTCTGCCGCCGCCCGAGCCGGAACTTCTTATGCCCTTTACCCTGCCGCCAATCTGGTTAATAACATCCGGTTGTTGTGCCTGCGCAAACCCAAAACAAAAAACCAATAGGGTAACGGCAATAATCTGCTTCATCAATTGGTGCTTAAAGTTGTGCAATCAGTTCGCAAAATAAAGCTTTAAAGTTTGGTTCTGCGGCTTTAGCGGCTTGCAAAACTTCTTCATGGGTAATCACATTTTCTTCCTCACGTATGCCAACATCGGTTATCACACTCATGGCAAAAACAGGCAGGCCCATGTGTATGGCCGTAATCACTTCCTGCACCGTACTCATGCCCACTGCGTCGCCGCCAAGGGTAAGTATCATTTTATATTCAGCACGGGTTTCAAACGTTGGCCCTGTAACCGCAGCATAAACACCCTCACGAACATTAATATTTTTTTCAGCAGCAATATCCCGTACTTTTTGTATCAGGTGTTTTTTATACGGCTCACTCATATCCGGAAACCTCGGCCCCAGTTCTTTATAATTTTTACCAATCAGCGGGTTGGGTGCCAACTGGCTTATATGGTCTGTAATAATCATCAAATCGCCCACTTTAAACGAAGGGTTTACGCCACCCGCAGCATTGCTTAACAGCAGCGTATCAATACCCAAAAATTTCATAACCCTTATCGGAAAAACCGTTTGCTCGCTGCTGTATCCTTCGTACAAATGAAATCGCCCCGCCATGCACACTATTTTTTTACCCGCCAGCTCACCAAAAATAAGTTTGCCGCTATGCCCTTCCACCGTGCTTACAGGAAAATGCGGAATATCACCGTAAGGAATTTCTTTCTCTATTTTTATTTCGTTGGCAAAACTACCCAGGCCACTACCCAAAACAATACCCACCACCGGTCTCTCGCTGTATAAGCCCTTAATAAAATCAACCGCTTCTTTAATTTTCTCCATCATATTCATTTAAGTTTTAATCGCCAAAGATAAGGTAAGATATTGTTAAAGGAATTATAGGGTTTTAAAAGACATTTTTTGGAGCCAAGCTTTTGGATTGCTATGAAGCTTCGGTGGCGTCGCACTCTTGTGCGGAATAACTTTATTGGGCTTTTATTGAAGCGTAGAATAGAAGAATTTTTTGGTAATGGCAAAAGTCAAAGCAAAGTTTTTACTTATTTTTATTTTCATCTTTCGTAATGCAATACCCTGTGTAACCGTCAAAAAGAAAACAAACCTCGGGTAGCATGAAAATAAAATAACTCCACTCTCTGTGTATTTCTAAAATAGTCTGTATCTCAGTGTAAACATCGTTGATAATTACGGCTTCCGGAATATTGGGGAAATTTTCAGGAGCCCAGTATTTTTTATGCGAATATTTATTGTTTAAAGAATATTCAATTTCACTATAACCACCATCCATGCCATCAACCCAACCAGCAATACTATCATTTGTTGGAATTTGAAATACCTTTTTTGTAATACACAGTTTATAAATTTTACTTGCTAAAGATGAATCAATCACAGTTGATTGTCGGTAATATTTTTTGGGAGCGGATTTGGTTGTCTCAGCATAATTGATAAGCCTGCCTTCAAAATGTAAGTAGTCATTTGTCCAGATTTCTATTGTCTGTCTTATTGTTGAAATTCGAAAACGAAATTTATCATTACAAATAGTGAGATCGTTAGGTTTAATTTGCTCGTCACTTACGTAAATAGTGCTATCTTTTAAAATAGGAGTGTGTAAAGGCAATCGTGCATAGTTTTGTTGCCCTAAAATATTTAAGCTTAAAAAAAGTGATATGATTATGAAACTGAAGATCCTCATAAGTTTATTCTCTATATCATTAAATTTTCGTCACTGCAGGTGCCATTCGCTGCTTCAAATTTATACTTTTTTTCTATCCCGTACGCCCCCGCCTTGTCTGCCGAGGTAACTATATACCTGCTAGACTATGATATTTTATTTCCGAATAAGTCTCTATTGCTTTGTGGAATTATACCAGCGAAAAAAAAATAATTAACAATACAATTACCGAAATAGTTGCAAAAACAATTGTGCGTATTCTGGATTTTTTGTCTTGCATTATTTTTTATCTTTTCTTATTTCGTCGCCGTATGTATTCCATTCTCCTTTTCAAATTTATACCTTTTTTCTATCCCGAACGCCCCCGCCTTGTCTCCCGCCAAGCGATTGTTTATTACAACCAACTGACATTTCAACCCCATGGGTCTTTAATATGAACCGCGAAAAGCTACAAAAGCTGCTACAAAACTCTGGAAAATCGTACATTTGAATAAACATTTGAAAAATGGGAGCAGCTAATCAAAATATAAATTTAGCAGACTATTATTTTGGATTTCTAAAAAATCTAAAGCACAATAGTAAACTGGACTTAATCTCTAAACTCTCTGAGTCTTTAAAATCAACAGATCAGGTAAAAGATGTTTCTGTTGAGTCTTTATTTGGAGCATACAAATCTGAGGAAACTGCTGATGAAATCATTGCTGAAATACGGGCTTCAAGAAATTTTAACCGTAACACAGAATCACTGTGACACAATATCTTCTTGATACAAATATTTGTATCTATTTCTTAAAAGGTCAATTTCAATTAAACAAAAAAATTGCGGAAGTTGGTGAGGAAAATTGTTTCATTTCTGAAATGACTGTTGCCGAATTAAAATACGGTGTTGAAAATAGTAAGACACTTGAAATTTTGAGACCAATTGTGGAAGCCTTTATTCCCAAGTTTGCCGTCATTCCAATTTATGATTCATTAGATATTTATGCCAGAGAGAAAGCCAGATTGAGAAAAGCAGGTTCCTTGATAGACGATTTTGATATTTTAATTGGTTCCACTGCAATAAATCATAAATTAATTATGGTAACGAATAATGTTGAACATCTCTCAAGACTTGAAACTATAGTTATAGAAGATTGGACAAAACTGGCTACGAAATAATATAGCCATGTAAGCAATTGTCAAGGGTTTCACCGCTGTAGGTGTTTCATTCTCCTTTTCAAATTTATACCTTTTTTCTATCCCGTACGCCCCCGCCTTGTCTCCCGACAAGCGGGCACCACGGAGCCACCCTTAATTACAAAAAAAAATCTCAGCATTCCGAAATTATTTATCCTTGCACCCTAATCCAAGCTGTTTCTACGCTTGCAGAAATTTTGTATCTTTATTAAAACTAAAAATATGTTATACGGACAAATAAGTATTGACCCTGAAGTAATGAGTGGTGCGCCGGTATTTGCCGGAACCCGTGTTCCGGTGCAAACAATATTTGATTATATAGAAGGTGGCGATGACCTTGAAACTTTTTTGGAAGATTTTCCTTCTGTAACAAAAGAAGCCGTTGTTAAAGTTTTAGAAATGGCAAAAACTTCTTTAACCTCGGAAAAACTATTGCATGAAAATTTTGCTTGACGAAAGTTTACCCCTAAAACTTAGTGAATATTTTGGAGCGGAACATACAGTTTTAAGTGTGCATGATATGGGATGGCTTGGAAAGAAAAACGGAGAACTTTTACGACTGATAACAGAGAATAATTTTGAAGTTTTTGTTACCGCAGATCGTAATCTTCCTTATCAACAAAACCTAAAAGCTGTTTCTTTCATAATTGTCATTCTGCGGGGAGTTGATAACAGGCAGCAAACTTACATTAATCTTATGCCTGAACTTCTTAAAATACTTGCGGAAGAAGTGATATCAAAAGTGGTGGAAATTAATTGAAATCCATTTTTACATAAGTTGAAATTCGCCTCATAACAAATTCTTTAAAAATCAAGGAAACTTCAAAAACTCAAACCCAAACTCAAAACAGTTTTCCTATCTTCGCCAAAACTCTTTGTTTATGAATCTGCACGAATACCAGGCAAAAGAAATTCTTAAAAAATACAATGTTCCCGTACAGGAAGGCATACCATGCAGCACTCCCGGCCAGGCCGAAGAGGCTTACAGGCAGATTCATACCCAGTACGGAAGCAAGTTTGCAGTTATTAAGGCGCAGATCCATGCAGGTGGCCGTGGTAAGGGAAAGATTATTGGCACCGAGCAGCGTGGTGTGCAGGTTGCAAAATCGGCAGAAGATGTTTTACAGATAGCAAAAAATATTTTGGGTGGTACATTGGTAACCATACAAACCGGTGAAGCTGGTAAACTGGTAAGCAAGATTCTGGTGGCACAGGATGTATATTATGATGGAGCAAGCCCCGTAAAAGAATTTTATCTCTCAATTTTATTAGACAGGGCCACCGGGCAAAATGTAATTATGTACAGCACCGAAGGCGGAATGAATATTGAGGATGTGGCGCATAATACCCCCGAAAAAATATTTAAAGAATGGGTATACCCCGGCGGCAACCTGGAACCCTTCCAGGCAAGAAAGATTGCCTTTAATTTAGGTTTAAGTGGAGTGGCTTTTAAAAACTGTGTAAAATTTGTAACCGATTTGTACAAGGCTTATGTAGGTTCAGATTGTGGTATGCTGGAAATAAATCCCCTGTTTAAAACCAGCGATGATAAAATAATTGCAGTTGATTGTAAGATGAATATTGATGACAATGCATTGATGCGTCACCCGGACATTGCCGTGCTGAGAGACCTGAGCGAAGAAGACCCTACAGAAGTTGAAGCCGGTCAATACAATTTAAACTTTGTAAAATTAGATGGCAACGTAGGTTGTATGGTAAATGGCGCTGGACTGGCTATGGCTACTATGGATATGATCAAGTTAAGCGGTGGCGAACCTGCTAACTTCCTGGATGTGGGCGGCACAGCTAATGCACAAACTGTTGAAGCCGGTTTTCGTATAATTTTAAAAGACCCTAAAGTAAAAGCGATACTCATTAATATTTTTGGCGGTATTGTGCGCTGCGACAGGGTTGCACAGGGCGTAATTGATGCTTACCAATCCATCGGTAACATCAGCATACCAATTATTGTAAGGTTGCAGGGCACCAATGCCGACATAGCAAAAAAACTGATTGACGAAAGCGGACTGAAAGTACAAAGTGCCATTCAGTTAAGCGAAGCAGCAGAACTGGTAAACAAAGCTGTGGCGTAAACCGAATTAAAAAATGTTGTATCCCATTCGGTTAATGCCGGGTGGGATTTTTTGTTTTCAGTATTTAAAAGAATTAAATTACAAATAAAACAGCGTTGCATGCTTGAGCTAAACTTCTTTCCTTTTCCTGAAATTAAAACTGAGCGTTTGTTACTTAGAAAAATGACAGAGGCCGATGCGCCGGAAATACAATTTCTGAGATCGGATGACCGGGTGATGAAATATATTGACCGTGAAAAAACAAAAACGGTGGAGGAGGCGCTTGCATTTATTCAAAAAGTAAATGGCACTATTGATAACAACGAATGCATTATGTGGGCCATTGCTTTGCAGGACAAACCAGATACGTTGATAGGTAATATCGGCTTCTGGAGAATCATCAATCAACATTACCGTTCAGAGATTGGCTATACACTACACCCGGATTTTTGGAAAAAGGGAATTATGCAAGAAGCCTTGCTGGCTGCCATTGATTTTGGTTTCAACCACATGAAACTGCATAGCATCGAAGCCCATATCAACCCTGATAATACTGCTTCAGGAAACATATTGGAAAAAACCGGCTTTATAAGAGAGGCTTACTTTAAGGAGGACTTTTATTTTAGGGGGAAATTCATTGATACGTCTGTTTATTCTTTATTGGCAAAATAAACAACCGCTTAAAATGAATAACCCGGCTGTAAAACAACCGGGCTATTCATTCATTATAACTCTTAAAACTAACACTCAAACTAATACTATGCCGATGATACAATTATTCAGTCAAATGCTATCTGCAATCGGCATAATACCAGCTAAGGTTTCTAAGTAGCCCTTCGGACTACTAATGAAACCAAGATGTTATTACATTTTTGGCAGCAGTACATGATCAATCACATGTATTACACCATTGCTTTGATTTACATCTTTAATGGTTACATAAGCAACGCCTCCATTCTCATCCTTAATGGCAATTTTTTTACCTTCCATCATGATTGATAAATTTTTACCGGCAACAGTTATTAAAGTTGCAGTGCCATTTCCATTCCTGATTAATTTAGCAAGATCCTTAGAATTATATTTACCTGCTACAACATGGTAAGTTAATACAGATGTTAAGGCGGGTTTATTTTCTGCCTTCAGTAAATTATCAACGGTACCTGACGGTAACATATCAAAAGCTTTGTTGGTTGGTGCAAAAACTGTGAATGGGCCTTTACTTTGCAAAGTTTCAACAAGGCCTGCGGCTTTTACTGCAGCAACCAATGTAGTATGGTCTTTACTGTTGACAGCATTCTCAACAATATTTTTTGTAGGATACATGGCTGCGCCACCCACCATCACTGTTTTTCCGGCTTGAGCGAAAGTTGCATTTACAAACATAACTGCTACTGCAACTAAAAATAATTTTTTAATCTGTTTCATAATTTTTAAGTTTTATTTTTTTAGACAATTTCTGCATCATGTACGGCAGATGAAAACTGTTGGATTTATTTTTTATTTTTTCTTTGCAGATGTACACTAAAAAAAGAGGCTGTTTTTCAACAGCCTCTTTCAAAAAATTATTTATAAAATGTAAAAGGAATTATAATTTACCCATCACCATCACCTTAGTTGGTACAGGTTTTTCGGGGCCTGCATCTTCAAGTGAAACTGCAAAAGCCTGAGCGCTTCCAAAACTTTTCATTTTTTGTACATGAACAGTTTTACCATTTATTTCGGTTGTAATAATACCACCGTTAACAGGCTTGCCATCCACGATTGCCCAAAACTGGTATTGCTTGCCAGCCGGAGCTTTCGGCAGGTTAGAAGGATCTATATACACTTCTTTTGTATTTTGCATCCAGTAAATCCTGGCTGCTGCATCAGGCACATCAGGCATGGGAGCTAATGAAACAGGCATGGCATTTTTATCGGTCATTACGCCCATGTCTTCATTCATGTTGCTGGCAAACTCTTTTTGCTGTTGCAATACTGTTTGTGTTGATGCCAGTTCTATATTTACTAATTGATATTTGCGATAGAAAGTATAATTAAGGATAGTACTGCCAATTAATAAAATGATACTGGCGGCTGCCGCATATTTCCAAACCGGAGAAATGGAATGTATTTTTGACTGACTGCTATTTGTTGCATTTAAATTTACTACCGGCGCTGCTTTCTTATTATTAATAGTATAAAATATTTTCTCCTTAACCGAAGCATCAGGTGAAACGGCATGTGCCTGTGCATAATCTTCCAGGCCCGACTGAATCGTCTCAATTTCGGCAGCTACTTCACGATATTGTTGGACCCATTTAGATACTTCCGCTGTTTCGTCAACTGAAGTAATCCCCATGCAATAAAGCTCCAATATGCCCGATGATATGATTTCCTGTGCGTTCAAATTATTCGTGTTGTAACATTTTTCTTAATTCTATGATGGCGGCCCTCATCCGTGTTTTAACCGTACCCAACGGTATTCCCATCTCTTTCGAAATCTCGTCCTGGGTGAATCCATTAAAATAAGCCAGGTCTATAATGCTTCTCTGTTCCGGTTTTAAGTTTACCAATTGTTTTCTTATTCCCATCGCATCAAAACGTTCTGCCGCTTTTACATCATCCGATAAATTACCTACGGAATTTTCATCGCTGGAGATTTTTGTCTGCTTTTTATAGCCTTTACTTCGAAGCGTATCAATAGTAAGATTCCTTGTGATATTCAGCATCCACGTGAATAACCGGCCTTTACTGTTATCGTAACTCGAAAAATTATTCCAGATCTTAACAAAAGCCTCCTGTAGGATGTCTTCTGCCAGTTCACGGTTTTCTACCATACGATAAATAATACCGTTTAAAGCAGCCGCATAGTTATCATACAGATAACCAAATGCTTGTTGGTCCTGATTTTGCAGGCGCATTACCAGTTCTTCTTCACTAAATTTTAATGTATCAGGCAAAATGTTGTTTGTTATAAGGAATCCCGAAAATAATTGTTTTTTTCTAAACACAATAAACAACCCAATTATTTTATGTTATAGAATTATATTATTTCCTGCCCGTGTTTACTGTTTTAGTAAATTGCTTAGGTTTTATTAAACATTACTACCGATGAATGAACCTCTTATAAGAACCATACAAACCGGCGATGACAAAAACCTGGCAAAGATAATCAGGGATACTTTAACCGAGTTTAAGGCCAATAAACCCGGCACGGTTTATTTTGATGAAACTACTGATCATTTGGCTGCTGTTTTTACAATTAAAGGCAGCATTTATTTTGTAGCAGAACTAGACGGAGAAATTGTTGGCGGCGGCGGCATTTACCCTACCGCAAACTTACCGGATGGAATCTGCGAACTGGTTAAGCTGTATTTATCTTCTAAAGCCCGTGGAAAAGGCATTGGCAAAATATTGATGGAGCATTGTATTACCGCTGCAAAAGATTTGGGCTACAAAAAAATATATTTAGAAACCATGCCTGAGCTAACCATTGCCATCCCCTTGTATGAAAAATATGGATTTGCTTATTTGCCGGCTGCGCAGGGCTGCAGCGGGCATACTGGTTGTGATGTGTGGATGATAAAGGATTTGGAAGCATAGTTTATAGAATTTATGGATGCGGCTATCTAATAAAAAATTCCAACATGAAATCACTGATATTTCTCCTTGCTTTGTTATCTTTCAACAGTTGCACTTCAAAAGAAAAACAATTAAAACAAACAGTTTTAAATAAGCAGCCAGTTCCAAAATCGGTAATAAACTACGATTCCTGTAAGGCAGCCATTCAATATAACAGGCAAATACAAAAACCATTATGGCAGCATTTATCCAAATCAGAAAAAGAGAAAATTTTTATGGCTGCTGTAACAGAAACCATTATACCCGCATGGATTGGAACGCCCTGGGATTTTAACGGCACCAGCGAAATACCACAGCAAGGCAAGATTGCCTGTGGTTATTTTGTAACAACCGTATTACGTGATGCAGGCCTCTCAATTTCCCGTGTAAAGCTTGCACAGTGTGCATCCGAACAAATGATCACCACATTAATACAGTCAAAATATATCAGCCGTTTCAGCAATGTTGAGATGGGAGATTTTATACAGGCAATAAAAACACAGGGTTCAGGATTATACATTGTTGGGCTTGATAACCATATCGGCTTTATTTACAATGATGGAAAGGATATTTACTTTATACACTCAACATTTATAGGCACCAGAAATGTGCAAAAAGATAATGCTGCAACCAATCCTATTCTTAAACAGAGTAAATATAAAGTGCTGGGTAAAATAAGCAGCGATGAAAAGGTTTTGGAAAGATGGATAAATTAATTGGAAACCACCTGCACCTCGTAAACAGGGTTAAACAAATATAGCTTTCCCGTTTTTACCTCCATGCATTTAAATCGTTTACGCACTTTTTCTCCTTTTTTAAAAATGCGACCGCCTTTAATTACAAACAAAGCACCTTCGGGCAACTGTTCTACCAAATGCACCCCGGCAGGTTTATCATCGTATTGATGAAGCACACGCAAAAGTTTTTCGTCGCCACAACTGCTGGCCGCAGGGTTTTTCAATGTGTTCAGCAACACCTTTTCAATATCTGGCGGAAATATTTTTTTCAGTAAGAATTTAGCGAGTATTTTTCCAAACTCATCTTTCCATTCACGGCCGTGGGCCTGCACCTGGTGTCCGTATTGCTCGTAGGTAAAAAGATGCGCCAGCTCATGTAAAAGCGTTATCAGAAAGGCGTATTTATTAAGATTGCCATTAACACTGATACGGTGATTTTTGTCGGTATGTGCATGGCGGTAATCGCCAAGAATACTTTCCCGCTTGCGGCTAATGGTAAGATGTACTTTATGATGCTGCAGGTAAAAAACCACCTCATCAAAACTACCAGCCGGCAGGTAAGATTGCAGTTGCAAAAGCGGTGCTTCGTCCTTAGGCATTTTTTGTTTTGTTCAGTTTCATGATGGTTCTTACTTCCACCACCAGGTACACAATATAAATAACCATGCTTAGGTACACCGCAGGTTTATTAAATGCGGCACCACTGATAAAATAGTAGACTACTATTGCAATTACGCAGGCAAATACTTTTATGATCATGCCGCCCATAACGCTGCGTATAAAAACATTGGGGTTGCTGTTTTGCATGGCTGCGTATTGCATACGAAAAACAAAAAGGCTTATTAAAAAGAACAGGAAGTTGCCACCCATTACTACGAAATAATTAATTCCTTTTTCTGCAAAAAAAAGGCTGCCTGCAAAACTGAGTACGGTTAAAACCAGGAATGTAATAAATAACGGAAGCACCTGTTTAAAACTAAAGTTCATTAAATATATTTTATTGGTTTACGGCGCTGCCTACCTCTTTTTTAAGCTCCACCACATTGGCGCCCATGTGGCAATTACCGTTAAATACAGCAGTAGGTTCTATTTGTAACTTACCGGCATAAATATCGCCGTTAACCTGGGTTTTACCATGCAAAAACAAAAGTTCCTGCACCTTAATAGTACCGGTTACACGGCCCATAATATCAGCCTTCAGGCCTTCAATATTGCCCTCAACAATTCCATCTGCACCAATAATTATTTTTGCTTTTCCTTTCAGGTTTCCCTTTAAAGTGCCATCAATGCGTATATCACCGTTACTCTCCATGTCGCCGATAATGGTTGTACCGGCGCCAATCATAGTACTTGCATTGCCGGGGGCTGCATCAAAAGATAATTTAGATTTTGAATTGAACATATATCAGATTTTAATTTATTTAATAAAATTACTCTTTCATATTTTCAGCCTTGGGGAGTGCCAGTTTATTGGTATCTAAAACCGGCATATTGCCTTTTAAAACCTTTTGAAGGTCTTCGTAAAATTTTTGGTTATCCTGCAATGCCTTCTCTATTGAATCAGTTCTAATCGTAAGTAACTTGTACTCCCTTATTTGTTTGGCATTGCCATAACCGGTGCCTGGCAAATAATATTTTAACGGAGTAAAAACCAGTAAAGCAATAATTAAGCCCACCAACACAACAAATACGGTACTTAAAAAAATATACACACTAAGCCTGCTAAGTTTAAACTTAACAACTTCTTCATAGGTATCTTCATTCATAACCACCAGCCTGTACCGGTTTTGTAGCCGTTTTAGAGTGCTGTTGGCATCAAGTTTTGCCATATTTTTTTGTTGAACGTTAAAATTAAGAAATGCAGGCCAAAAAGCAATCTTAAAAAGGGTAAAATGCCTGATCTGCCATTTATTCAAACTAATTACGCTTTGAAATTACTTTGTGCTTTTTTGCCATGGATTTACAGCAATTATTTTGGGTCTGTAAAAAAATGCCCGCAGCTTTCGCTGATACTTCGACAACCTCAGTATGCAGATCTTAAAATATCTTTTCTGAGGCATCAGCGAAATCTCCGGTACACCCAATCCGTGCAAATCCGAGCAATCCGTGGCAACATTGTCTTAAATATTTATTAAACTAAATTAAATCAAGCCCATTTTAGGTGGTATTTACCAAAAATAGCCGATATTTAGCCCCATTATTCAACCGTATTAATTCATGCTGAAGAGAACTATAAGCCCGCTATTTATTTTCCTGATACTATCTGGTTTTTCCATGCCGCTATTGGCACAGGGACCAACCTGGACACTTGATCCGTTTGGCAAAGAAAAAAAGCCTGAAAAATTTGAGAACAGGAAGTTAGGTTCTGAAAAAACTGCCGAGAAAAAATTTACGGTAGTTAGAAATGTTTACCAGAACAACGTAACCCATTACAACTATTATTTTAATGCCAATAACCGCGTTAATACCGTTATTGACAGGGCCAAACTTTCCATGAAGGATGACTATACAAACATGCTGGCCTTTTATCCTTACACGCTCGAAAGTACTTCTTCCCAAAAATCGGAACTCGATTCGGTAATTTATACATCAACCGCAGGTATCTTATTACACGATTTGCGCAACGACTGGATTGATAACATGTACATGCTGATAGGCAAAGCTTACTTCTACCGAAAAGAATTTGATTCGGCATTGATGACATTCCAGTTCATCAACTATAATCTTTTTCCACGCAAAAGAAAAAATGATGATGATGACCGGATTGTAGGTTCAAACACTACCTCTATTGCCAATAAGGAAAAAACAAATATTTTAAAAAAACTTACCGCCCTGCCTCCAAGCCGTAACGAAGCTATTATTTGGCTGGCACGTACCCTAATTGAGCAAAATGAATTTGCAGAATCCGGCAGTTTGATAAATACCCTGCAGGTAGATCCTAATTTACCAAAGAGACTGCGCAACGACCTGGATGAAGTAGCTGCTTATTGGTTTTTTAAACAGGGCTATCTCGACAGTACCGCAAAACATTTGGAAAAAGCATTGAGCACGGCTGATAATAAACAGGATCAGGCACGCTGGGAATTTTTGCTGGCACAGCTTTATGAAAAGAATGGCAATTTTGAAAAAGCATCTTCTTATTACGACAAGGCTTCCAAACATACGGTAGATCCGCTGATGGATATACATGCCAGGCTGAACGACGCAAAAATGCTGCGGACCAATGGTAACCCTAAAGAACTGGATAAGGCGATAGATAACCTGGCTAAAATGGGAAGACGTGATAAGTACGATGCCTATCGCGATATTGTTTATTATTCCGCAGGAGAGTTATCGCTTCAAAAACCAGATACGAATGGCGCTATTGCTTTTTTCCGTAAGAGTCTTAAATACAACACTGATAATGTCAATTATAAAAACAGGGCCTTTCTTAAACTGGGCGATATTGCTTACAGCCGCAAACAATACAGGCTTGCTGCCGCCATGTACGACAGCCTGCAATCAGGAGGTACCGATTCTATTTTAAACGCACAGATTGCCAGGATACAGGATAGAAAAACGGCGCTGGTTAAAATAGCTGCTGCCATAAGCGTTATTGAAAAAGAAGACAGCCTGCAAAGAATTGCCGGGATGCCGGCTGCTCAAAGAGAAGATTATTTAAAAAAACTGGCACGCAGATTACGTAAAGAAAAAGGATATAAAGATGATGGCAGCTCTTCGGGCGGTTTCGACACCTCTCCTTTTACCAACAGCAATAACCAACCTGTTGATCTTTTTGCAGCAAACAGTAAAGGCGAATGGTATTTTAATAACAGTTCACTTAAATCAAGAGGTTTCAACGAATTTAAAAGTAAATGGGGGGTTCGTAACAACGCGGATAACTGGCGTAGAAAAGCAGGTACAGAAACTGTTATTGGTAATACAGTGAAACCCGGTGCAGGCGATAATGGCAAGAGTGGAAAGGATGCAGGAAAGCCTGGTGATAAAAATGCCGGAGCATCTGCACCTGCTGAAGATATCAGTTACGAATCACTGATGAAAGACATTCCATTAACTGAAGAAAAAGTTAAAGTCAGCAACGATGCTATTGCCGAAAATATGATCATATTGGCAAAAGCCTACCAAGACGACCTGGAAGAATATCAAATCGCTGCCGATACGTACGAAGAATACCTGAAACGTTTCCCGAACCGTTTGCTGGATGGCGAAGTGTATCTTAACCTCTATTTCTGTTACACAAAACTTGGGTTAAAAGATAAAGCAGCGCACTATAAGGATTTACTCAACAGCAACTTCGCCAAAACGGCTTCCGGCCAAAAGCTCAACAATCCTTCGGCCGGTAATTCTAAAATAAAAGACCCTGAAGCAACAAAATTGTATGCAGACATCTATAACCTTTTTATAGAAGGCAATTTTGAAAAAGCCATGGCAGAAAAGAAAAAAGCAGACAGCCTGTATGGTGTAAATTACTGGACACCACAACTGCTGTATATTGAAGCATTGCAAAATGTAAAGAACGGCAACGACAGCGCTGCCATTAAAGGATTACAGATGATCATCAGCAACAACCCAACATCTCCGCTTAAAGAAAAAGCAGAGACCATGATTGATGTGCTGAAAAGAAGGGCTGCAATTGAAAAATACCTGACCGAACTACAGGTAACAAGAGCGGGAGAAACCCAATTAACAACTCCTGAAACACCAGCACCTGTTACTAAACCTATTGCGCCGCCGGTAATAAAAGATACAGTGGCAAAAGTTGCTGCGCCATTAACAAGCGGGCCATTTGTGATGGCTGTTAATAAACCGCACAACGTAATAATGCTATTAAACAAAGTAGACCCGGTGTACGTAACCGAAGCAAGGAATGCCTTCATCAGGTATAACCGGGAAAACTTTTACGGTCAAACCATCAATATCAATAAAGATGTGCTGGATGCCGATAATAATTTACTGGTAATCACTTCTTTCCCGGATGCAGCAGCCGCACTGGTTTATTACAATAAAATAAAGAAAGATGCTGCGTCGGAAATATCATGGTTGCCCGCCGCCAAGTACTCTTTTTTAATTATTACAGAAGATAACCTGCAGTTGCTTAAAACCAATAAAAATATAGCAGGTTACAAGGCCTTGTTAAATACACAGTTCCCTAACAGGTTTTAACAGCAATTATTAAAAATGAATTTATTTAATTAATTAGCTTTACGCCGGTTTTTATGACCAGTTGTTTTTGATGGTTATAACCTTTCAAATTTGTTTACATGAATCGTTCAGTTAAAATTTTATGGCGTGTATTTTGGGGCGGCTTTCTTTTGGTGATACTGTTGTTTGTGGGCGCCAATTTCGGTTTGTTTGGAAAAATGCCTTCGTTAGAGGAAATACAAAATCCGGAGGCGGACCTTGCCAGTGAAATTTACTCAAGTGATGGTGTTTTGATGGGTAAATACTATGCCGAAAACAGAAGTGAAGTTAAATACAACGAAATATCACCCAATGTTATCAATGCTTTAATTGCCACCGAAGATGAACGTTTTTACGATCACTCAGGCATTGATGGTAAGGCCATTACCCGTGCCGTGTTTCGCTTGGGCAGGGATGGTGGCGGAAGTACCCTTACACAACAGGTGGCCAAAATGATGCTTGGGCAGGGGCATGGAAATTTTATAGTACGCAGCTTTCAAAAAATAAAAGAGTGGATTGTAGCCGTTAAACTGGAACGTAATTTTACCAAAGAAGAAATCATCACACTATATCTTAACAGGGCTCCCTGGGGTAATGTGTATGGTATCCGCAATGCTGCACGTACTTATTTTCAAAAAGAACCTAAAGATTTAAAGATAGAAGAAGCTGCTGTGTTGATTGGCATGTTGAAAGGTTTTATTTATAATCCCATCAGTTACCCCAAGGCTTCGGTTGACAGAAGGAATACCGTTATAGAACAGATGGTTGGTTGCCAGCAACATTTTTTAACCGAGGCCGAAGCTGCCAGGCTTAAAGCAAAGCCGTTGATCACCAACTATAAAAAAATTGACGAAAACGTCGGCGTAGCACCTTACTTCCGTGCAGTATTGGCCGATAAATTAAAAGACTGGTGTAGAAAACACCAGAACCCCAAAACCGGCGAGCCATATAATCTTTACAGGGACGGCCTTAAAATTTATACCACCATTGATAGCCGCATGCAAAAATATGCGGAGGAAGCCGTGGTAGAGCACATGCCTGTAATTCAGAAAAAGCTGGACTGGGTAATGAAGAACAGCGGCAAACGGATGTGGAAAGGACATGAGAATGTTATTGAAGCTGCCTTTAAATATACCGACCGGTGGAAAAGCATGAAGGAAGATGGTGTACCGGAAGAAGACATAAAAAAGACATTTTACATCCCTGTAAAAATGAAAGTATTTGCCTGGAATGCAAAAAGAGAGAAAGACACGGTGTTAACGCCTTTTGACTCTATCAGGTATCACAAACAAATACTGCAAACCAATTTTGCAGCTATGGACCCGCATACCGGCGAAGTAAAATGCTGGATTGGTGGTATAGATTACAAGTGGTTTAAGTACGATCACGTTACCCAGATGCGGCAGGTGGGATCTACCTTTAAACCCTTTATATATACCTTGGCTATTGATGAAGCGGGCTACACACCAGAAACATCTATTCCGAGCGGTTGCCTTACGCTGGGGGGCAAAACCATTTGTGGCCCTGGCGGTACAGTTGCCAATTGCCTGGCGCAGTCAAAAAATATTGCAGCCTGGCGTTTAATAGGCCAGATAGGTGTAAAAAGAACAATAGAATTTGTACAAACCTGTGGTATTAAAACCAAGATACCGCCCTACTATTCCATTGGTTTGGGCGCTGCCGAAATTCCATTAATGGAAATGATGCAGGGATACACCATGTTCCCTAACAAAGGAATAAATACCGAGCCGATATTTATGACCAGGATAGAGGACAAAAGCGGCAACATGATTGAAGAATTTTCTTCGGCTTCAAAACTGGTAGTGGCCGAATCAGTTGCATACACCATGGCCACGCTGATGCAGGGGGTAATTAAAGCCGGTACCGGCAGGCGTTTAAACAGTTATAATATACCGGTTGAAAAAGCAGGTAAAACCGGCACCACCAATAACAATGCCGATGGCTGGTTTATTGGTTACACGCCCGAATTGCTGGCTGGCACCTGGGTAGGTTGCGATGATCCTTTTATACAGATATATGCAGGTACTGCAGGTGGTGCGGAGATGTCGGCACCAGGCTGGGGTATTTTTATGAGCAAAGTATATGCTGATAAAAAATTAAACTATGGCCAGATAACCAAGTTTGAAAAACCGGCTGAGTTAAGCAACGACCCCATTTTTGCCGATGTTAATATGGACCGGTACTTTAGAGAAGGCGACAGCACTACCGTTGATAACGAAGGCAACGGAACCGCAGACGATTTTTTTAATACCCCACCGCCACCCGATAACCAACCCAAAGAGAATATTGATATTGAAAGTAAAATACCCGGCAGTGGGCCAGATACAGTAAAAGCAAAAAAGGGAGATGAGAAAAAACCTACTGATAAAAAACCTGCCTCACCGGCAATAAAACCGGCAGATGAAAAAGGGAAAAAGGGTGAGAAACCTAAGACTAATAATGATTATTAAAAGATAAAAAAAGGGGAGCCGAAATGGCTCCTTTTTTTTAACCCAGATTTGCAGTTGAGATTGTAGCGAGGGTTTCATCTGCAAAATCCGGGTTAAATTGATTACTAAGTCACATCAGCATTACCTGCTGCTCCACAAAATTTATTATACTGTTACTGTATCAGCTTTCGCTTCGCCGGCAGTGGGCGTTAACACATAATCATTAAACTTAGCTTCGTTCACATCTTCGTAAA
Organism: Chitinophagales bacterium; assembly: GCA_038204855.1. Lineage (GTDB taxonomy): Bacteria > Bacteroidota > Bacteroidia > Chitinophagales > Chitinophagaceae > Ferruginibacter. The sequence continues at coordinate 58,003 of JBBRCM010000006.1, forward strand.
TGCTTTTGCCAACACTTGCCAGGCTGCCCATTTCTGCCCAAAGTGCATTGCCTTTATTAATACGTTCCTGCGTTTCCACATCGCGGTTTTCTATTGCATCTTCAATAGCATCAATATCATTATCAAAGTTGGTTGCCAAAGTTTGCAGGGCAGTTATCTGTTCGGCAGTTAAACCCTCCGCATCCAGATCGGCTGCATATTTAGTTGCCATGCGCCCCACCCTTTTTGCCAGGCGGTAAAAATCGGCGTCCGATACTTTGGTCAGATCCTCAAAGCCAAAATTGCTGTACTTCCCTTTTCCGCTATAAGCTCTATCTGCCATGTTTCTTATTGAGCGAATGGCAATTTCACTTTCTTTACGGGTGGCATTCTTTTTCGTGGTGGCTTCTTCTACCAGGCCCTGTAGTTCTTCATCTGTGCTGTGCTCATCAAAGCTGTTAATGAGTGTACGCAAAGCGGTAACATTGTCTTTTGTAATTTTTCTTACAGCCAGGTCAGCAAGGTCACGGGTAAGCGTGTTGGCAAGGCCATCGGCTTTTTTGTTTTAAATCGCCATCTGCAAGCGAATAACTGCGGGTAATGATTGGTTGTGCCATAAATAATTATTTTTAAAGATTAATTAAAACCCTAAACTAATATTTTGCATTAAAATTTCATATACTTAAAACACATAACTTATTCACAGAGTTTTGCACATATACCAATCTATTTTAAAGTTTTTGTGCTTTTACTGTAAGTTCGTGCCTGTTTGTGCTGGCGTCGCTTATCAATGTATAGTTTACGAAGGTAAAAATGCCGGCGTAGCAGCCCGTTAAGGTAAATTTGCCTCCCGTTGCGGTAAAATCTGCCATCGTTGCAGTTGCTACGCTTCCCGTTGGGGCTGCTTCGACTCCCGTTGAGGTAGCTTCGGCCACTTTGTCATAACTAGTTAGGGAGATGAGGTAGCTGGTAAAAAAAAAGGATAAGCATTAAAGTATTGATATGCGTTAATTTGTATAACTGCTTAGGCAAGGCTGTACAATTATATTGCCGATATATATTAGTGCAAAGCTGTAGGCCTTTTTAACATAGAGATAATTTACCCATGTAATTATTGGATTGATCTGCCATTATTTTTTAAACCCAGATTTTGCAGTTGAAATTGTAGCGAGGGTTTCAAATACAAAACAGATAAAGGTTTCAGGTTATTTTTTGGATGAAATAATAGTGAACTATTTTGAATTCAAAAAATAGCCTGTCTCAATTTTCGGGATTCTGAAAGGCTAAGCTGTGAAGGATTTGGAATCCGCAGTAGATTTCAACTGCAAAATCTGGGTTTAAAATCACGAAAAATATCCCACCTGTTACCTATATCCGCCCATCGCCAGTAAAATAAAAAATAAGTGTGCAAAAAAAATATCCTATCATAAAATTTACTAATTTACTCTAAAATTTATTTTTTTCCGTCGGGTTGTGACTGAGGAATGGCGAAGCCTTGTAAAAAAAACGATTTTTTATGGAGCCTGCATCAAGTTGCGACACAGGAAGGCATTTGGGCAAAAATTACGAACCAATAAAACGAAATGATTTGCAGACTGAACAAACACCAGCCATACAAAAGCCAGGAATTGTACTGAGCCTTATACAGCACCGCAATGATAAGCGCATTATGCTGGACTTTGCCTACAGCAGCAAGCTAAATAACCTTGTAAGAAAATTAAAGGGCTGCAGGTGGAGCCAAACACTGCACTGCTGGCATATTCCCTGCCTGCCTGATGCGGTAAATCAGTTGCGGAGTGCTGTAAAAGATATTGCTCCATTGGATACCTCAACCCTGCGGCAACAGCTAACGATATTAAAAACCAATCCTGCACCAGCAGCAGCACCGATAAAAAAGGCCTTGCCGGTTGCGGCTATTGTAACAAAAGCAAAGGCGCCTCACCCGCAGCTATCAAACGAAAACCAGCAGGCCATTGCTGACCTTGTTGCACAACTACAGCTGAAAGCATACAGCCCCAGCACCATCAAAACCTACAGGACAGAATTCGGCATTTTTGTGCAAACCATCAAAAGCAAGCCGGCCAAAAGCATTACGCCGGATGAACTGAAACGGTACCTGCTGTATTGCATTAACGAACTAAAACTTACCGAGAATACGATACACAGCCGGTTAAATGCATTGAAATTTTATTACGAGCAGGTGCTGAAGCGGGAGAAGTTTTTCTTTGAAATACCAAGGCCAAAAAAGCAGTACCTGCTGCCCAAACTGCTTAACGAAACCGAGATTCGCAAGCTCTTCAATGCGCTCAGCAATAAAAAACACAAGGCAATGCTCTTTACTGCCTATAGCGCCGGTTTGCGGGTAAGTGAAATTGTGGCATTAAAAATTACAGATATAGACAGCAGGCGCATGCAAATATTAATATCGCAAGGCAAGGGAAAGAAAGACCGCTATGTGAACCTGAGTCCTGTTCTGCTGGATATACTGCGTAATTATGTAAGCAGTTACCAACCCAAGCCAAATTATTATTTGTTTGAATCAGCTACAACCGGTGTGGCCTATCCAATTAGAACAGTACAACAGATATTCACGAATGCAAAAAACCAGGCGGGCATAAAAAAGGAAGTGGGCATTCACAGCCTGCGGCACAGCTTTGCCACCCACCTGCTGGATAAAGGAACCGACATAAAATATATAAAGGATCTGCTTGGGCACTTTAGTATTAAAACTACAGAACGATACCTGCATGTGAGTACACAGCAGCTGGTAAATATTGTGAGCCCATTTGATGACCTATGGAGTGCCGAAAAAATAGATTGGTGACTGCCGTTGCGTTGATGAAACAAGCGTGGCAAATAGGGAATTGCAGTCTTTTGCTAAAAAATATGCCTGGCCGATGAATAACTTTTACCGCTTAACAGGAGTGCCTGATCATAAAATTTAAAAAACTTACCTTTCGTATTATGATTTTAAGTAAATTGCATTACTGCTATAAACAATTGGAAATGTATATTACTAGTTTGTTGATTATCAATACCATTCGAAAATTGTGAGTAGCGTGTAATAACAGTAATGCAAACGTTGGCTG
>JBBRCM010000007.1:0-58294 GCA_038204855.1 Chitinophagales bacterium
GCTATAAGCCCATTTTATGGAATAAGTTTAAGAAGCAATACGATTTAATTTTGTGGGGCTGCATCAGCTTGTACCTGCTGATTTTTATTGGCAGCAATATCTTTTTATTTCCGCATCATAGTTTTAATACCATTTTAATAAGAGCTTTTGGCACACTGGCTATTTTATTATTGCATATAGTTTTACTCATTGGGCCTGCCTGCCGATTATCTGCTAAATTTTTGCCAGTCCTTTATAACCGCCGTCACCTGGGGGTTTCATTGTTTATAATTGCTATGGTACATGGTATTATTAGTTTAAACTGGTTTCATGGCAATACAGATATAAATCCTTTAGTGTCCTTGTTCACTGCCAATAAACATTATGGATCTATTGCTTATTTTCCTTTTCAAACATTGGGCTTTGTTGCATTGATAATATTAGCAGCCATGGCATTTACCAGTCACGATTTTTGGTTGTCTTTTTTAAGCCCAAAATTCTGGAAGGCAATGCACATGTTGGTGTATATAGCATACGCATTGGTAATAATGCATGTGGCTTTAGGTATTATTCAGTTTGAAAAAAGCCCGATGCTGGTTGTTTTATTACTGGCAGGTTTATTAATTATTTCTGCAGCACATATACTTGCGGCTATTAAAGAAAATAACACCGATAATATAAAACCTGAAAGGCTTAATGATGACTGGCAGTATGTGTGTAATGTAGAAGAGATTGAAGACGGCCTTGCAAAAATGGCCATCATCAATAAGGAACGCATTGCCGTATTTAAGTACGATGGTAAATTAAGTGCAGTACACAATGTGTGCAAACACCAGATGGGTCCGTTGGGCGAGGGGCGTGTGGTGGATGGCTGTATTACCTGCCCTTGGCATGGATACCAATACAGGCCCGAAGATGGTTGTGCGCCTGCGCCATTTAAAGAAAAGTTGCACACGTATCCATTGCAACTGACTGGCAGCAAAATTTTTATCAGCACACAAGCCTTGCCTGAAGGCACTTTTATTGAACCCACCCTTATTCCTTCTGTTATTGAAAATAAAAATCCAGACAATAATTTTTTTATTGGCTGGAGTGGCAATAATAGAAAATCAGTTTTTTCGGCTTCCAAAATTGTAGCTTTCAGCCTTTTTGCATTACTGATTATTACTTCGTTCGTTTTAGTAACTCAGCAAAAAAGAATTTCAACTTTTCAAATAAATTACAACCAGGTAAAAGATATGGAAGGCTGGCTTGAAAATAAACCTGTGCCCATGCTTACCATTATTGATGGTAAGGATGAAAACGGAAACCCACTCTTTAAATCTATCTTATTAGTTGATGCTTTTAAAAAAGGAGCCGGCGAAACTGTCGACAAAATTCTGGCAGGTGCAGAAAAAAAATATGTACATCTCACCGGTTATCTAAGTAATAATTATATTTCCTGCGGCACAGCATCAGACAGCAGCCATGATTGCGCATCTCTTTGCAATCAATGTATTACCGGCACTACACAGTTTCCACTGATGGAAATTGAAAATGGTTTGTATTCTTTTACCGCTGCGGCACAGCCCTTTGAGTTGCCGAAAATATCAATCTCAAATAAAATTGATACCATCATCAACGGAGAAATTATTGACCCTAAATGTTATTTTGGTGCCATGAATCCGGGACAGGGTAAACCGCATTTAAGCTGTGCAGTGCGTTGTATCAGTGGCGGCATTATGCCGGTGGTTAAGTACCTGGTATCTGGTAAAGAAAATTATGCAATCCTGCTGGGAGAAAATGGGGAACTTGTAAACAAAAGTATCATCAATTCAATAGGACTGCAATTAAAAATCCAGGGTAAACTTGCTGTATTAAATAACTGGCAGGTACTGTACATCAACCCAGACAAGGCTTTTAAAGTTCTTAGTTATTAATTTAATTACTTCTTTAGGCATATCGCAATTTTGCAGTATTGTTTTTTAAAGTAGAAGAGGCAGTTTTTAACTGAACTCAAAAATATAAGGGCGAAAAATTTGCAGGTAAATTACATTTAAAATTTAAGCCAATCTTATCCCATCCTTCTCAAAACTTATCTTTCGCTGCTTGTATAAATTCCCCGTTGTCATTTTAAACGTTTTCTTACTCATGCCAAAAAACGAATAAATTTCTTCAGGATCACTTTTGTCGTGGTAAGGTAAAAAGCCATCGTTTTCTTTTAGCAAGCGGATTATTTTTTCAGTTTCATCTTCTACCCGGTTGTAACCTGGTTTGCCGGCTGATACATCAATGCGGTAACGCAGATCGCTGGCTTTATCTTCTGGATATATCTTCTTAATAAAACCTGTGAACTTGTCGCCGGCAGTGATGTTCCTGTAAATCTCATTGTGGTGTAAAACGCCGGTATGCTGGTTATTGATGATGCACACATAACCAATATCGGTGCGGCGGTAAACAATCAGGTCAACAACTTCAAGTTCCTTTACCGTTAATTCTTCATTACTTAAAAATGGTTCAATTTTTTCGGTAGCTGCTAATCTTCCTGTCTGTTCATCTAAATAAATTTTTACCAGGTATTCACCATTGGGTATCATTACATTTTGTTGTTTCGATTTTGGCACAAACAAATCCTTCATCAACCCGTTATCTAAAAAAGCACCATGCTCTGTTACACTGATTGTTCTAAGTTTTACAATATCGCCCAAAATGCCTTTTGGTTTTTGGGTGGTGGCTATCAGCCTGTCTTCACCATCATGGTATAAAAACACGTTTATTTCATCACCAATTTTGGCTCCATTGGGTACAAAACGCTTTGGCAGCAAAATCCCTTCGGCTTGGTCATCTAAATAAAGTCCAAAATCAACTTCACGTATCACTTTTAAATTATTGTATTCTCCTACTTTAATCATGTTGCGTTTTTATGGTTGCAAAGGTAAGTTTATTAACCCCGGCTGCCGCAAAATGCTATGGTCAGGCTTTATTCTGTATCTTCACGCCTATAAAAAAATAAATATTTTGAAGTTTACAGAATTTGGATTTGACCCTAGATTAATGGAAGGAATTGAAGCCTCTGGCTATGAAAACGCAACCCCGGTGCAGGAACAGGTTATTCCGTTGATAATGGCTGGCAAAGATATTATTGCATCTGCCCAAACCGGAACCGGTAAAACGGCTGCTTTTTTACTGCCCCTGATAAACAAAATCATTACTGATCCACATGAGGATCATACCAACAACGCACTGGTAATTGTACCCACCCGTGAACTGGCCGTGCAGATTGCCCAGCACATGGAGGGTCTTTCTTATTTTACCTCGGTTAGTTCAATTGCTGTTTATGGCGGTGGCGATGGCAATGCTTTTGTGCAGGAAAAAAAAGCGCTAAGCCAGGGTGCAGATGTGGTTATTTGTACGCCCGGCAAAATGATGGCGCATATAAAAATGGGGTATGTAAAACTATCCGGATTAAAATATTTGATATTGGATGAAGCTGACCGTATGCTGGATATGGGCTTTTACGATGACATCATGTTCATCATTGATAATCTTCCTAAAGAACGGCAGAATCTGTTGTTTTCGGCAACCATGCCGCATAAAATAAGGGAGATGGCCCGCAAAATATTGCATCAGCCGTCAGAAATAAATATATCCATAAGTAAGCCACCCGAAAAAATTATACAGGAAGCTTTTATTGTTTACGATACGCAAAAAATTCCGCTGGTAAAGCACCTGCTGCATAAAAAAGATTTTAAAATGGTATTGATTTTCTGCAGCAGTAAAATTGCTGTTAAAAACCTTACCCGTGATTTAAAGCGTGCTAAATTTCCGGCCGATGAAATTCACAGCGATCTGGACCAGACAAAAAGAGAAGATGTACTGATACAATTTAAAAGCGGCAGGTTACCCATTCTGGTAGCTACTGATATTTTGAGCCGCGGTATTGATATTGACAATATTGACCTGGTGATTAATTACGATGTACCACACGACGGCGAAGACTATGTACACCGCATTGGCCGTACAGCAAGGGCTACAGCCGAAGGCACCGCTTATACATTTGTCACCGTAAAAGAGCAGCGCAAATTTATGGGTATCGAAAAACTATTGGGTAAGCCTGTACCAAAAGCAACCGTGCCTGAAGAACTTGGAGAAACACCTGCCTACAACACAGCTCCGTCGGGTGGTTCTATCGGCGGTAATAGAAAGTTTAGTAAGCCGAGGAGGTTTCAGAATAATGCGAAGCGGTAAGCTTTTGGAAATTTAATATTGTTGTTTTGATATGTAAGATTTTTTTAGCGTAGGTGGTTCAACAATATTAAATATTCAATAATCTTTTCTGTGTTTCCATGCCTCCCTGGCAAATATTTTCGCCGCACGGCGAAACGAAAGCAGCGACCTGCATTGTATATTTGTAAAAACAATTCCCATCAGCTCGCCTTCTACCATATTAAGCAGTCCCATTGAATATTTACACGGCGTAACAACCTTTAAAGGCGATCTTTTAAAAAAAGAGCTGGGTATTTTTAACTTTAAAGATTTACTGGAACATTACCCTTTCAGGCATGTAGATAAAACAAAGCTGGATAAGATAGGCAGCTTATTGCAGCATAGCGAATATGCACAGGTTGCCGGAAAAATTACACAGATAAATATTTTGGGAGAAGGCAGGGCAAAAAGATTGATTGCAAAATTGGTGGATGAAACCGGTGAGATTGAACTGGTGTGGTTCCAGGGCATTAGCTGGATACAGAAAGCAATTGAAGTAGGCCATCAATACCTTGTTTTTGGCAGATTGGCTTTTTTTATTGGCAAACCCCAGATTGCCCATCCTGAAATTGAAAATTTTACCGAGCAGAAAGCGGATGGAAAAAATTACCTGGAGCCTGTTTATCCATCTACTGAAAAATTAAAAGCAAAAGGGCTGAACGGCCGCTCCATCGGCAAATTGACTTATGCAATGCTTCAATTGCTGACCGAAAAGGACCTGCCCGAAAATTTACCCGAATCAATCATAACCCAATACAAATTTATCAGCCGTTTCAATGCCTGCAGGCAAATACATTTTCCGGCAACGGAAAAGCATTACCAGCATGCCGTACGCAGGCTAAAGTTTGAGGAATTGTTTTTTGCACAACTCAGGCTGGGCCTTATAAAATCAACCCGGCACCGGTATAGCAAAGGACTTTCTTTTGGTAAGGTGGGCGATCTTTTTAACATTTTTTTCGAAAAATATTTGCCTTTCGAATTAACCAATGCACAAAAAAAAGTGTTGAAGGAAATACGCCGCGATGCAGGCAGCGGCAAACAGATGAACCGCCTCTTACAGGGGGATGTGGGAAGCGGTAAAACCATTGTGGCATTGATGATGACGTTGATTGCTGCCGATAACGGTTTTCAATCGGTACTGATGGCGCCAACCGAAATTCTGGCGCAGCAGCATTTTAACAGTATTACTGAATTGGTAAAAGATATGCCGGTTTGTGTAAAATTGCTCACCGGCTCATCTAAGGGTAAACAGCGTAAAGAGGTGCTTGCACTTTGTGAAGACGGGACCTTGAATATTTTGATCGGAACACATGCAGTTATTGAAGATAACGTAGTTTTTAAAAACCTGGGATTTGCGGTTATTGATGAGCAACATAAATTTGGTGTGGCACAGCGGGCGCAGCTTTGGAAGAAGAACAGCATACCACCTCATGTGCTGGTGATGACGGCAACGCCCATCCCACGCACGCTGGCGCTTACTGCTTATGGCGATCTTGATTACAGCGTGATTGACGAATTACCGCCCGGCAGGCAACCGATAAATACCCTGCACCGGAATGAAAGTGCCAGGCCGCAGGTGATGGATTTTGTTAAAGAAGAAATTGCGAAGGGTAGACAGGCATATATTGTTTATCCGCTTATTGAAGAAAGCAGTACCATGGATTACGAAAACCTGATGAAAGGCTTTGAGGAAGTAAAATCTTTTTTTCCCGAACCAAAATACTGGATAAGCATGGTGCATGGAAAACAGAAAGCTGATCAGAAGGAAACTAACATGCAGCGCTTTGTAAAAGCAGACACACAAATAATGGTAAGCACAACCGTTATTGAAGTTGGGGTTAATGTACCCAATGCAAGTGTTATGGTAATTGAAAGTGCCGAAAAATTTGGTTTGTCGCAATTACACCAACTGCGTGGAAGGGTGGGAAGGGGTGCTGAAAAAAGTTTTTGCATATTATTAACAGGCCCCAAAGTATCAAACGATGCCCGTGAACGATTAAAGATAATGGTAGCAACCAACGATGGTTTTAAGATAGCGGAAAAGGATCTGGAGATACGTGGCCCCGGAGACATAGAAGGCACTAAGCAAAGCGGTTTATTAAACTTTAAGCTGGCAAACATAGTCCAAGACAGGGTTATACTGGAAGCAGCACGAAATGCTGCAGAAGCGATTTTAGAAACCGACCCGGATTTAAATGCAGCGGAAAATTTAACTGTTAAAAATTACCTACAGCAGCAAAGAGGTAAAACAGCCTGGAGTAAAATATCGTAACTTAATAAGACAGATATGTGATATAGTAAAACGTTTTTTTTCGCTTTATTTCTGTAAATTGTAAAAAAGAAAAGTACACTTGAAGATCTCTATTAAAATACTGCGTTGCTTAACAATATGCTGCTCTTTTTTATTGGCAACTGCAGATGTAAATGCACAGGCGGAGTTCATACAAAATAAAGGCCAATGGGACAGCAGGGTTCAATACCGGGCAGATTTTTCCACCGGATCCTTCTACCTGCAAAACGATGGGTTTACCGTGGTAACGCATAATCCGGAAGATCTTAAAAAAGTATCGGACCAGATGCACGGCACCAGCCTGCGTACCAAAAACAGCGAAACGGTTATTTTACATTCAAACGCATATAAGGTAAATTTTCTGGCAGGTAATGCGTCGCCACAAAACACAACGGAAAAAATACAGCCTTATTTCACCAATTATTTTATAGGAGCTGATCAAAGCAAATGGGCATCGGATTGTAAAATTGCCCAGGCGGTAAGTTATAAAAACATATATCCAAATGTAGATTTAAGGTACTACAGTGATGCTGGAAAATTGAAATATGATATCATTGTGCATCCCGGTGGCGATGTTGGTAAAATTGCCATGAAGTATTCAGGCATTGATAAATTAGAGGTTAAAAACAGGGAGCTGGTAATCAGCACCTCTGTTGGGATTGTTAAAGAACTGTATCCTTACAGCTACCAGGCTGGCGAAACTGGAAGGCAAACGGTTAATTGCAGGTACAGCGTAAACAATAATATCGTAAGGTTTAAGGTAGGTAACTATGATCCTTCATCTACCTTGGTTATTGACCCTACTTTGATTTTTTCAACCTTTACCGGCAGTACTGCCGATAACTGGGGTTACACGGCCACACCCGGGCCCGACGGCAGTTTTTTTGCCGGAGGCATTGCCTTTAGCTCAGGCTTCCCGGTTTCGCCGGGTGCTTACCAAACAACTTACAACGGCGGCGTTTCTGATGATGCAATCGGGCAGGGCTACGATGTTGCTATTATGAAATTTTCGCCCAACGGATCAAACCGTTTGTATGCAACTTATCTGGGTGGTACTGGTAACGAGTCACCATCAAGCATGATATGTGACGACCTGGGTAATTTATATATTACGGGCAGAACTTCTTCCAATAATTTTCCTGGCATTCCCACAAGGCCTCCCCCACCTCCACCAGATCAGCTTAATTACGATATTTTTGTAATTAAACTGAATGCTGCCGGCACCTTGCCTTTAGGTGGTGCAAGAATGGGCGGCACGGGCAATGATGGAGTAAATATCAGGTCTAAATGGGTAGCACCTTCCGGTGCTTTTGCCACCCGCCGTAATTATGGGGACGATGCCCGTGGAGAAATAATATTAGATGCCGCAGGCAACGTGCTGGTGGCTTCTTGTACCCAATCAACTAATTTTCCGGTTACACCCGGTGCCTTACAAACAACTTTTGGAGGGCCGTTGCCCACCCCAGGACAAGAACATCCTCCTCAGGATGGTGTAATCATGAAATTTTCAAATAATCTTTCTACCGTATTATTCAGTACTTTTTTTGGTGGAAGTGGCGATGATGCCTGTTTTGTTTTATCGCAAAGCCCGCTCACCGGCGATATTTATGTAGCCGGTGGAACCACCAGTACTAATTTGTTGGGGATAAATGCGCCTTTGGTGATGCAGCCAACTTATGGCGGTGGAGAGACTGATGGATTTGTTACACAAATTAAGAGTAATGGATCTGCTGTGTTGAGAACAACTTACCAAGGCACTCCTGGCAATGATATGGTATATGGTATTCAGTTTGATAAGGCGGGGTATCCATACATAATGGGCACAACCACTGGCAGCTGGCCTGTAACTCCTGGTGTGTACGGTAATCTTGGCGCAAAGCAGTTCATATGTAAACTAGAACCCAATTTGTCAGCATATGTTTACTCCACTGTTTTTGGATCAGTAAATGCTCCAGATCCCAACCTGTCGCCCATTGCGTTTTTGGTTGACCGCTGCGAAAATGTGTACGTGAGTGGCTGGGGTGGCGGTATTAACGAAAGATTGGGATATCCCACGTCGGGCACAGCCAATATGCCGGAACTTAATCCAATACCTAATATTCCACCGGCGGATGGATCTGATTTTTTCTTCTTTGTTTTGGCGAAAGATGCAACCAACCAGCTTTTTGGTTCACATTTTGGCCATTTTGGCGGCCAAACCGGTGAGCATGTGGATGGCGGCACCAGCCGTTTTGATAATAATGGAATTGTTTACCAGGCATTATGTTCATGTAAGGACGGTGGTGGCCCTTTTCCCACATCACCAGGTGCCTGGTCCAGTACCAATAATTCTATCTCCTGCAACCTGGCGGCTGTAAAAATCGAAATGAATTTTGCCGGCGTATCTGCCAATGTTCGTACGTCAATTAACAATATACCCAATGCCGTTTCTGGCTGTAATCCTTTAAGGGTAAATGTTTTTGATTCGATAAGTATTGCAAAGAAATTTATCTGGATATGGGGCGATGGTTCAAACCCGGATACCTTATACACCCGTTCTGATACTAGTCATTTATACACATTGCCTCCAGGTGTACCCCAGGCATTTTACACCATCATGCTTATTGCAGAAGACAGTACCAAATGCAACATCAGGGACACAGCTTATAAAACTATTAAAGTAAGTACAAACTTTGCTACCCTTGGGTTAAGTTTTGTAAAATTAAACCCTTGCACCAATTTAGCTTACCAGTTTAAAAATGAGTCGGTTGCTTTTATTGGCTCTTTCGATAATAAAGGTTTTGTATGGGATTTTGGCGACGGTTCAACCGATACCGGAAGTATCACTTATAACCCAGTTCACCGCTATGCATCGCCAGGCTCATACCGGGTTAAATTATGCGTAATTGATTCTTTTGTGTGCAATTCGCCCGATTGTATTGATACTTTACTAAGCGTAGCCAGTGTAGTTAAGGCTAGTTTTGTGGTTAACCCCCGTGTTTGCGTAGGAGAGCGGTTAACTTTTAAAAACACATCGGCAGGCGGGCAAACTTTTTTATGGGATTTTGGTGATAATACCACTTCAACCGATGCTGCGCTCACAATAACCCATACATACAATACCGCCCGAACCTATAATGTGCGGCTGATTGCCTATAATCCCAACACCTGTAACCTGTCGGATACTTCAGCTTACTTTACCATAACGGTATTTGCCATACCTAAGGCCGATTTTGACTGGAGTCCGGTGCCTGCCCAGGTAAATAAGCCAACACGCTTTAATAATAAATCAATAGGGGCTAACAGGTACCTATGGAATTTTGGTGACGGTGAGCAATCTACCGATGTAAATCCAATTCATCAATACAATGCTACCGGCAATTTTACTGCAACATTATATGCCTATAATGCACAAAACTGTGTTGACAGCATTCCAAGGACTATCGCCAGTTTAATTGAACCCTTATTGGACGTACCCAATGCATTTACTCCAGGGCGGTTTGGCGAAAATGCTATTGTTACTGTAAAAGGTTTTGGTGTTGGTGCTATGAACTGGAAGATATATAACCGTTGGGGACAGGTTGTTTTTGCAACATCTGACAGAAACCAGGGATGGAATGGTTTATTTAAAGGAGCATTGCAGCCTATGGATGTTTACACTTATACACTGGATGTTGAATTTACAGATGGGCAGAAACTGAGGAAAACAGGAGATATTACGTTGTTAAGATAAATGCGGCCTTAAGCAAAGACTATAAGTTGAAACAATAAAGAATGGGAATAATTTTTTGAGCTGAAGATTGATTGATTATTGGAAAGATTTTTGCAACCAAATCACGTATCACCACTCACCACTCACGATTTAAAAAGTATGAATAAAAAAATAAAAATACTATTGCTCATCGCTTGCAGCTTCCGGCTGGAAGCTGCTCTTCAGGCACAGGACCTGCATTTTTCGCAGTTCTTTAATTCGCCCCTGGCCACCAACCCGGCCAACACAGGTTTTATACCCGATGCAGATTTCAGGATAGGCACCAACTACCGTAACCAGTGGAGCACGGTAATGACGGTGCCATACAAAACGGTCAGTATATTTGGCGATGCCCAGGTTCTCAGGGACAGGCTTGAAAACGGATGGCTTGGCCTTGGAGGTATGATACTAAGCGACAAGGCAGGTACAGGAAGTTTAACCAGTACCAAAATTTATGGTTCGCTGGCGTATCACCAAATGCTGGGTTTAAGCAGTTTGCTTTCGGCAGGTTTTAATATAGGTTGGGCAAGTAAGCGGGTTAACGAAAGTAAGCTTACTTTTCCCGATCAGTTTGAAGGCAAGTTTTTTGATGCAACTGCGCCATCGCAGGCAAAAAGTGGATTTGTAAATAATAATGTGAGTTACCTGGATGTGCATGCGGGGATAAACTATGCCTACTTCCCTGATGAAAATGTGTACATTAATGCAGGCTACTCTATACAGCATGTTAACCGGCCCAGGGAAACTTTTTTTGGCGATAACACGGTCAACGGCCGTATTCCCATAAGGCAAACAGGATTTTTAAATGCCATTTTGAAAGTAAACGATCGGGTCATTATTAATCCCAATGCCTACTTTTCTACGCAGGCTAGGGCAACCGAACTGGTTGTTGGCATTAATGGAAATTATAACCTTTCCGAATTTGGTGAGTCGCAGTTATTGGCGGGTGTTTATTACCGCCTCGGTGATGCCATTGTGCCCATGGTAGGTGTTGAACTAAAAAAAGTACAGTTTACCTTCAGTTACGATGTAACACTTTCCGGCCTTAGCAAATACAACGGTTACCGCGGTGCCAGCGAATTAAGTATCATTAAAAAAGGATTTTATCCCGATAATGTTGACCGGGCTTCTTTATGCCCGAAGTTTTAATTTCAACAGTTTTCAAATTTTATCAACTCAGCATTTTATACGATTTTTGCGTAAATTAAATTCCATGGAAACAGAAATTGCGCTGGTAAATAACGCATTACAGCTCATAGATTCGTTTAATACAATAGCAGGCGATGCATACGTATTTGCTGATGAGGAAAGTTTAAATAACTATGCTCACGACGAAACGGAGAACCTTCATTTTCTACCTGATATTGTAATAAAACCCAGGACAGCGCAAGAGATCAGCCAGATCATGATCATTTGCAACGAGCATAAGATACCGGTTACACCCCGTGGTGCAGGCACCGGTTTAAGTGGCGGCGCACTGCCGCATTTGGGCGGCGTTTTGCTGTCTATGGAAAGAATGAACAACATTATTGAAATTGACGAACGCAATTTGCAGGTAACAACCGAGCCGGGGGTTATTACCGAAGTTTTACAAAATGCCGTTAAAGAAAAAGGTTTGTTTTATCCGCCCGACCCCAGCAGCCGGGGCAGTTGTTTTATTGGTGGCAATATTGCCGAGAACAGCGGCGGGCCGAAGGCAGTAAAATATGGTGTGGTAAAGGATTATGTACTTAACCTGGAAATTGTTTTGCCCACCGGCGAAATTATGTGGACCGGTGCAAATGTGTTAAAAAATTCAACCGGTTATAATTTAACACAATTGATTGTGGGAAGTGAAGGAACTTTAGCGATAGTTACAAAAATTGTTTTAAAGCTGTTGCCGCATCCCAAATATGATTTGCTGATGTTGGTTCCCTTTAATTCGCTGGAGAAGGCAGGAGCAGCGGTAAGTGCAATTTTCAGGGCGGGCTTTACACCCAGCGCTATGGAATTGGTTGAAATAAATGCTTTAAAAATTGTGAGCCGTTTTGTTGACAGTACTGTTGTACCGGTTACAGACGATATGGAGGCGCATTTAATAATTGAAGTGGATGGTAACCATCAGGAAACTTTAATGAGTGAGATGGAAGCAATTGCCAGACTTCTTGAGCAGTTTGATTGCGGAGATATATTCTTTGCAGATGATGCGCAACAAAAAGCTGAATTGTGGAAGCTGAGAAGACGTGTTGCAGAAGCTGTTAAAATTGACGGTTATACAATTGAAGAAGATACCGTGGTGCCCCGGGCAGAATTACCGGCTTTGATACGTGGCGCAAAGGCACTGGGAAAAGAATATAATTTTGAAGTGGTTTGTTATGGCCATGCCGGCGATGGTAACCTGCACATCCGCATAAAAAAACAAGGAAGTATCTATAGTTTGAATAACCCGGATGTGATACCGGCATTGCAGGCTTTATTTAAACTTGTAAAGTCATTGGGTGGCACCATTAGTGGGGAACATGGTATAGGCCTGATTCAGAAGCCTTACATGGATATTGTTTTTGACAAAACGGGTTTTGAATTGATGAAAGGAATAAAAAAAGTCTTTGACCCCAATAATATTTTAAACAGTGGCAAAATTTTTGATACGGTTTAATATGATCCTGCATGGTCAGACGAAGTCGTCAGACCATACAGGATCATATTTTACAAGGTCTGACGACTTCGTCTGAACTTGTAAAATATGTAATGGTTTTTTAAAAAATAAAAAAGTACACATGAAAAAAGCAGCTTTAGTTTTATTATTTATGGGCAGTTTTTGTGCCGCCAAAGCACAGGATGAAAAAGAATCCCGGGATGAAAAAAAAGGCGGTTTTAAAAAGGAAAATCTTTTTACAGGTGGTGGGGCTATAGTTTCAGTGGGTAATTATTCCACTGTTTTAGGTGCCAGCCCTGTTTTGGGATACAGTATTACTAAGTGGCTGGATGCCGGCATTGTGTTTAATTTTACATATGCGTCTTCCCGAGGTGTATATTCCAATGGCATTAACTATGTTGTCAGTGACGATAAAGTGCGTGAAACCGATTTTGGTCCTGGTGTTTTTGCAAGAATATATCCTTTAAAATTTCTGTTCCTAAACATACAGGCAGAACAAAATTACATTTCCCAAAAAAGGATTTATGCCAATAGCCCAACAGAAAAATATAAAACCTCCGCAACAAGTCTTTTGTTAGGTATTGGGTACGCAGGCGGCAGGCAGGGAATAGGGGATCTGTATTACTATATATCCATTATGGGCGACTTCTCCGGAAATAAAAACTCACCGTACGTAGGTATTTCCGAAAGTGGCAAAGCTGTCATTACGCCCATTTTTAAGGCCGGTTTACAAATACCATTATTCCAGGGAAAGAAAAACAGGCTTTAGCATTACAGGTATTGCATAATTTCATCAGCCTGTTTAAGTACAACCAGTTTGTCTTCAATTTTATCGTATAGAAAACCTTCGTTTTGCATGGTTTGTGCAAAGGCCAATAAATGATCATAAAAGCCGGCTGTGTTTAAAATAAATATGTTTTTATCGTGAATGCTGAGCTGGTTCCAGGTAAGCATTTCAAAAAATTCATCCATAGTGCCAAAACCACCCGGTAATATGATTGCGGCATCACATTTTTCGTACAATATTTTTTTACGGGTGTGCATGTCATCCACAATAATCAGTTCAGTTATTCCCTTGTGATGATGTTCCCTGTCTTTTAAAATTTCAGGAATGATGCCAACAACTTTTCCGCCTTTTTCCAACACTGCATTTGATACCGTACCCATGATACCTTTATTGCCACCACCGTAAATCAATGTAATTTTTTTTGATGCCATCAAATGGCCCAGCCTCTTTGCCTGCGCCACAAACAAAGGATTATTTCCACTTTTAGAACCACAGAAAACTGCCAGCGAATCTATCTTCATAAAACTTTATGGTTTATTTATTGGCAAAGACACGATATTTTCTCTATTTTCAACATTATTTTTATTTAAACGAGATATATGTCACCAATTGTTTTGTTTTCGTTTGTTATAGGGTATTTTGTTTTGTTGCTTACGGTTGCCTATTTCACATCCCGTGGCAGTAATAACGAATCTTTCTTTATTGGCAACCGCAACAGCAACTGGATGCTGGTGGCATTTGGTATGATTGGTACAAGCCTTAGCGGTGTAACATTTGTAAGCGTACCGGGCAGCGTGGGCACCGGCAATTTTTATTATTACCAGATCGTGCTGGGTTATTTAATAGGGTATATGGTTATTGCATTTGTGCTGATACCGTTGTATTATAAAATGAACCTTACCTCCATCTACACTTACCTGGAAAAGCGTTTTGGTATCAATGCACACAAGGCCGGTGCATTCTTTTTTATACTAAGTCGTGTTGTTGGTGCAACGGCAAGGCTGTATCTGGTAATTAGTATTCTGCAGCTTTTTATTTTTGATAAACTCCATATCCCGTTCATGGTAACTGCCCTGGTTATTTTAGCACTTATATTATTGTACACGTTTGAAGGTGGTGTAAAAACAATTATTTATACCGATACCCTGCAAACAACGGGTATGCTGCTTGGGCTGGTTGTTTGTATCATTGTTATTGTAAAAGCGATGGGGACCGATTTTAGTGGTGCTCTTTCGCTGATGAATGCAAAGGGGTACACCAAAATTTTTAATACCGATGTAAAAGCCGGTTCCTTCTTTTTAAAACATATTGTGGGCGGTATGTTTATTGCAATTGCCATGACGGGCCTTGACCAGGAGATGATGCAGAAAAATATCAGCGTAAAGAACATAAAAGATTCGCAGAAAAATATCATGACTTTTACGGCTGTATTAATGGTAGTAAATTTTTTATTCCTGTTCCTGGGCGGCATACTTTATTTGTATGCCAGTACCAATAATATTGTAACAGCCCCCGATGATCTTTTTCCTACCATTGCGCTCAGCGATGCTTTCAGCGGTACCATTGGGATACTTTTTATCATTGCACTTATATCGGCCCTGTTCCCCAGTGTGGATGGGGCCATCACTTCACTTACCTCCTGTTTTTGTATCGATATCCTGGGTATCAATAAAAAAGAGGGAACGGAAAAAGAAAAGAAACGCACCCGTTTAAAAGTGCATTTTACATTTGCCGCCGTATTTTTTGTAATGGTGCTTGTGTTTAAAGCCATAAATGATAAACTGATCATTGATTTTATTTTAAAATTTGCCGGCATCACCTACGGTCCGTTACTAGGTTTATTTTCTTTCGGCATTTTAACAAAACGAAATTTGAACGATAAACTGATCTGGGCAGTCTGTATAATTGCACCAACAATGGCATTGGGGCTAGACATGCTCAGCAGTCCTGAATGGTATGAAAAAAAACTGCACCTATCGGTTGGATTAAAATCAGTTTCCGAAAGTGTTTTTCATGGATATAAAATCGGTAATGAGTTGATACTTATCAATGGGATATTTACGTTCCTTGGCTTATTGTTAATTTCCCGTAAAGGAGAAAGAAAAGCAGATATTTCATTGTAACTTTATCGTATTAGTTAGTGCCATTCTTCATAGATATAAAAGTGAGGAATGGCACTTTATCTACATGCATCAACTACAATTTTACATAACCAAAATCGTTATACATGGAGTTGGTAAACTATATAGCTGAAGAATACGCAAAGCAATACACATCTGCTTTGGACGAAGTGCTGGAAGAAATTGAAACGTTTACTGTGGCCAATCATCCGCATGCACAAATGCTTAGTGGGCATGTACAGGGAAAAGTGATGGAGCTGCTCAGTAAAATGATTGCGCCCAAACGGATACTGGAGATTGGAACATTTACCGGCTTTAGTGCATTATGCCTTGCAAAAGGCTTACAGGCTGATGGAAAATTAGTAACCCTGGAATTGAGAGAAGAAGATGCAGCAACGGCAAAAAAGTATTTTGCAAAAGCAGGTATGGAATCGAAAATAGACCTACGCATTGGAGACGCATTGCAGATCATTCCCACCCTCCAGGAAAACTGGGACCTGGTTTTTATTGATGCTGATAAGGTGAATTATGTTAATTATTACGAATTAACTTTGCCATCGGTGAGAAGTGGTGGCTGGATACTGGCAGACAATGTTTTTTTTCATGGAGAAGTGCTGGAAGAAAAGATAACGGGAAAAAATGCAAAAGCCATACAGTCTTTTAACGAACATCTTAAAAATGATGACAGGGTTGAAAGAGTTATGCTAACAATACGGGACGGACTCTTCCTGATTCAAAAAAAATAAAATATGCTTAAAATATCAATATCGTTATTATTTTCTTTTTTCTCTTTAGCCGTTCTGGGCCAGAGGCTTACTATTGAGGAATATGTTGATCAGTTTAAAGATATTGCCATGAATGAAATGCGGCGTTCGGGAATTCCGGCGGCTATAACCTTGGCGCAGGGTATATTAGAATCGGAAAATGGTAACAGTGAACTTGTAAAAAAATCAAACAATCATTTTGGTATTAAATGCAAAAGTAACTGGACAGGCGAAAGCGTAACGCACGATGATGATGCAAACGGTGAATGTTTCCGTGCGTATAGCAATGCAGGCGACAGCTACCGCGATCACAGTGATTTTTTAAAAGCCAATCAGCGCTATGCATCACTTTTTAGGCTGGACCCAACTGACTACGCAGGCTGGGCAAGGGGCTTAAAAAAGGCGGGCTATGCTACCAACCCAAGGTACCCCGAATTGCTGGTAAAATATATTGAACAAAACAATCTTCAGCAGTATAGTTTAGTGGTATTGAACAAACTGCCGGAGACAGATGTTGCAGCGCAAATTTCGGCAGCTAATGAAAATAAAATTACTCCTCAGATCACTGCAAGCCAAGCTAAGCCTTTACCATCTGTGCAGGATGCGGTGTTAAGCCCCGATCCTGGAAAGGTCATTAGCATCAACAATATTAAATGTACCTATGCTAAAAACGGTACTTCGTTACTGGCAATTGCCAACGTTCATAACATCAGCTTAAGCAAACTGATGGAATTTAATGAAATGAAAGAAGATGGTTTGCTTGGCAAAGACCAATATATTTTCCTTGCTAAAAAAGCAAAAAACGGAGATCAGGATTTTTATACCGTTCAATCAAAAGAAACTTTAAATGATATTGCGCAGTTAACCGGCGTACAGTTAAAGTATATTTTAGAATACAATGGTTTAAATGAAGCGGCAAAGTTAAACCCGGGCACAAAAATATTGCTGCAACCCGGCTTACAAACTAAGGTTGATAAAACAGATGCTACAAAAGGCAGGGTTCATCTGGTAGGCCCCAAAGAAGGTTTGTATTCCATTGCCCACAATTATAATGTAACTGTTCAGCAACTTAAGGAATGGAATAAACTGGAATCGGATAATTTAAAAATCGGGCAGGAAATAATTATTTCAAAATAAATAACTAAAGCATGATCATTCAGGTATTGGATAAAAAATTTAAACCTTATATAAAAGCTCAGGAAATTCAGAAGCAGATTGATAAGCTGGCAAAGCAGATCAATGAAGATTATGCGGATAAAAAGCCATTGTTCATTGCCATTTTAAACGGCTCGTTCATGTTTGCATCTGACCTGTTTAAAGAACTTACCATAGATGCAGAGATATGTTTCATTAAACTGGCATCTTACAAGGGAACCAAATCAACCGGGAATGTAATAACCTCCATAGGGCTGGATATGACATTAACCGGCAGGCATGTAATAATTATTGAAGACATTGTAGATACCGGTAAAACCTTGCACGAGTTTTTGCCACAGCTTGAGAGCCAACAGCCTGCAAGTTTAAAGATAGCAGCGTTGCTGCATAAGCCGGAGGCATTAGTGCATCCGCTGAAAATTGACTATATTGGGTTTAATGTACCTAATAAGTTTCTGCTGGGGTTTGGGCTTGACTATGACGGGCTAGGAAGAAACTTAAAGGAAATTTATCAGTTATTGGAAGAATAGTGAGCTGCGCAAAGCTTTAAAGGAACATCTTGGTATCAGTATTATACTTTTGTTTTAACCAGCTTGCAATTGAAAGCATGTTTCATCTATATCCTGTTGGCATTAATGGCATTTACGGCCAAATCGCAGTATTATCTCCGTGGCGAAGTGAGGGATGAAAAAAGCCAGCCGTTGCAAAATGCCAAAATTCTCCTCCATTCAAACAATCATGTTTATTTTTCGGGTAACAGTGGCGGGTTTGGCATTACCTGCAGTACCCGAATGGACTCGGTAACCGTAAGCCTGGATGGGTACGAACCCAAATCTTTAAAAGTAAATGCTGAGCAATGGCAGTACTTCAATTTAAAGATACTGCCATCAAATGTAAACAGTAACAGACCGAAGCTTATTTCGGTATCAAAAAATTTAGATCATTCATGCAAGGTAAAGTGGTTTATAGATAAAGAGACTTATTTTCAACTGGTAGAGAACGAGTATGTAAAGGCAGATAAATTTCCGAACACGGGGTTTTCATTAAATGTAAATAAAGCATCGTACAGCAATGTAAGGCGCTTCATCAATATGAAAAGTGCCGTGCCCCCCGATGCAGTACGAACAGAGGAAATGGTTAACTACTTTAACCTGCATTACCGGGAACCCAAAAAGGGCGATCTGTTCCGTTTTGAATCTCAGCTTACTTCCTGCCCGTGGGATATGGAAAAGCAATTGCTTTTTTTGAACGTTAATGCAAAAAAATTAGACCTCGACAAAATACCTCCCGGCAATTTTGTTTTCCTGATAGATGTATCTGGCAGTATGGATCAGCCAAACCGGCTGCCATTGCTGAAAGCGGCTTTTCAAATGTTTGTAAAAAACCTGCGGACAATAGATACGATGTCAATTGTGAGTTATGGATCTTCTGTTAGTATTCCATTGCAACCTACCGGTGGATCCGAAAAAGAAAAAATTTTAAAGGTAATTGAAGAGCTGGAAGCAAGCGGTGATACACCCGGCGAAGCTGCAATTATGACTGCTTATGCGCTGGCAAGAAATACGTACAAAGAAGGCTTCAGCAACAGGGTAATACTGGCTACAGATGCCGATTTCAACAGGGGCGAAACTTCTGAAAAGGCTATGGAAGATCTGATAACTAAAGAAAGGCAGGGTGGTATTTATCTTACCTGCCTGGGCGTAGGTATGGGTAATTTTAAGGAATCGAAACTGGCAACCCTGGCAAAAAAAGGTAATGGCAATTTTGCCTATCTAGATAATATCAATGAGGCAGAAAAAGTGCTGATAAAAGAACTGACCCAGACTTTTTATGCCGTTGCCGATAATGTGTTTTTGAACCTTAAATTTAACCAGGAGCTGGTTAAGGAATACCGGTTGATTGGCTTTGATAACAGGAGGGATGCTGTTGCCGATAGTACAATTGATCTGGAAGGCGGGGAATTGGGAAGCGGCAACAGCGTATTGGCTATTTTTGAAATTGTACCTGCAACTGAAAGGCTTTTCAAGCCGGAAACTTTTCCAAAAGAAATTGTGGCCGATATAGAAATGCGTTACAGTTTATGTAACGATACTGCGTTGCTTAACATGAATAATGCATGCCTTGCTAATTATACCGATTTTGAAAATATTGATAAAGACCTGCAGTTTGCTACTGCGGTAGCCATGTTTGGGCTAAAAATAAAACAATCAAAATACATTAAGCCGGTAGATTGGATGGATATTGTAAAAATAGCTACAGATTCCTACGATGCATCGAATTACCTGCAAACCGAATTTATAAGCTTGCTAAGTAAAGCCGAAGAAATCTACTCAACCAAAAAACATAAGAAAAAAAAATCGGATTAAGAGAACATTTCCCTAACCTTATCAAAAAATGATTTGTCATTTTTATCTGGCTTGGGTTTAAAGTTTTCTGAATGTTGTAATTTTTCCAGCATGTCTTTTTCCGACGATGAAACGTGCTGCGGAGTCCATACATTTATCTGAATAAGCTGGTCGCCTTTTTCGTAACTGTTTACATTGGGGAAACCCTTGCCCTTTAACCTGAATATTTTGCCACTTTGAGTACCAGGCGGTATTTTTATTTTTGCCCGGCCATCAATGGTGGGTACTTCTATCTGTGTTCCAAACACGGCATCCGGTATTGATATATGCAGGTCAAAAGCTACATTTAACCCATCCCTGTGCAACTGTGGATGTGCTTCTTCCTCGATCAATACAATTAAATCGCCTGGGGCACCGCCTCTTTCACCCGCATTGCCTTTTCCGCTCAGGCTTAATTGCATACCCTCCTGAACACCGGCAGGTATGTCTATTGCCAGGGTTTCTTCTCCGTAAACCCTTCCATCTCCTTTGCAGGCATTGCATTTATGAGTAACGGTGCTTCCCTCTCCATTGCAGGTGGGGCAGGTAGTTACGGTTTGCATCTGGCCTAAAAACGTATTTTGCACTCGGCGAACCTGCCCGCTGCCGCCACAGGTACCACATGTTTGTACGCTGTTTTTGTCTTTTGCCCCGCTGCCACCGCAGGTATTGCAGCCAACATATTTTTTTACCTTGATGGTTTTTTGTGCGCCTTTTGCAATCTCTTCAAAATTCAATTTTATTTTTACACGCAGGTTGCTACCACGTGTGCCCCTGCTTCGGCCAGCCCCCGAACTTCTTCTGTTGCTGCCGCCAAAAAAACTTCCAAACGGACTTTCATCGCCAAAAATATCTCCAAACTGGCTGAAAATATCATCCATATTCATACCAGCTCCGCCACCATAACCGCCACCGCCGCCACGGCCAGAACTGAATGCCTGGTGGCCAAAACGGTCGTACTGGGCACGCTTATCTGCATCGCTCAAAATTTCGTAGGCTTCTGCTGCTTCTTTAAATTTTTCTTCAGCGGCCTTGTCGCCCGGGTTTCTGTCCGGGTGAAACTGCATGGCTACCTTACGGTATGCCTTTTTAATTTCATCCTGCGATGAAGATTTGGAGACAACCAATATTTCGTAAAAATCTTTTTTTGACATTTGTTAGTTTCTGCTATTTTTAAAACTGCTTTGAATTTCTTACGCCAGTTCCTCCGCCAGCTGGCGGATTAGGGGATTTTTCCAACCACCACTTTTGCAAAACGTATTAATTTGCCGTTTAGGTAGTATCCTTTTTCAATTTCATCAACCACTTTTCCCTTCATTTTTTCTGGAACTTCTATTTCTGTAATGGCTTCGTGTTTTTCAACATCAAATTCGGTGTTGACGCTTTCCATGGCTGTTAAACCCCTTCCCTGTAAAGTGCTTCTCAGTTTATTAAACACAAGCTGAATTCCTTCACGCTGGGTTTTAATATCATTGCTTTCAGCCAATTGCTTTTCGGCGCGGTCGCAATCGTCCATAACGCCCAGCATAGATATAATTACATCTTTACCGGCTGTTTGTATAAGTTCAATTCTTTCTTTTGCGTTGCGTCTTTTAAAATTGTCGAATTCTGCAAACAGGCGCAGGTATTTATCCTTTTGCTCTTCCAGCTCAGCCTGTAGCTTTTCAATAGCATCTTCGCCATCGGGATTACTCAAATGAGTATTGCCGGGTATATCTGCATCGGCATTAATATTCATTTCTTCGTTTTCGGGGCTAAAAGTCTCTTTTTCTTTCATGTTCTTATTTAAAAATTGGTTGCGAAGGTACAACAGTCAAACATTTTGCCAATAGCTGTTTTGCCGTCAAATTGGCAATAATTTGCAAATATGTGTACTATAGCCACATTAACTATGACATGGATGTTATGCCGATGAATATTATTTGTGATAAAAAAGATATTCAATCGGCATAATTCCATCTAATCCCGATAGTATCGGGAAAGATGGTATTACCTTTGGGCCATGAAGAGTATTTTTTTAAATAAAAAAATCAGCCGCAGGGTGGAAACAGGGCATCCCTGGATATTTGGAAACGAGGTAAATACCGGAAAAGCGCTGGACGCAGCCGCTAAAGCCGGGGAAATTGTAAATGTGTATACGCATGATAAAAAATTTATTGGCAGGGGGTACATCAATCCCCAATCGCAGATAATGGTAAGGTTGCTTACACGTGATAAGGATGAAGTAATTAACGAACAGTTTTTTGTGAATCGAATAGAAAAAGCATGGGCCTACCGGCAGAAATTGGGGTATATCGAAAACTGCCGACTCATTTTTGGGGAGGCAGATGATATTCCGCAACTGATCATTGATAAGTTCAACGATTATTTTGTGGTTCAAACCCTGGCGCTTGGTATTGATGTTTGGAAACCTGCAATTGTAAAGGCAATTGAAAGGATCTTTAGCCCAAAAGGAATTTATGAAAGGAACGATGTACCTGTCCGGGAGCTGGAGGGTATGGAACAGCAAAAGGGCTTTTTATCTGCAGAATTTGATACCAACATTGTTATCACTGAAAACGGTGTAAAATTTAATGTTGATATTGCTAATGGACAAAAAACCGGCTTCTTTTTAGATCAGCAGGATAACCGCAGGGCAATACAGCACATTGTAAAAGATGCGGATGTACTAGGTGCATTTTGCTATACGGGTTCTTTTGAGATAACCGCTGCTCACTATGGGGCTAAATCGGTTTTAGGATTGGATATTTCGCAAAGTGCCATTGACATGTGCAACCGCAATGCAGGCTTGAACGGGCTTGAAGGAATCTGCCGATTTGAATGCGTTAATGCTTTTGATGTTTTAAAAGAATGGAGTAAAGAAGGGAAGCAATGGGATGTTGTAATGCTTGACCCACCTTCATTTACCAAGAGCAGGGCAACGATAGACAAGGCGGTGGCTGGTTATAAAGAAATTAATTTACGTGGAATGAAACTGGTAAAACCGGGCGGATTTCTGGTTACTTCAAGCTGTACAAATCTGGTGCAGCCCGAATTTTTTTTAGATATTATACAGATGGCAGCAACCGATGCCAAAAGAAAAATACGGCAGGTGGTATTTAATTCGCAATCGGCCGATCATCCCATAATTAGAGGACAGGAAAATACACACTATCTGAAGTTTTTGATAGTGCAGGTTATGTAATTGACGATTTCATTCTCTTTTGAAAAAAATCTTGTTAATATTTACAACTTTTAAATATGTGGATGCCTGTATCACTAGAAACTATTGAAAAAAATATTGAGTGGTGTGGAGATATACTTAGCTTGAAACCAGACTGTTTAAAATTTTGGGAGTACATTAAAATTAAACCTGAAAAATGGATTGAGAAAACAATGGGAAATGAAGGCGGAGGCTTTTGGGTTGTTGGAATAATCGGGAAATCCGTCATTTATTTTAATGACATAGAAGAGGGATATAATTTTTCAACATTTACAATCTATGGGGAAATTGAAAATTATTATCCAGATCAAATGGAGTTACACGA
Organism: Chitinophagales bacterium; assembly: GCA_038204855.1. Lineage (GTDB taxonomy): Bacteria > Bacteroidota > Bacteroidia > Chitinophagales > Chitinophagaceae > Ferruginibacter. The sequence continues at coordinate 23,617 of JBBRCM010000007.1, forward strand.
AATGATTGAAAGTTTGTATGGAGAAATAACAAGACTGAAAAAATAATTGGATTATTTGACTACCTGGAATTTGCCGGAGTCTATAATCTTACCATCTTTATCCCGTAATTGATAAACATAAATACCGCGGTAAAAATCATCTAACGGCATGGTAAACCTTGGAGGTATTTTGTTGAATTCATTGATTTTCTTTCCCATAAAATTATATATCTGCAAGGAAAAAGACTTATCATACCCATACTGAAATTCAAAATTAATTGCAGTAGTAGCAGGAATTGGATAAGGCTTTATCAGCTTTGCAATAGGTTCGCCCTGTGCAGGGTTTCTAGCTTGAGCAAAAGAAGTAAAGTTTATTCCAATTAAAAGGATTAGTATGTAAACAAATTGTTTCACCTAAGTAAAAATAAGAAAATGTTTTGATTCACCAACACTTTAAATATAGCATTTTTTGCTAGATTTAAAGTGTTCCAGATAACACTTTATAATAAAATTGAATTCAATAAAGTACAAGTCCGAATTTTTATGCGCTTAATTCTTCCAATAGCTTATTGATCGCTTTAAAATCGGGGACGTCGCCGGCGTTTTCAAGCACTTCGGCATAACGGATATTGCCGGCTTTGTCAATAACAAAGGCCGATCTCTTGCTAACGCCCTTCATATCCAGTATCCAGTCTGTGTATAAAGTATCATACAAAGCCGACACTTCTTTATTAAAATCGCTTAATAATGGGAAATTATATTGCTGGTCTTCTTTAAATTTTGCCAGGGTAAAAACAGAGTCAACCGAAATGCCAATTACCTGTGCATTGGTATTACTGTACCTGCTGATATCATCTCTTACAGCACATAATTCTTTGGTGCAAACGCCGGTAAACGCCTGCGGAAAGAATAAAAGCAACACATTTTTTTCTTTAAAGTCAGAGAGGGTTACTTTATTTTTATCACTATCATGTAAAGTAAATTCCGGTGCCTGTTGTCCAATTTCAATACTCATGATTATTTTTTTTGTAAATATAAGGTTTGTATAAGTTTGGATAACACGTATTAGAGCAAATTAGTTTAATCAGCCTTCTTTTTTTTATTTAAAAAGAACAGCCAATATTTGCCTGAGTGAACCTATTGGCAAAAAACAAAAACCCCTCTAGAAAGAGGGGTCTTATTGTTATCCAAACAATCCATAAAAACAAAAATCTTAAGTTGTTGGCACACACAGCTTTTTGTTACAGAAGATTATTTACTGATAAAGTCGTTGGCAAAACGGGTTAGGACCATTCTGCAATAAGTTATTTGCATTAATAAAAAACAGGTAAGATGTAATGTGAGTCTTGTTTGTTTTGTGCAGGATTTACCTGGTAAAAACACGATATGAAATTCATTGAACAGGCAGGTAAACAATTCCCTTGCATCATAGAGTTGGATTTTAGTTTCTTAGGTTTTCAGTACGGTTAATCTATAAACGGATAGTTTTGAATTTTAGTATTAACAGCGCAGGATTAATTATCTTATTTGCCTTGTCACTAATTTACAAATAGCTGAAAAGCAAAAGCCCCCGTGATTGCGGAGGGCTTTTGTATATCAGAATTATTTACAGGAATAGTATTAACCTTTTGAACCTGATTTGCTTTTTCCGGCAGGTTTTGCAGGAGCAGGTTTTGTAGCAGCAGCTGCAGCATCTGCTTTCTTCTTTGCATCGTTTTCTGCAGCCCATTTGTCGTAATCTTCAGCAGCTAAAACATCTCCGGTAATGGTAATGCTTTTCAATTCATCAACACCTGCAAATTTAACACTAAGGTGCTTGTCGAAATGATTGGCAGCAGCAGCATTGTAAGTTGCTGTAATAGTACCGGTTTTGCCTGGTGCAATGGGGGACTTTGTATAATCACCCATAGTACATCCGCAGGTTGGGTTAGCCTGTTCAATGATCAATGGCTCTGTACCAACATTGGTTACAACAAAAGTTGCGGTAGCAGGCACGCCTTGCTTAACCTTACCCATGTCAATTGTTTCCGAAGCAAATTTTGCAACGTCAGCGGCAGTCTTTTGTGCAAATAACATAGCTGAAAATGTTAAAGCAGCAAATGATAAGAATAATTTTTTCATGATTGTTTTTTTATGTTTTTTTTTAGTTTTTTAAATCGTTTAATCCTTTATTTTCCGGTGCAGAACTGCCCGGTGTTTTCCAAACCTCACCTTTTATGGTTATTTGTTTAGATTGAGCATCGTTATAAGTTACAGTAATAAATTTTGTAAAAGGCCCTTCGGCAGCTGCATTGTAGCCCACAGTAATATTTGTTTTTTCGCCGGGTGCTACGGTCTTGTCTTTTTCCCAGGTTGGTGTTGTGCATCCGCAACTTGCGTTAACCTGGCTGATTTTTAAAGGTAAATTGCTTTTGTTGGTAACTTCAAAAATATGAGTAACCGGTTTGCCTTGTGGTATTTTACCAAAATTAAATTCGGTTTCTTTCAAAGTAAGCATTTCATCTGCCTGGGCAATTGAAACGGTATTTGCAGTAACATTTGTAGTTACGGTGCTGGTTTGTACTGCAGGTTTTACGTCAGTTGCCGAACTGTTTTGGGCGTTTGCTGCTGCCATGAGGCAGAATGCAGATAAACAGGTAAATAACTGTTTCATGTGTAATTTCATTTAGGTTAACGCTATCAAAGATAATAAAACGGTTGTATCTGTTTTAAATTGTTAACCTGTTAGGAGATTTTTAACAAAGCTCCTCTATAATTTATATTTTTGCCTTACATTACTGGCTATGGATACAAATAACAATAACGATGCTGCTTTACAGGAAAAACTAAGCTTTGATAATTTCAGAAATGCGGTGCTGAAAGATTACCAATGTGCCTGCGAAAGCCGGGAAACCAGCTTGCTTGGCCGTAGGGAAGTACTAACCGGAAAAGCTAAGTTTGGCATTTTTGGAGATGGAAAAGAAATACCACAGGTGGCTGCAGCGAAATTTTTTAAACCAGGCGATTTCAGATCAGGATATTACCGCGACCAGACTTTTATGTTTGCAAATGGCCTGGCAACAGTAGAACAGTTTTTTTCTCAGCTATACGCCGATCCTGATGTAAATAATGACCCTTTTAGTGCAGGCCGCCAAATGAACGCACACTTTGCCACAAAATTTGTTAACGAAAGCGGCGATTGGTTAAACCTGGCCGAGCTTAAAAATATAAGTAGCGATATTGCACCTACGGCCGGCCAAATGCCCCGTGCGCTGGGGCTTGCTTATGCATCCAAAGCATTCAGAAAAATAAAGGAACTTAAAAATCTGACTAACCTTAGTAGCAATGGAAATGAAGTTTGCTTTTGCACAATTGGCGATGCATCAACCAGCGAAGGCCATTTTTGGGAAACCATCAATGCCGCTGGCGTATTACAGGTACCATTGGCCGTTTTTGTATGGGATGATGGTTACGGTATTTCTGTTCCTAAAAAATATCAAACTACAAAAGCCTCTATTTCTGAAGCATTAAGCGGATTACAGAAAGAAGAAGATACCAATGGTATTGATATTTATAAATTAAAAGGCTGGGATTATGCAGGTATGTGCGAAATACTGGAACCGGCCATTCAAAAAATAAGGGACACACATACACCTGCCATTTTTCATGTAGATGAAATAACACAGCCACAGGGACATTCCACATCCGGAAGTCATGAACGATATAAAACGCCTGACCGGCTGGAGTGGGAGAAAGAATGGGATGGATTAAAAAAAATGCGGCAATGGCTATTAGCCAACGCTTTGGCAGATGAGGAAGAACTTATTAAGATTGAGACAGAAGCCACACAATTTGTAAAAGAAAGTAAGCAAAGGGCCTGGGCCAAATATGCTGAACCGGTAAAAGCGCTGGTTGCAGCAACGATTGATAAATTGACAGCACTTCAATCAAACCCGGCTATAAAAAAACTGGCTGATGATTTAACAGCTCTTCGTGAGCCCATGCGTAGGGATGTTATGAAAACTTTAGCTGCTGCTTTGGATATTGCAGGCAATGATGCTGCCGCAAATGAAATAAGAGAACATTATACAAAACTGAAAGCAGCATTCGCACAACTTTACAGCAACTACTTATACAACGAAGGTCCGAAGTCGGCATTGAAAGTGACGCCAATAAAGGCAGTGTTTGCGGATGACGCAGCAACTGTAAATGGTTACGAGGTACTGAATAAATATTTTGATGAACTATTTACTACCAATAACAAAGTGATTGCTTTTGGCGAAGATCTTGGGCATATTGGTGATGTGAATCAGGGCTTCAGCGGCCTGCAGGAAAAACATGGTGCAGACAGAATTTTTGATACTGGCATCAGGGAGCTTACCATTATGGGCCAGGGGATAGGCCTGGCTTTGCGGGGCCTGAGACCCATTGCCGAAATTCAATACCTCGATTATTTATTATACGGGTTGCAACCTTTGAGTGATGATGTTTGCACAACACATTTCCGCACAGCTGGGCAGCAGAGTTGCCCGTTAATTGTAAGAACAAGAGGCCACAGGCTGGAAGGTATCTGGCATAGTGGATCCCCCATGGGTATGATCATTAATGCACTCCGGGGTATGTATGTATGTGTGCCACGTAATATGGTGCAGGCAGCAGGTATGTACAATACGCTCTTGCAGGCAAACGACCCTGCATTGGTGATTGAATGTTTAAATGGTTATCGGTTAAAAGAAAAATTACCATCTAATTTAATGGCCTACACAGTGCCATTAGGTATTCCGGAAATTGTAAAAGAAGGAACCGATGTAACAATTGTGACTTACGGCTCTACATTGCGTATTGTTTTAGAAGCAACGGAAACGCTTGATAAAATGGGCATCAGTTGTGAAGTGGTGGATGTGCAGACTTTATTGCCTTTTGATATCAATCATCAAATTATTGAATCGCTTAAAAAAACAAACCGCATTGTTTTTGTTGATGAAGATGTACCGGGAGGAGCAGCAGCTTACATGTTTAATAAAGTGATGGAAGAACAGGGTGGTTATAAATATTTAGATGTTTCGCCAAGAACCATCACCGGTAAAGCTCACAGGCCTTCTTACGGCAGTGATGGTGATTATTTCAGCAAACCAAATACAGAAGATGTTGTTGCTGTTATAAAAGAGATGATGAGTGAGTAATGTGTTAATGTGCTGATTCTTCATCTGTAAATTTCAACTTTAATTTATCAAATGAATTTTACTATTTACCAAATTGATGCTTTTGCTGATAAAATTTTCAGCGGTAATCCTGCTGCTGTAATTCCGTTGGATGCATGGATTGATGATAAGCTGATGCAACAAATTGCTGAAGAAAACAATCTTGCTGAAACAGTTTTTTTTGTCCCGAAGCAGGATGGATTTCATATCAGGTGGTTCACGCCCGAACTGGAGATTGACCTTTGCGGCCATGCCACTCTTGCCGCAGCATTTGTGCTTTTTAATTTGCTGGGTTACGGAAAAGATACGATCACTTTTTATTCGCAAAGTGGCCCGTTGAAAGTGCACAAGGACGGGGATTATATCGTTTTAGACTTCCCTTCCTGGAAGCCGGAAAGGGTTACAGATTATCCGGAAGAACTGATAAAAGGCTTGGGCATTACAGATCATTTGGGCGTATATAAAAGCCGTGATTATATTGTAGAACTGGAGGCTGAAAAAGATGTGATTGCTGTAAGACCCGATCTCACTCTGCTGAATAAAATTGATGTTATCGGCATAATCGTAACAGCCCCCGGCAACAATTGTGATTTTGTCTCCCGCTTTTTTGCGCCCAATTGCGGAGTTCCCGAAGATCCGGTAACCGGCTCTGCACATTCGCAGTTAATTCCTTTTTGGGCTGAGAAATTGGGTAAAAATAAATTGCACGCAAAGCAATTATCTAAACGTGGCGGAGAGCTTTGGTGTGAGCAAAATGGCGACCGGGTGATGATGAAAGGGAAAGCAGTGTTTTATATGAAGGGGGAAATTGATTTAAATTGACTTTTAGCACTTTCGTGTTCCAACTTTATTAATGATATTTACAGTAGCAAATTTCCTACAAATTAAATCAACGGCCATGAATAAGTTACTATCAGCCTGCTTATTGATTTCGGTTTTTGCCTGCAATAATCAAAACAGTAATTCAACAGAAAAAAAATCTCAGGAAGATAAAGTTGTGGCAAATAATGCGGCAACAGGTAATTGTGGCTCTCTTATTTTGTTTAAGAAAGGTGCTGTTGTTGAAGGAACGAGTTACGATGCTAACGGAAAACAAACGCATAAAGAAACCACTACTGTAACTGATGTAACTGAAGAGGGTGGTATGCTTATAGCTAAATCATCTTCTTTAACGAACGGCGTTGCCGGCAACAAAACAATTAACCTGGTTTATAAATGCGATGGAACAAATCTGTACCTGGATATTAATGCTATGTTGGCAAATTTTGCCGGTATGGGTTCAGTAAAGGGAGATATTAAGCCGGTTCAGTTTCCTATAAATATAAGTGAAGGGCAAACTTTACCCGAAGCATCTTATACCATATCCATGGACAGAGGTGCAGTAAAAATGGATATAACATCTACCATAAAAAACAGAACTGTTGGTGCAAAAGAAAAGATAAAAACAACTGCAGGCACCTGGGATTGCTATAAAGTAAACAGCGATATGGATTCGGATGTGCAGGGACTTGACGAACAAACCAAAAAAATAATGGATGCTGTTAAAGCCAAAACAAAAATGAGTATGGTTATGTGGTACACGCCTGAGATTGGTATTGTAAGAACAGAAATGTACAGCAATGGTAAACTAAACAGCAGCTCAGATATTACCGGGATAAAAAATTAATTATTACTTCAGATTATGATAAACTTTTTGCACGTCATCATCCTGTTCCAGGTGATCAACCATTTTTAAAACGTCATTGGCCTGGTCTTCACTCAGTTCCATGGTATTGGCCGGTATCCAGGTAAGTTCGGCACTTATAATTTCAATTTTCTTTTCTTCTAAAGCCTTACTCATATTGCCATACTCATTGAACTTTGTACGAATGATCACATTGCCTTCTGCATCTTCTCCAATTTCTTCCAACCCAAAATCAATTAACTCAAATTCAAGGTCATCCACATTTACGCCTTCGCCTTTAATTTTAAATTCGGCCATGTGTGTAAAACCAAAAGCCACGCTGCCGGTTGTTCCCAATGCGCCCTGGCATTTTGTAAAATGCATTCTTACATTCGCAACGGTTCTGGTAGAGTTATCTGTTGCAGTTTCAACCAGCACGGCAACGCCATGCGGGGCGTAACCTTCGTACATAATTTCCTCATAGTTGCTGGTATCTTTACCCATGGCCCTTTTAATGGCGGCTTCCACACGGTCTTTAGGCATACCACAGGCCCTTGCATTCAGGTAGCATCTTCTTAATGCCGGGTTATTATCCGGGTCGGGTCCGCTGGCTTTTACGGCAATGGCAATCTCTTTACCAATACGGGTAAAATTCTTTGCCATCTTATCCCAGCGGGCAAACATGCTGCTTTTTCTAACTTCAAATATTCTTCCCATAAAATGTCAATACGTTAATTGGTTAAATCGTTAATCCGTGGGCCGGGTTGCAAATTTAGGGAAAATCATTGCGTAAACTGATTTTGGAAAACCAGAAAATTTCAGCCGAATTCTCTAGTTCCTCCTTTACGGGGTTAGGGGGTTATTAGTGCATAAGAAAGCGGCACCCATATTTGGATGCCGCATTTCCATCATTAACCATTAACTAAAAACTAAAACCAACCGAAACTTTTACAACGCGGTTATAAGCCGAGTAATTATCATTTTTATCAAGTTTAGATAATCCATAATCATAGCCAGCCTGTACATTTAGCCCGTTCTCAAACTGGTAACCTACGCCGCCTGTTAAACCCATATCAACTTTATTGAAGCGTTCGGTAATGCCAACACCACGGTTAAAAATGGTTATGCCCAGCACACCCAATTTTGCATTTAATGTGCTACGCACTAAATACGAAACCTGCGGACCTGCATAAACATTTAGTCCTTTGTAAACATTGGCCCTTATCAACAATGGAATATCAATGTAATGAGACTGAACCTGTGCACGTGCATTTATGCCGAGGTACTTCAGTACAGGTATTTGAAAATCGCCTTTAAGACTGTAACCTTTTTTTGAATATGCAAAGCCGGGTTCAAAAGCAAATGTTTCTGAAAGGGGAATATTAACATAGCCGCCAATGTGCATACCGGTTCTGCCTTTGGTTACAATGTAGCCATCTGTTTTGTCAACGAGGTCTTCAATGATCTGTAAATCTTCTCCCTTCCAGGATGCGTAGTTTACGCCTGATCTGATACCGTAAGTAACCTGTGCATTAATAATGTTGTTGATGGTTAAAGTAAAAATCATGAAAGCAAATAATTTCTTTATCATAGTTGGTTTGCAGGGTTTAAAAGTCTGCCTGTTTTTTTTAATTAGAAAATGATGCCATGGTTTTTTATTTTAGAGAAGTATTTGTTAAAGGAAATATTGTTCACTAGCGGTTAACAAAAATGAAAGGCCCATCGGGCCGGTATGTTAGTAGAGACATAATACCATTACAGGTTTAGCTCCATAGGAGCGATATATAACATGTCGCTCCTATGGAGCTTTGGCTTCAGGCTTATTTGTTCTACTAATATGCCGCCTCTACGAGGCTTTAAAAGCTAGTAGCCAACTAAAAGAATTCCTGTAAGTTTGCTGCATTAAAATTTGCTATATGGAAAAGGCTGTTTATTATGCAGATTACCTGCAACTGGAAAAAATTACTGGTGCACAGGACCCAGAAAGTTTTAAAGATGGAAAAGAACCGGCGCATGATGAAATGTTGTTCATCATCATTCACCAGGCTTATGAGCTTTGGTTTAAGCAGATTTTATTTGAAGTGAATTCGGTGATTGATATTATGAACAAACCGGTTGTAAATGATAACAGCCCCGAAATGCAGACCGTGGTACATCGCTTAAAAAGAGTGGTTACCATCTTAAAAGTGCTGGTGCAGCAGATAGATATTATGGAGACGATGACACCGATGGATTTTCTCGACTTCCGGGATATGCTGCGGCCTGCATCCGGTTTTCAGAGTTACCAGTTTAAAGTGCTGGAAGCAAAACTGGGTTTAAAGTTTGAGCAACGCCATGGGCAAAATTATTACACATCGCAACTGAAAGAAAAAGACATTGCCATTATTAAAGATGCAGAAAGTGGTAAATCTGTTTTGCAATTGATTAATGCCTGGCTTGAAAGAATGCCTTTTATTACCGAAGATTTCTGGAGTAATTACCAACAGGTTTATGTGGGTAGTTTGGCCGAAGCCGAAAAAAATAATGCATCTACTTTTGAAACTGTTTTTAATAATGCAGATGAAAACGTTGAAAGAAACCTGTCGCCAAAAGCATGCCGCTCGGCCTTGTTTATTATGATGTACCATGGCTACCCAATGCTGGAACTGCCTTTTCAATTACTGGATACCTTGCTTGAAATTGACAACCAGTTAAGCAGCTGGCGCAGCCGCCACATTAATATGGTGCAGCGCATGATTGGTACCCGTATTGGTACCGGCGGCAGCACCGGCGCCGGTTACTTAAAAGCAGCCATGGATAAACATTATATTTTTAAGGAGCTTGCACAGTTGAATAGTTTTTTGGTAGAGCGGAAGAAATTACCGGTGCTGGAGAAGGAGGTGAGTGAAAGGTTGGGGTATAATTTTTAATATTTTTTTGCTTCGCAACATTCCTTATTTACTTTTGGTGTTTGCGGTTTTGCGGAGCGATATTCCATTTGTGCGGTGCTTGATTCCATTTTTGCTTCGCAAGTTTCTTTTTTTGCGGAGTAAAGTTCTTTTTTTGCTGCCCAAGGTTCTATAGTTGCGGAGCAAAGGTATTTTTTAGCATCTAATAAGTGCATTGTACCCATTGGTTGAAAACCAGACGGGGACATTTGTTGGTGCGGCGGTGGGCTTGTGACGGAGAACGAACACCTACGAGGGTAAAAAGCTATTTACTGTCATTGATACTGCTTAGACATTTCTTTAAGGGATCTCCTGTGTTCTATTTCCTTTTTATTATTTCGTATAAATAAAAGAATACAACCTATTGCAAGCGCTACAATTACCCAAGCAAAAAGGGGGCTTTCATGCTTTTCTTTTTCCAAAGATTTTTGCAGATAGAACAGGTCTTCCTTGGGATTTTGTGAATTAATGGCCGGATCATTGGGCAGGTAAGTGACTACAAATATTGGTTCTTCTGGTAAATCAGAAAATTGCTTTTCGTCATCAAATCTTTTTCCATCAACTGTGTAAGAATATTTAATAGACTTTCTTGTATTGCTCTTGTGTTTAAACACCGTATATGAACTATCATACAAAGCCACCGTTTGCTTTCCGGTTTTAATCAATAGATTGGCTGTTGAAATCTTTTCCTCAAATTTTTTTATACTTTGGTTTGTATAAAATCTTATTAAATAGATACCTGAAAAAATAATTGCAAGTACAGATAATATTAAGAGTTTTCTCATAAAGCCGAAATTTTTATTTTGTAAGGGGTAAAACTACGAAGTATTCGATTAACGTAAGTTTAGATGAAAGCTTAATAAATTTATATCGTTCAAGAGTGCGAATGAAGTAAAATAGAATTACTAAAACTGGGGACAAAAAACATACCGCCTATGTGATTGCTTTTGGTTACTTGGTAAGTTTAGGAAGGCCCACCCTTGTAATTACTTCATTTGCTTTTGCAAGCTTTTCTGGGAATAAATTTTTGCCTCTTAATTTTTCCAGAGATTTATCAATTTTTACAATTGGCGTTTTGGTTTTGTTTAACTTTTCAATCGTTGTCATGATGTAAATTTAATCTACGCTTTGATAAAAGCCCAATAATGATACAATGTACAAGAGTGCGACGCCAATGAAGCTAAATAGAATTATAATGGCCTGGCTCAAAAAAGAGATGCTTCGTACCTCAGCATGATAGGACAAAAGAGTAAAAGGAATACGTCATGGTCAGACGAGGTTGTCAGACCAAATTCTTCAACTTCTCCACTACGGTATCAACTTCTTCACGGGTATTATGTTTGCTAAAACTAAAACGCACAGTTACCTGGTTGGGGTTGTTATTGATGGCACGAATAACGTGGCTGCCCTGATCGGCGCCACTGGTGCAGGCACTGCCGCCGCTGGCGCAAATATTATTTATGTCAAGATTGAAAAGTATCATCTCCGATTTTTCTGTTTTTGGAAAGCTGGCGCTGAGGACTGTGTACAAACAACGGCCCAATGCATCGCCGTTAAATGCAATGCCGGGAATATTTTTTTTCAGTTCGTCCATCATGTAATACTTCAGCGTGCCAATGTATGCCATGTCTTCTTCCTGGGTGGCGGTTGCCATTTCAAGCGCTTTGGCAAAGCCAACAATACCGTATAGGTTTTCGGTGCCGGCACGCATGTTGCGTTCCTGAGAGCCGCCGTGTACAAAAGGTTTTATGCGTACGTTTTCGTTGATGTATAAAATGCCCACGCCTTTTGGTCCGTGAAATTTATGAGCAGCGCCGGTAATAAAATGTACCGGTGTGTTGCGCAGGTCGAAAGGAAAGTGGCCAACAGTTTGCACGGTATCGCTGTGAAAAATGGCACCATACAATTTGCATAATTCGCCCACCGCATTGATGTCTAAAATATTACCGATCTCGTTGTTGGCATGCATTAAAGTAACCAATACTTTTTCATCTGCAGCTGCCAGTAATTTTTCCAGGTCGTCAATATCAACATGCCCATTGGGTAATAATTTTACATAGCTCACTTTGGCAATGCCGAGGTTATCTATATGTTCAACAGAATGTGTTACTGCATGGTGTTCAATGGGAGAAGTAATGATATGTTTGCAACCCAGATCACGAATGGCGCAGGAGATGGCAGTGTTGCTGCTCTCGGTGCCGCCGCTGGTAAAAAATACTTCAGCGGGGTGTGCGTTTAAAATTTTTGCTACGGTTTTACGGGCTGTTTCAATTGCCATACGGGTCTCACGGCCATAAGAATAAATGGAAGACGGATTGCCAAACTTTTCGGTAAAGTAAGGCATCATGGTTTCCAGCACCTGTGGATCGAGTGCAGTGGTGGCGGCGTTATCGAAATAAATTCTTTGCATAGCTTTTAGCTTTTAGCCTTTAGCTGTTAGCAAAAAGCTAATAGCTAATTGCTTACAGCTAATAGCTGGTTTTTACATCATCTTCCCAATATCCTGCATCAATCTTTTTGCAATATTATCTGCTGTTGTAGCAAAATTGCTTTCGGCATAAATGCGGATGATGGGTTCGGTATTGCTGGTGCGTAAATGTACCCAGTCGTTATCAAACTCAATCTTCAATCCATCTTCGTCATTTATCGGTTGATTTTTATACAGGTCTTTTATATTTTTAAAAATAGTTTTCACATCAGTTCCGTTGGTAAGTTCAATTTTATTTTTGCTGATAAAATAATCAGGATAAGTATTGCGCAACTGCCTGATTGTTTTTTTGCTTTTGGCAAGATGCGTTAAAAAAAGTGCAATACCAATAAGTGCATCACGGCCATAATGCAGATCTGGAACAATAATGCCTCCATTACCTTCGCCGCCAATAACCGCATTTACCACTTTCATCTTATTTACCACATTTACTTCGCCAACCATACTTGGGAAATATTCGCCGCCATGTTTTATGGTAACATCTTTTAAAGCTTTGGTTGATGACATGTTGGAAACCGTGTTGCCTCTTCTTTTGCTGAGGATATAATCTGCCACAGCAACCAAGGTATATTCTTCGCCAAACATGCTGCCATCTTCGCAAACAAAACAAAGGCGGTCAACATCCGGGTCAACAGCAATGCCCAGGCTGGCATTTTGCGATACGACGGCACTGCTCAATTCCGTTAAATGTTCCGGCAAAGGCTCGGGGTTGTGTGCAAAATTTCCGTTCACTTCGGCATTTAGAACCACAATATCTTTTACGCCCAGCACTTTTAATAAGGCCGGCACTGCGATGGCGCCCGTGCTGTTTACGGCATCAACAACAATTTTAAAATTTTTCTTTTTAATGGCTGCAGCATCTACCAGCTCATATGCAATTACAGCATCAATATGTTTTTGCAATAAACTTTCGTCTTTACAATAAGTGCCTAGTTTATCCACTTTGGCAAAATTAAAATCTTCATTTTCGGCTGCTGTTAAAATCAGTTTGCCTTCATCGCCGCTGATGAATTCCCCTTTATTGTTCAGCAATTTTAATGCATTCCATTCTTTGGGGTTGTGGCTGGCAGTAAGAATGATGCCGCCGGCAGCTTCTTCAAATGTAACTGCCATTTCCACGGTTGGGGTGGTGCTTAGCCCAAGGTCAACCACATTCAACCCCAGGCCAATAAGTGTGTTAACAACCAGGTTACTCACCATTTCGCCACTTATACGGCCATCCCGGCCAATAACTATTTTACTGTTGCCGCCCTGCTGTAAAACCCAGCTTCCGTAAGCTGCCGCAAACTTTACAATGTCAACAGGGGTAAGATTATCATTTGTTTTTCCGCCGATGGTGCCTCTGATGCCGGAAATACTTTTAATAAGTGCCATTCTAATATTCTTTTAAGGATTGCAAATATAAGAAACAGCCGGTAAGTTTTGGGTTATGAGTTTTAAGTCTGGGGTTGCTTTAAAGTCAGTCAGTCATTTATTTGGATAACGGGTATGCACTAATAAACACATAACCAAAAACTCAAAACCCATAACTTTACACAATGCAACAAACCTGGTTTAAAGATTGGTTCAACTCACCTTACTATCATCAGTTGTATTTTAACCGGGATGATAAAGAGGCGGAAGCTTTTATTGATAAACTGATCAATTACCTGAAGCCGGCACCCGGAAGCAGCATGCTGGATGTTGCCTGTGGCAAGGGCAGGCATTCTATTCAACTGGCAAATAAAGGCTTTGATATTACCGGAATTGATTTAAGCGACGACAGTATTAATGAAGCATTACAATCGCAAACAGAAAAGCTGCATTTTTATAAACACGACATGCGCCTGCCTTTCTGGATAAATTATTTTGATTACGCTTTTAATTTTTTTACCAGCTTCGGTTATTTTAAAACGCGGCGGGAACATGATAATGCCATACGCACCATTGCCCAGGCCATAAAAAAAGACGGCATTTTTGTAATGGATTTTTTGAATGTGCATTATGCCGAAGATCATCTCGTACATCAATCAGAAAAAGAAATTGACGGCATAAATTTCATCATTACCAAATGGTATGACGAAACACATTTTTATAAAAAGATTGTTGTAGAAGATGAAGCACTGCAGGAGCCTTTGACATACACCGAAAAAGTTGCTAAATTTTCTTTGGGCGATTTTACTGAAATGTTTGCCTACCAGGGTTTACAGATACAGGAAGTGTTTGGAGACTATGGTTTTGGAAATTACGATGTAAAAAAATCGCCCAGGATGTTGATGATTGCGAAGAAGATGAAAAGCTGAGGAAATTTTCTGGCGATTTTTAATGTTATGGGTGTGCCGATATTAGCACATCAGCAAATTAGCACATCAGCACATTTACCTTATTTATTTTTATTGTTGATGAGCATCCACCGGGCTGTTTCGTAAAAGGCAGAGGTAAGTTGAGATAAATGTGCTTTTACTGAATCATATTGAGGTTGCGTTAAAACAGGCAGGTTGTTACGCACCGGTACCAATTCTTCTTTTTTAAACCTGATGTTTTTTCTGAAAAAATAATCATCGTTCACTACACCAATCCATCCCGGTGCATGGTAAATAATAAAAGCGGTATTTTCTTTTTTGTTTGAATCTAAAACATCTCTTCCCAAAGTTGTGTTCAGGTAGGGTTGCTGCATCATACCGGCAATAGTGGGTAAAATATCTATCTGCGAAACGGCTTCAGGTCTTTTTTGGGGTGATAACAAAGTAGGGGCATAAAACAATAAAGGTACATGCTCATCGCTCAGGCGTTGTTCTGTCCATGCCTGGGGATAAATGGCTGTGGCATTGCCTTCCACCCCATGATCGCCGGTAAAAACAAAAATGGTATTGTTAAAATGAGGCGATTTTTTGGCGGCTTCTATGAATTTTTTAATGCAGTAATCGGTGTAGGCAAAAGCATGGTATTCTTTCAGCGATTCAAATCCATATTTTACAAGATCTTCATCGGTGATCAGATCACGTACAAAGTCCTTGTCTTCTTCCGGTATATCAAACGGGCGGTGATTATCGGCAGTTTGAATAATGGCAAAAAAAGGTTTCTGCTGTTTTGATAAAACATCATTTGCTTCCAGAAACAGATTTTTGTCACTGACGCCCCACACGTTCAGATTTTGCGCTTTGTAACTGCCTTCTTCATAAACATGCAGGTTTTTGATGTTGGCTACCAATCCTTTAAAATTATTGAACTGGCTTCTGCCACCAATAAAATAAAATTTTTCATAGCCATCAAAATCGTTGATGATGGTGCGCTGATTTACCGACTCTTCGTTTCGGGTAGAAAATTTGGAAAGCTGCACATCTGGAATGCCGGTGATGGTAGCAAAAACACCACGTGCTGTGCCAAAGGTTGGTGTAAAGCAGCGTTCAAAAAAAATTCCTTCGTTGCACATTTGATTAAAGTAAGGCGTACTATTTAACGGGTTGCCGCTCATACTGCTCTTGTACATGCTAAAGCTTTCGCAGATTACCAGCACCACATTCGGCTGGCTTTCAAATGCCCTGCTGCCGGGATGTACCAGGCGGGTGTATCTTTTTTGGGAACTGCTATTTTGATCCAATTGCAGAAAACGGCTCATGTCTGCATAATAGTCTGCTGCTTTGGTATTATGATCGGGATTTCTGAAACGGAGCGTGGTAAAAAAATTTTGCAGCGGGTTTAATGCAAGGTTGCTTTTAAACTCATCGTTTAAATTAAATGCCCTGAAAAAGTCTAGAGGGCTTACTGTAAAAAAACCATATACAAACCAGCCTAACAGTAACAAGGCTGCAAGATGCCACCTGCGCCGATAGGTAAATTTGTGAATGTTGATATTTTTTTCAGCCACATCAACATGTGTTTTGCGAAACATCCACACAATCATCATAGCTGCACCGGCAAGGCCGAATAAAATCCATACCACGGGATAGCTTTGCCAAACCATTTGCAGACTCTCACGTGGATCTTCTGCAAAAATCAACGCATCGGCATTAAGCCGGGCATTGATGTAAGCAAACTGGCCAAAATCGGCACCATAGAAAAACAAGACCAGTAAAGTTGTTACACCCAGGTAAGCCGTCCATAATTTTTTTCCACGTTCGCTGGTAAAAGGTGAGAGCCTTGGAAATAATGAAAGTACTGCAATTGGAAGTAAAATAATGGCGATCCAGCGCAGGTCATATTTTAAACCAAGCACAAAGGACGGCAGCAGGTCTGTTATGGCAATTGAAACGGGCTTAAAACAAATTACAGTTGCAATACGGAAGGCGGTAAATATGCACAGGTATATCAGGAATAGCTTTACTATCCATTGTATAGTTTTGGGAACACGCCAACTGATGAGCATATTTTTTTAAATTTCCTTAGCAGGAATAATGCGAATATAATCAAAACTGAGTACAGATTTAAAACCTGCTTTTTCGTTAATTGAGATTGATAAAACAATTTCAATTGGCTGGCTTTTTTAATTTAAACTGTTTACAGTCTTATTCTATTTGTCCCGTCAGGACAATAGGTTGGTAGAAATTAAAAATAATCAAAGATTAAATGCCGTAGGTATGATAGATATTATTCAGCAACCTATCGTACCTACGGCACTTTATTATACTTCATTTATTTTTCTACCAACCTATCGCCTCTACGAGGCTTTTAGTTGCACCTGCCAAACCGGTTACTTTTTTTTATTGTTCAGCAGTAAATACTTGGTTGTTTCGTAATAAGCATCTGTAAGTTTTTGCAGGTATTTTTTTGTGCTGTCGGTTGATGCATTCATCACTACAGGCTCATTACCGGTTATGGATACAAAATCTTCCTTACCGCTTTTTAAGTTTTTGAGATAGTAGTATTGATTGCTTACCAGGCCAATGGTATTCACATCGTGATCTATAATGAAAGCATATCTTTCTGGTTTAAAAACTGATTTGAATTGGAATGCAGGAATGGTATCAAACAAATTTCTTCCCAACGAATTATTAGTGTAAGGAATTTTTGCCAGCGATGCAATGGTTGGCAAAATATCAATCTGCGATGAAACATCATGAATCGTTTGCGGCTTTAAAAGGCCGGGGGCATAAAATAATAAGGGCACATGTTCGCAGGTAAGTCCCTGTTCGGTCCAGCTTTTAGGAAAGTATTCCAACGAGCCGTTGTACCGTATTCCATGATCACCCACAAAAACGAAAATGGTATTTTTAAAGTAAGCTTCTTTTTTTGCAGCTTCCATAAATTTTTGATAACCAAAATCGGTATAGCGGAAGGCATTCATCTCTTCATTACTTTCAAACCCAAATCGCTTCAGCGAATCGGATGAGAAAGAAAGCATTTTAAATGCTTCCCGGTCTTCTGCAGGTATGGTATAAGGCCGGTGATTGTCGGCAGTTTGAATAACGGCAAAGAATGGTTTGGTTTGTTGTTTCAATATCTTATTCGATTCTAAAAATAAATTTTTATCACTGATGCCCCACACATCAATTTTTTTGGCAGCATAATCATTCTCTTCGTACAGTTTCAGGTTTTTAATGTTGTTGGTTAGCACGCCGCGTATGTTTGCCCAGGTGGCACTTCCACCCAAAAAGTAAAAATTATCATAACCGCTAAAACTGTTGATGATGGTATTTTGATCAACCGCATTTGGGTTGCGGCTGGCAGTTTTGGGGCTTTCTACATCGGGGATGCCGGTAATGGTGGCCCATACGCCACGGGCTGTGCCATAAGCAGGTGTAAAACATCGGTCGAAGAAAACGCCATTTTTACACAACTCATTAAAGTAAGGCGTTGTGTTTAGTGGATTGTTGTACATGCTACTTTTATAAGCACTGAAGCTTTCGCAGATGACCAATACAATATTTGGTTTTACGCCGGCTGAATCCGCGGCCGGATAAACCCGCTGAAAATTTAATAAAGAACTGTCAGGGTTATTTACACCCAGGTAGGCGGACATGAGCGGGTAACCTGCCCTTACTTTTTTTATATCGTAAGATGAGTTCCTGAAATTCAACGTGCTTATAAAACTTTGGAACGGATTTAAAGCAAGGTTCGCTTTAAAGTCATCACTTAAAGTATAGGCATCGCTCCAGCGCAAAGGAAACTGGCCAATTTTGCCAAAAATAAAAATGCCAAAAACGAAAAATGAAACAACATACAGCAACCTCGCCTTGCGTTTGTAAAAACTATCCTGCTGTTGATAATGTGCCAGTAAACTGCCAAAGCCCCATCTTGCCAGAATCAAAAACAGCATTAAAGCAATAATGATCTTTAACAGCGGATACGATTGCCACATCATGTTAAAAGATATGCCGGCATCCTGCAGGTAATTTAGAACAGTAGCGTTAAGCCGCTGGTGCAGGTAATCAAAATGATAAAAATCTATTGCCAGCACCAGTATCATACTGATGAAGATCAATGGCAGCGATATATTCCAGAACTTTTTTGCATTAAAATTTTTAAAAGGATTTAAAAAAGGGATGGCGCACAACAGCATGATGGCTAATCCAATAATACAAACAACCCGGGCATCGTAGCGAAAACCCATAATGAATGCTGAGCCGGAGAACGCCTTGCCCGGTGGATTGAATTTCCAGAAAATGATCAGCCGCGAAATGGTCATTACCAGCAACAGGATTAATACCACCGAAAATATCCAACGGAGCAATTTGGGTATTCGTTGTAAAAACAGCATGCGCAATTATTTAATGAGTTAACAAATTTAGTTTAATTATTTTTGGCGGTGCTTATTTAACACACATCTTGCGTTTAATGGAACAACTGCTACAGTACGACAAGGATTTATTTAAAGTAATCAACTACCGGTGGAGCAACCCTTTTTTTGACTGGTTAATGCCTTTTTTGCGCAATGCCGAAATGTGGTATCCGTTGTACCTTTTTTTGCTGCTGCTGATTTTATTTAATTATAGAAAAACGGGCTGGGTTTGGGTGCTGTTTGCAGTTGGCGCCGTTATCATGTGCGATCTCATAAGCAGCCATATTTTAAAGGTGTATGTTCATCGCACAAGGCCCTGCAATGATCCTTCCATTGTCTCCTGGATTCATGTGCTGGTTGGCTACCGGCCGCAAAGTAACAGCTTCACTTCCTCTCATGCCACCAATCATTTTGGAATGGCGGCTTTTTTCTATTTTACGTTGAAGGATAAATTTAAAAACTGGCCGTTTTTATTCTTTATTTGGGCCTTTGGAATTTCCTTTGCCCAGGTGTATGTGGGGGTCCATTATCCGCTTGATGTTATATGCGGAGGGCTAATTGGAATACTTATCGGATATTTGTGCGCAAAATCGTTTAATAAAAGCTACGGTTTAGTTTAAAATTATGGGTCCATCAATTATTTTACTTTTATTGATTATACTGAATGGTCTTTTGGTAATGAGTGAAATTGCGTTGGTAAGTGCCAGGAAGGGGAGATTGGAAAGTCTGGCTAACAAAGGAGACTCTAAAGCTAAGGTTGCACTGGCACTTTCTGAAAATCCGGAGAAATTTTTGGCTACCGCACAAATCTTCATAACACTTATCGCCATCTTATCGGGTGTGTATGCCGAAAGAAAATTAGGCCCCTATGTAGAGCCTTATATTGCTCAGATAGAGTTTTTTAAGCCTTATGCCGAAACCATTTCAACCGTACTTATAGTGGTGGTAGTAACTTTTTTGTCCATCATTTTTGGCGAACTGATACCTAAAAGATTAGGTATGCTTAAGGCAGAAAAAATTGCACGGGTTGTTGCAGCTCCTATGAATTTTTTATCTACGATCACACTGCCGATTGTTTGGTTGCTTTCAAAAATATCTTATTTATTTTTTAAACTGTTCAACGTAAAAACATCTAATGATAATGTAGTTACAGAAGAGGAAATAAAAGCCATGATAACAGAAGGTAGTGAACATGGTACCATTGAAGAAGAAGAAAAGGATATTATTGAAAGGTTGTTTCACCTGGGCGACAGAAATATCACTTCACTGATGACACACCGCACCGATATTGCCTGGTTTGATGGCAGTGAAACCGTGCAACAGGTAAAAGATAAAATGGATACGGTTATTTATTCCAGCTATCCGGTTTGCGAAGAAACAGTTGATAATATCAAAGGCATCATCAGCGTAAAAGATTTACTAAAAGCCGCACCCGATGCGTTGTTAAAAGATATTGCAAAACCTGCTTTGTTTGTGCCGGAAAATAATACAGCTTACCAATTGCTGGAAAAATTTAAAGAAACAAAAATTCATGGTTGCTTTATTGTAAACGAATACGGCACCTTAGAAGGCATGATAACGCTGAATGATATTTTAGAAGCAATAGTGGGAGATGTGCCGCAAACCGGTCAGGATGAATACGAAATTGTTGAAAGAGCCGATGGTACTTTTTTAGTAGATGGCCAGATTCCTTTTTATGATTTTTTAAGCCACTTTGAAAAAACCGAATGGCTGAACGAAAAAGATCATGATTTTGATACGCTGGCAGGTTTTGTGCTGCATGAGTTAGAACATATTCCTAAAACTGGTGAAAAGTTTGAATGGCGTGGGTTTTATATTGAGATCATTGATATGGATGGGCAAAGAATTGATAAACTGCTTATTAAAATTTCTGAAGAATTAAAAGAAGAAATGGAAGATTAAAACTCAAAACTTGTCTTCTCTTCCGGATTTGTAAGCTTGGTACTTTTCTTATTTCCGTTTACCGTTGTATGTATAATGCTGATCTGTTCTTTCTTATACTCAAATAAAATATTGTCGGTAATATCAAGCTTTTTTACAGAAACAATATTGTTTACCTGGTAGTAGCTTTCAATTCCTTCTTCGTCCTGTTCATAACCGATAAACTGCAATGCAACCGGCTTTCCATCGGTTTTAATAAGCAAATGTTTTTGAACGTAATCAGCTACCAGTTTATTCATGGCGATTTTATCCTTTGGCTTTAAAAGATCAACGTATGTTTTGTAAGTGGCACGCAGTGCTTTCTCAAAATCATCAGTAAAAATTTTACAGCTTATCTCTAAAGTTTTTTCTTTGGCATTGTGTTCAATTTCGGTAACACTTACAAATATGGGATGGGAACCTCCTAACCCCCTTCCTTCGGCTCCGCTCAGGATGGGGGAACTGACCGACGTATTAAAATTTAATAGTGAAGACAGCATTAACCATTTAAATAAAAAACTTGCCATTTAGCTATCAGGTTGATAAAAAATCGTTTCTTTAAAGATACTTTGCAATACAAAACTAATGTAAACAAACAGTTATAAACGGTTTCATGCAGGATTTAGGATTTTATTTTAAATTAGGATGGGATCATATTATAGCATGGGACGCTCTCGATCATTTGCTCTTTGTTTTGGCTTTAAGTGCCATTTACCTCATTGGTAACTGGAGGCAGGTGCTGGTATTGGTAACAGCTTTTACCATTGGTCACTCCCTTACATTGGCTTTAAGTGTTTATAACATCGTACGTATCGAAAGTAAATGGGTTGAGTTTCTAATTCCGTGTACCATCATTGTCACGGCGGTTTTTAACCTGCTTGAAAAAAAATACGAACCCCGTTCATTGAGGGTAAATTATTTTTTAGCATTGTTCTTTGGGTTGATACACGGTTTGGGTTTTGCAAATGCCATACGGTTCATGTTATCAAAGCATGAAAGTATGGGCTGGAGTTTGTTAGGATTTAATATTGGCTTGGAGGCAGGACAAATTGTTGTAGTTACAACAATTTTGGTTTTAGGTTTTCTGATTGTAAATAAAGCGGGCTTTAAAAGAAAATGGTGGGTTTGGTCATTGTCTGTTATTGCGCTGGTTATTGCATTTAAAATGGTATCGGAACGTTTCCCTGTCATGTTATCATAAAATAAAATTAAACACTCAATCATAATTAAAAATACATGAAACAACTAACAGCTTTTGCTTTTTTGATTTGCATCGCTTTCAGTGCCAATGCCCAGGATATTAAAAACAATCCCGGCAGTAACCACGGCAACCGGTTTGAGCAACTGGGAACTATTCTTCCTACACCAAATGAATATCGTACTGCAAGTGGTGCACCGGGGCCAAAGTATTGGCAGCAGCGTTGCGATTATGATATTACCTGCGAACTGGATGAAGCCAACCGTAGACTGATTGGACGGGAAACCATAACCTATGTAAACAACTCTCCGGATGTGCTTACTTATTTGTGGTTGCAGTTAGATGAGAACGAACACAGCAACACAAATAATTCAGGTTATCAAACCAGCAGCATGATGCCTAAAACAATTACCGAAGCCGATATTACACGTTTTAGCGGCAAGGTGGATAAAGACAAAGAATATGGTGATAACGTTACCCGTGTTGCCGATGCTACCGGTAAGGCTTTACAATATACCATCAACAAAACCATGATGCGTATTGAATTGCCGCAGGCACTTAAACCCGGCCAGCAGTTTATTTTTAAAGTAGATTGGAACTATAATATTATTGAAAGAACCAAATATGGTGGCCGTGGCGGTTACGAAAATTTTCCGGAAGATGGAAATGATTTGTACACCATGACGCAGTGGTATCCACGCCTTTGTGTGTACAGCGATTTTCAGGGATGGCAGAACCACCAGTTTGTTGGCAGCGGCGAGTTTGCTTTAACCTTTGGCAACTTTAAAGTGGCTATGACGGTTCCTGCAGATCACGTGGTAATGGCAACCGGTCAGGGACAAAATTATCAGCAGGTGCTTAGCCCTGCACAATTTGCACGCTGGCAAAAAGCACAAACTGCTACCGATGTTACAGAAGTTGTAACGTTAGATGAAGCCGTTGCCAGAGAAAAACAAAAATCAACCGAAAAGAAAACCTGGATATTTAAGGCAGATATGGTTCGTGATTTTGCCTGGGGCAGCTCTCGCAAATTTGTGTGGGATGCTATGCCAACCATGGTTGAAGGGAAGAAAGTAATGTGCATGAGTGCTTATGGAAAAGAAGCTTATGCATTGTATCGCAAGTTCAGCACAAAAGCGGTAGCACATACCATTAAATCTTATTCAAAATTCACCATACCATTTCCTTATCCTGTTGCACAGAGTTTAGAAGCAGCAAATGGAATGGAATACCCGATGATCTGTTTCAACTTTGGCCGTTGCGAAAAAGATGCTGCCGGTAATTACAGTGCTAACAGTACTTACAGCGAAGGAACCAAGAACGGAATGTTGGGTGTGGTGATACACGAAGTAGGGCATAACTTTTTCCCTATGATTATTAACAGCGACGAAAGACAATGGACCTGGATGGATGAAGGTTTGAATTCGTTTTGTGAATATTTAACCGAAGAATTGTGGGACAATAAATTCCCCGTGGGCAAAGGCCCGGCATATAAAATTGTTGACTACATGAAGCTGCCAAAAGATGCGCTGGAGCCCATTATGACCAACAGCGAAAATATTATTCAGTTTGGCCCCAATGCTTACAGCAAACCATCAACCGGTTTAAACATACTGCGTGAAACCATTATGGGCCGGGAGAATTTTGATTATGCATTTAAAGAATATGCAAGGCGCTGGGCATTTAAACATCCAACGCCTGCCGATCTTTTCCGCACCATGGAAGATGCCAGTGCCGAAGACCTTGACTGGTTCTGGCGAGGCTGGTTTTATGGAACCGAGCCTTGCGATATTTCATTGGATACCGTTAAGTGGGCTGTGATGAATACCGAAGTGCCGGCTGCTACTTCCAACACCGGCCCTTCTACCAGGAAAATGTCGGTTGCAAAACCAATATTGAACAGCTTCGATGATATTTCTAAAATAAGAAACCGCGAAGACAAGAAAATAGTTTTTGCTACAGATGCAGATCCTGCACTTAGGGATTTTTACTGGAGGTACGACCGCGACATGGCAAAGGTAGATAGTACTCCTTTTGAAATAACCGTTCCAGCTCAGGTTGCTGATAATTTCACCGAAGCTGAACGTTTTAAAATAGGCGGCGATAAAAATATGTATGAGCTTACTTTTAGCAATAAAGGTGGATTGGTAATGCCCATCATTATTGAGTGGACGTTTAAAGATGGTACCAAAGAAGTGGACCGTATTCCGGTGCAGGTTTGGCGTAAGAATGAAAATAAAGTGGTTAAAACTTTTTTAAAGAATAAAGAAGTGGTTTCAATAAAGCTCGACCCAATGAGAGAAACCGCAGACATCAATACCGACAACAATACCTGGCCGACTATTACAAGCCCAAGTAAATTCCAGTTGTTTAAGAATGGTGCTGGCGGCCGTGGACCACGCGGTGCTGCTGGTGGTGGAAACCCGATGCAGAAAGAAGTTAAATAAAAACCCGTTTAGGAATCTAATTCAAAAAGCCTCGTGGAGGCGGAAGATTGGTAGAAAAATAAAAGAAGAGATAACGAAGTGCCGTAGGTACGACAGATTTGTTTAATAAAATCTATCATGCCTACGGCATTTTATGTTTAATTAATTTGTATTTCTACCTATCTATTGTCCCCAAGGGGACAGATTTTTTATTGCAGCAATTAAGTAAATTACAGTTCATGAAACACATGCTCCTCTTATTTTTTATTTGTCTTGTTTCGGCAAAATTATTTGCCGGCACTGTTGATACGGTATCTATCTACAGCAACAGCATGCACAAATACATCAACGCAGTTGTAATAAAACCTGATAGTTATAAAAAGAAAAAAAATAGTTTTCCGGTAGTTTATTTATTGCATGGCTACGATGGCTGGTACAGCAACTGGATCATCCGGGTACCTGAATTAAAAAACTATTCAGATACTTATCAAACTATGATTGTATGCCCTGATGGAGCCAAAAGTAGTTGGTATTTCGACAGTCCCATTGACACCGCATACAGGTACGAAACACATGTAGCAACAGAAGTGGTAGATTTTATTGATAAAAATTACCACACCCTTGCCGATAAAAATCACCGGGCCATTACCGGCTTAAGTATGGGTGGCCACGGCGCTTTATTCCTGGCTTTGCGGCATCCTGATATTTTTGGTGCTGCTGGCAGTATGAGCGGTGGTGTAGATCTGAAAGAAAGTAAAAACCGGTTCGACATAAGCAAAAGAATTGGAGATACCATTTTGCATGCCAAAGAATGGCATGACCTTACTGTGCTAAATTTAATTGAGAATTATACCGCTACGGATGTAAAAATAATTTTTGATTGTGGTGATAAAGATATTTTTATAGAGGGAAACCGGCGGCTGCACCAAAAAATGCAGCAGTTAAAGATTAAACATGAGTACATTGAAAGACCTGGCCAACATAACTGGCAATACTGGAGCAATGCCATTCCTTTTCAGCTACTGTTTTTTCAGCGTTTTTTTAATTTGTCAGGCCACTAAAAGTGCATCGGAAATTGTAGTCTCTTAACTTATAATAGACTTTAAAATTTAGAACTCTTTGCAGTGGCCAGACAAGTAACACCTACCCACCCGAATAAGTCCTTCCATCCCTTACCACATTTTTCTTGCCTTTATTTTTCTTTTCCCATTCAAGCATCTTTGGTGTTTTTTCTGCCTCTTTCTTTTTTGCAGGTGCAGCAACAGCAGCGGTTTTAGCATTATCGCCAGGCGTTTCTAAATGGCCACGTTCATATTTTTCAACCTTTACCAAACGCCCGGAACCTACTTCATAATATTTCCAATCGCCGTGCTTAACGCTGTATTGCTCGGCTTTTACAATTTTATAATCAATGATCTCATTGTTGCCGCTACCATACACAGCAATGGTATCGTAGGGTGCATCGGGGTCATATCCTCTCCATGATTCTTCCCTTAGCAAATCGCCCAGGTAAGTATAGTACTGCTGAATGCCATCCTTGCCACCCAGTTTATAAAACTCAACCGCAATAATATCGCCCTGCAAACTGTATTTACGCCAAATGCCTTCCTTATTATTATTTTTAAAAAGCCCTTCTTCTTCATAGCCCGGCTCGCCACGCAATGCTTCCATATGTAGCACCCATTTACCCTGTTTCATATCTTTTTTATCTATCGCATTCAGGGTATCGCCTTCGGCACTTATTTTATAGGTTTTATATTGCGCCATACCATTTGTAAAAAACAAAAACTGAATGATGGTCAATACCAACAATTGCCGTATTTTTAAAATCTGCATAAACCTGTTTTTAATTGATTGCATAATAAACCAAAGCTGATGATAAAAAATCTTTTCAAAATTACATTAATACTGCTTTTACTAATTGTTAATTCTGTGCAGGCACAGGTAAAGCCAACTTCGGCCACCGAAAGATTAAACGGACTGCAAAAAAGAAAATTGCTTGAAAAGGATACCACACTCAACAGTATCAAATTCCGCAATGTGGGCCCTAGTATTATGAGCGGACGGGTGGTGGATGTAGATGTGAACCCCAACGACCCTACCGAATTTTATGTAGCTTATGCCACCGGTGGTTTATGGTATACTAAAAACAACGGGCAAAGCCTGGTGCCTGTTTTTGATAAAGAAAATGCTTTTGGTATCGGAGATATTGCCGTAAACTGGTCACAGGGAGTTATTTGGGTTGGCACCGGCGAAGCAAACAGCAGCCGTTCATCCTATTCAGGTTTGGGACTTTACAAAAGCAACGATCATGGCAAAACCTGGGATTACCTGGGCCTGCCCGAAAGCCAACATATAGGTAAAATAATTTTACACCCAACCGATAACAACATTGCCTGGGTTGCGGTACTTGGTCATTTATACTCTGCCAATAAAGAACGGGGTGTTTACAAAACTACTGATGGCGGCAAAACCTGGAAACAAACCTTGTTTGTAGATGAAAATACCGGAGCTGCCGATATGGATATCAATCCAAAAAATACGGATGAACTGTATGCAAGTATGTGGTACCGCACCCGCCGGGCATGGAATTTTGAAGAGAGTGGCAAAACATCCGGCATTTATAAAAGTACTGATGGCGGTAATACCTGGAAGCATGTAACTGCTGCCGGCAGTGGCTTTCCCGCTGGTGAAGGTTTGGGAAGAATTGGGCTGGCTGTTTTTGCAAAGAACCCCAATATTATTTATGCAACGTTGGATAACCAGGGGCACAGGCCAGATACTGCCGTAAAAAAAGTGGATACGAATTATGTGCTTAAAAATTTTAAAGACCTTACCAAAGAAAGTTTTGCAGCACTCGATAATAACAAGCTGGATAGTTTTTTGGTTGACAATAATTTTAAAGAAAAATACACAGCAACCACTGTAAAAGAACTGGTGAAAAGCGATAAAATAAAACCAACGGAAATTTATAATTATCTCTTTGATGCAAACACCGCACTTTTTGAAACACCCGTTATCGGTTGCGAAGTTTACCGAAGCAACGATGCCGGTTTAAGCTGGCAAAAAGTTAACAGCAAAGGCCTTAACCTCTACAATACCTATGGTTATTATTTTGGAAAGATATCCGTAAGCAATAGCAACGAAGATAAAGTGGTGATAAGCGGATTCAATTTAATGCTGAGTACCGATGGCGGTAAAACATTTACCGGAACAGACAATGATGCCACCCATGCCGACTGGCACGGCTGCTGGATGAACCCAAATAAAGACAGCCATTGGATTGCATACAACGATGGTGGCTGCCATGTTACCTACGATAATGGCAAGCATTGGTTTAAAGCCAATACCCCGTCTGTAGGGCAGTTTTACAAAATAGCAGTTGATGAGGCAAAGCCTTATAATATTTATGGCGGCATTCAGGATAACGGCACTTGGTTTGGCCCATCCACCACAAAAGATGTTGATCAATGGGATTATGAAGGCATTTACCCCTGGAAACAGATTGGCGGCGGCGATGGCATGCAGGTTGCTATTGATACCAGGGATAATAAAACAGCGTACGCCGGATCGCAGTTTGGTTTTTATGGCCGTAGAAGCACCGAAGGCGGAAAGCGCATCTCCCTTTACCCAAGGCCCGACCTGGGCGAACCTAAATACCGTTTTAACTGGCAAACACCTATCTGGCTCAGCAAACACAACCAGGATGTTCTTTATTATGCCACAAACCGTTTTCACCGCAGCCTGCAAAAAGGCGAAAACATGGTGCCGCTAAGTGCCGATTTAACGAATGGTGCAAAGGAAGGCGACGTTCCTTTTGGCACCAGTACCACATTGGCCGAATCGCCCATGAAATTTGGGTTGATATACCTGGGTACTGATGATGGAAATATACAGGTAAGTAAAGATGCCGGTTACAACTGGACAAAAATAAGTACCACGCTGCCAAAAGCAGTGCAGGGTTTGTATGTAAGCCGTGTTGCCCCATCTGCCTTTAAAGAGGGCAGGGTTTATGTATCTTTAAATGGCTTCCGCAACGATCATTTTGGGGCGTACCTTTTTGTTAGTGAAGATTATGGAACCACCTGGGCACAGTTAGGAAACGATTTACCCATGGAACCCATCAACGTGGTTGCAGAAGACCTTAAAAAAGAAAACATCATCTATGTAGGTACCGATAATGGCCTCTATGCATCTTTTAACATGGGCAAAACATTTATGGTGCTGGATAATAACCTGCCCCGTGTGCCAGTGCATGATATGGTAATTCAGCAGCGTGAAAATGAACTGGTTGTTGGTACGCATGGCCGCAGTATTTACATTACCAAATTAAAAGAACTGCATAAACTGTATGATAAAATGATGGAGGAGAAAAAATAAGGCAGGCTTTAAAAACCCCACGTGCCATAGCACGTAAGCCACAAAATGTGCGGGGGGAGAAATTATGATTGCGGATGAAGTATTGCTAAAATGAAATTACTGCACATGTGCGGGGCTTGCCGAAGTGGGGGGAATAGAATTCCGCCGCCCGGCTAACTGAAGCTAAATTTATAAATAAAAGTTGATGATATGCTTAGCTAAATTAATAACGTCAAGTTGGATATGAAGCCAAATTGAAAAACAAAAAAGTTGAAACACGGCTTCTGTCTGCCCCCATTTTGGCCCCATGTTAGCGGTTCGTGCTTCTTTTTGAAGGCATTGCTTCTATGACGTGAATTTCATTTCCATCCGGGTCATTTATCATAACCGTCTTTGCACCGTAGGGCATTTTGTCTACAATGGGCTGTTTATATTTCCCGTATTTGTAATCGCTACTCACTTCGTTTAGCCTTTTAAGAAAAGCGTCCATCGAAATTACCATAAAACCTAAGTGCACAAAACCGACATGACTTAATGGTACAGGTGCAACCGCTTTGGTTGTGTCATTGAGCCACTGTGATAAATGGAGTTCAACTCCTTTGCCAACTTTCAACCATTTTACTCCGAATTGAGGTGTTGGAGGAAAAGGACATGGTATGGTATCTGCCTGAAAAACTCTTGTATAAAAAGCAACACTACTGTCCAAGTTCTTTACATCCAATAACATATGGTTATACCAAGCAACGGGTTTTTGGGCAATGGAAGAAAATGTGCCGAAGACAAGTAGCAGAAAAAGAAAAGGCTTTATCATTGTTTGAGTTTTAATTGTCTGATGAATTGAGCGTGAAATAGCATGACCGCTAACCGTGTGTATTTACGCTAATATACGCCACCTTTTGCATAAAACAATATTTGTATATTGCTTGTTTGTCAAAGCTTTATAAAAAAATACGCTACTCCAACGGAGTAGCGCAAATACAACCTAATTTAATCTTAAATCGTCTAGAGGACTAGTGATTTTTCCGACGGGGTCTTGGCTGCCCGGCTATGTGCAATGGGCGAGACCGCGGCGTATAAAAGTTGTTCAAATTTGTAGGCACGCTTTGTCTCAAAATCAAACGCATGGCAGGTACGTGAATTTTTTAAGAGTGGCAGTATGCTGGTGCAGCCTCTTTTAAGCTAATATAAATTCTATTCCCCTTTCTCTTTTGGTATAACGCCTACTCTCTTTTTAAATATTTCCCATTCTTTCATCATCTCTTTAAATTTACCTGGATTCAATTTTGAAAGATTGTTGGTTTCTCCTTTATCTTCAGCAAGGTTATATAAAGCAAATGCAGATTCATCAAATGGTTTGCTGATGTTTGTGATTTTCCAGTTTCCTTTTATCAACAGGCATTGGCCATCATGTTCCAGTCCGTAAACATAATTGCTGTTATGGATGGTATTGGTTTTTCCACCGATAAACGGGCCGAATGATTCACCTAACATGGGTGTCATTATTTTATCGTTATACATCTCCGGGTATTTTATATCAGCCAATTCAAGAAATGTAGGAGCAAGATCCATTATATTAAGAAACACCTTTTGCAGACCGGGTTTTCTTTTTACCCATTTGCCCGAAATGATCAGCGGAGTTACAATACCACCTTCTGTTGAATAGGCTTTAAATAATTTAAATGGCGCTGCGCCTGCTTGTGCCCATTGCGGACCGTATGATACAAATGAAGAAGCGGTACCCATATTTAGATAACTGTTATTATAATGTTGCCGCAAAAATTTACCGGAGGCGAGAGAGTCATTATAAAAATCTTCAGCCGCTGCTCCATTGTCCGACATAAAAACAATCACCGTATTATCAAATTGTTTTGAATCTTTCAGAAACTGTATCAATTGGCCAATATGTACATCAAGGTTATCTACCATGGCGGCATAAAGTTCCATTTTTCTCGATTCTATCTTTTTTTCTTCTGGTGAAAGCTGTATCCATGGTTTGATCGCAGAGTTGCGGGGTCCCAGCATTGCATGAGCAGGCACAATCCCCATAGCTTTCTGTTTGTTAAAACGGATCACTCTTAATGAATCATATCCTACATCATATTTTCCTTTGTATTTGTCTATATAATCAGCAGGAACCTGGAGTGGCCAATGGGGTGCAGTATAAGTAAGATAAGCAAAGAAGGGTTTATCTTTTTGCCCGTTCTTAATAAATTCCATCATTTTATGGGTGTAAACATCCGTTGAAAATTTTCCTTCGGGAAAAAGTAGGGGTTTATTATCCATCCGATATTGCGGAGGTTCGTTTTCAAAAATTTGATTATTATTAAAATGATTGGCACCGCCGTTTAGCAACGCAAAGCTTTTTTCAAATCCTTTAGCATAAGGGATATAAGCAGCTTCACTTCCCAAATGCCACTTGCCTGCCATGAATGTTTGATAACCTCCATCTTTCAATAGTTGCGCTACCGTTACTATCCTGTCAGTCAGGTGGTGTTCGTACCCCGGTTTCCCTTCTCTTGCGGTTCCTTTAACAGAGAACATAGAGCCCATACCTGCCACGTGATTATCATTTCCAGATAAAATCATACTTCGTGTAGGAGCACAGAGCGGGGCCGTGTGAAAATTGGTGAACTGGAGTGCTTTCGACGCAAGCAGATCAATATTGGGTGTTTTTATATCACCACCATAACAGCCCAGATCTGTATAGCCAAGATCATCAGCCACTATCAATAAAATATTTGGCCGGTTATCTTTTTTTAATTGGGCCTGTACGGGATTACTGATACTGGCAATTATCAATAATAAATAAACCCCGATGATTTTATTTTGCATGTTTGAAATTGATTAATTTCTGCGGGCGTGCATGCTTTTGCAACGATGGGAAAATTAATACTGATCGCACCCCGCCGCAAAGCACCATTAAAGGAACGAAATATTATTTACAACGAAAACACTATTATTAAAGGGTCAACCGCGTAACTGATACACGATAGAGAGAGGTTGTTGAAGTTTGCTGGCCATGTAAGCTCCCCCAAATTTCTGCCATTTAAAAGTTAAAAAATTGTATGTTTTTTTCAATAGAATTGTAAAACCCGTCAATTGATCAGGTAAACTGCTAATTGCTAAAGCATGCACACATCAAATTAAAAATAATTCTCCCTCTATTTCCGTTTTACTTATACATTTGTACCTGCATTTAAAAAAATGGTAAATCCAGCTTCAATAATATTTTATAATTCCCCTGGTAAAGGTTTAATTCTTTTCTGTGTCAAAACATGTTAACAAAGTAACCGCAGCAGGGCTGTTGGTTGCGTTAGGTATTATTTACGGCGATATTGGTACTTCACCGCTCTATGTTTTTGATGAAATCATTCACGGAAGAGTTATCTCCGAACTTTTGATACTGGGCTCATTAAGTTGTATCATCTGGACACTTACGCTGCAAACCACCATCAAATATGTAATAATCACGTTACAGGCCGATAATCGCGGCGAGGGCGGTATTTTTTCTTTATACACATTGGTGAGGCGTAGGCGCAAATGGTTGGTGTTGCCTGCCATGATTGGCGGCGCTGCCCTGCTGGCCGATGGTATGATAACCCCACCCATTTCTGTTACATCGGCAGTTGAGGGGTTAAAGATTACCAGTTTCTTCGATTTTTTTCTACCGCACGATAAAATAAATGCAATAACCGATCTTGTAAAACGCCAGCAGTTTATTGAAGACTATACTACCCGTATTGTAATTATAATAGTAATTGCCATCATGGCTGTTTTATTTTTCATGCAGCAGTTTGGTACGTTGAGCATTGGTAAAATGTTTGGCCCCATTATGTTGCTGTGGTTTTCCATGCTGGCCGTTTTGGGCTTATCACATATTTCTGATAACTGGAGTGTTTTTAAAGCCCTCAATCCATATTATGCCATAAAATTTTTAAGTCAGTACCCCGGAGGTTTCTGGTTGCTGGGTGCGGTATTTCTTTGTACTACTGGTGCCGAGGCACTCTACAGCGATTTAGGCCATTGTGGCCGGGGCAATATCCGCCGTTCGTGGATATTTGTAAAAATATGTTTACTGTTAACTTACTTTGGCCAGGGTGCATGGCTTTTGCAAAACCAAACCGGTAAAATTTTTGAAAGCAAAACTTTTTATGCCGTAATGCCCGATTGGTTTTTAATACCTGGTATCATCATTGCAACCGCTGCAGCCATTATTGCAAGCCAGGCTTTAATAAGCGGCTCGTTTACATTAATAAGTGAGGCCATCCGCCTTAACCTTTGGCCAAAAATGAAGATCAACTATCCCACTGAAGCCAAGGGACAGTTGTTTGTGCCGGGCATAAATATGCTGTTGTTTGTGGGTTGTGTGGGTATTGTACTGTATTTTCAAACCTCCAGTGCCATGGGTGCTGCCTATGGTTTGGCCATTACATTATGTATGCTGGCTACCACCATACTGGTTGCCAATTTTATGGTGCTGCACCGCGTTAAGTCTTATTTCATATACCTTTTCCTGGGAACTTTTTTAACGATCGAATTAAGTTTCTTAATTGCCAATCTCGATAAATTTCCGCACGGTGGTTATGTAACTTTAATTATTGGCGGCGGCTTATTTGCAATAATGTATATCTGGTACCGGGCCCGTAAAATTAAAAACCGTTATGTAGAGTTTGTAAGGTTGGAAGAATATATTCCGAAGTTGGAAGAACTGAGCAACGATACATCCGTACCCAAATATGCAACACACCTGGTCTATTTAACAAGTGCCAATAACCCCAAAGAGATTGAGCATAAAATTATTTACAGCATACTCAGTGGCAAACCAAAACGTGCCGATATTTTCTGGTTTGTGCATGTAGATACCATGGATGATCCGTACACCTGCGACTATTCTGTGGAGCATATTATTCCCAATGATATCATCCGGGTAGAGTTCAGGCTCGGGTTCCGCATGGCGCCCCGCCTTAACCTGATGTTTAAAAAAGTGGTGGAAGACCTGGTGGCAAACCGTGAAGTGAATGTTACCAGCCGTTACGAAAGCCAGCAGCGGAATAATATTGTGGGCGATTTTCGTTTTGTGGTGATGGAAAAATTCCTGAGCCAGGATAATGAACTGCCATTTTTTGAACGGGTGATCATGAAACTTTATTTCTGGCTTAAAGAAATTTCACTAAGCGAAGAAAAAGGTTTTGGACTGGAGCAGAACACCGTGCAGGTAGAAAAATTTCCGCTGATAATTGCCCCGGTAAGTAAATTAAAACTTACAAGGGTTTATACAGATGAGGAGGAATAGGAGTTTTGGGTTTTGTGTTTGGAGTTTTGTGTTGAAATAATGCTGTCATTCAGAGCAATAGCTAAAAATATGCAATGACAACAGACAGTTATATTTGATGTTTTGTGTTTGTAAGAGAATGCTTAATTTAACAGGGTGCAATAACCCAAAACTCATAACACAAAACCCAAAACTGATTCTTTGCTTCAAATCGCTCTCTATATAATAACCGGCATTGCAGCCCTTTCCATCATAGCCTATTTTGTGCAGGAAAAATTTATTTTTAAGCCCGAGAAGTTAAAGCAGGATTTTATTTACAAATACGATGTGCCTTTTGATGAATTGTTTTTTGATGTAGAGCCGGGTGTGCGCATCAATGGGCTGCATTTTACAGTTGATAAACCATTGGGACTTGTGCTGTATTTTCATGGCAACAGCCGCAGTATTAAGGGCTGGTCTAAATACGCCGTAGATTTTTATCGTTATAAATATGATGTGGTACTGGTTGATTACCGTGGCTTTGGTAAAAGTACCGGCAAGCGCAACGA
>JBBRCM010000008.1:0-57476 GCA_038204855.1 Chitinophagales bacterium
AAGTTTCTGTAGCATGTAAACCCCCATCAATCCATACAACCGCCTTACCGGTTTTTGCAAAAATTTTTGCTTCATCCATCGTAATATCTGCATTACCCATTTTCTGCGATATCATTTTATATGCTTCCAGTTTTTTTAAATTGTCCGGAGATGTTACGATCATCATAAACTGATCTCTGCCCTCTTCTGTTTTGCCGATAACTGTATATTTAACCCTGTCTGATGCCTGGGCCAGTTTTTTAAAATAGGCTTCAGTTTGGGTAAACGTTGCCAACTGGTAGTTATCTCCTATATTAAAACCAAAATGTTCTTTAGGAGTTGGTATTGTTTGGCTAAAACCCGTACATATAGCAAAACAAAAAATTATTAAGAACGAAGCAAGCTTTTGATAAAACATAGTTTTTGTTTTTTTAAGTATCTAAAATAATCTTTTCTAACATCTCCTGTTTAAATATATTGGTCAAATATATTTATTATCATATTGTCTATTCATACTGATAGTCAGATGTAATATCAGAGAATATGAGATAGTACCCAGGGTTAAACATAAAAAATTGGCAGGCTTTTAAAAGCCGGTATCATTATTGCCTTAATACGACAGAAGAATTACAATGTAAAAGAATATGCATTATAAAATATCATTTTAAAAATGCCCACTTTCTTAAAACTTAACCCAGCCTGGTTTACCAGAAAGAGAATCTTGCTCTCTACACTTTTGTGCTCATTAATAATATTATGTTCTGTAGTTTACTGGTTTGCCATGCAAAACAAATGGCTGATAGCGGATTACCATAAACAAAATGAGATGTCGGTTGAGCAGGATAAATTTGAAGATATGTTCCTGAATATTCAAACAGCCGAATCTGCGGTAAGGGGTTATGCTGGTTCAGGAAATCCCAGGTTCATAACTGGTTTCTCTTCATTTATTGATTCTATCCGTAGCAATTTCAGGCAACTTCAAAGATTTCAGGATATTAATCACTCCTCCATCGATCCGGTTCTCTTTTCAAAACTTGACAAACTGGTAAAAGATAAAATAGAATTTACTCAGCAGGTAAAGCACCTCTGCGAAAGCAATGACCTTGCCGCGGCTATGTCATTAATTTCAACAGAAAAAGGCTTACTGCTCACTGACTCTGTTTTAGCAGTTCATCATGCTGTAAATGCTTTGATGCTTCACTCATTGGGACAATCAAAAACAACATTTAACCTCGAAAACAATAAGTATTATAAAATAGCCTATTGGGGAATTATTGCGTCATTGCTGTTTATTGCTGTAGTGGTTTACTTATTATCTAAAGAGATTAAAAGAGTAGAACGCATAAGTAAGGAACTGATGTTGCAAAAAGAGCATCTTGGAATAACACTTAAGAGCATTGGTGAAGGATTGATTACAACGGGAAATGATGGAAAGATCATTTACATGAATCCGGCTGCTGAAAATTTAACCGGATGGAGTAACCGGGAGGTAAAAAACAAATTATTAGAATCTGTTTATAATGTAATTAATGAAGAGACGGGGTTGCCATTTGAAAATATTGTAAGCCAGATCATACAAAAAGGAAAGCCTGTTGAACTCGAAAATAATACCATTTTGCGATCGAAAAATCGAGAAGACAAGGTCATCAGCAATAATGGATCGCCTTTGATGGACCTGGATGGAAATGTGTTGGGTGCGGTATTAATTTTTAACGATATTACCCATCGTAAAA
The DNA here is from genome assembly GCA_038204855.1 of Chitinophagales bacterium. Taxonomy (GTDB): domain Bacteria; phylum Bacteroidota; class Bacteroidia; order Chitinophagales; family Chitinophagaceae; genus Ferruginibacter. The sequence continues at coordinate 1,713 of JBBRCM010000008.1, forward strand.
GAAATGAAGAAAAAATAAAAAAAGCTGTTGAAAGGTATGAGATCCTTTCCAGGGCTACAAGTGATACTATTTGGGATTGGGATATTGTAGATGACGTGATACTTTACAACGACAACATTACGCAAATGTTTGGATATGAAAAAGCAGCAATAGAAAACGGAGCAACCTGGTGGAAAAATAATCTTCATCCTGATGACTACGAAAATATCTGTGTTGTTTTGGATGAAGCATTTGAAAAAAGATCACAGACAATTCAATTTGAATACCGGTACAGGTGTGCTGATGATTCTTATAAAAATATTTTAGACAGGGCTTATGTTGTTTATGATACTGTTGGCTCTCCCATACGTATGATAGGCGCCATGCAGGATATTACGAAAGAAAAGGAACACGAACGGCATATAGCAATAGCCATAACTGATGCCCAGGAAAAAGAAAGAAGGGAACTGGGCATGGAATTACACGATAATGTAAACCAGTTGCTTGGAGCCACCCTGCTTTACCTCGGTGTAGCAATAAAATCAGGGAATGTTGGCGATGAAAAAACACAGGTGCTGAAAAATTGTATGGAATATATTAATGAAGCCATTAATGAACTGCGAAATCTTTCACACCGGTTAACTCCTTATAGTAAAGAAGAAGTATCGCTTAAAAATATTATTGAGATCTTGATTGAGCCGATACAAAAAGCAAAGCTGTTTGAAATTAACGTCCACGTTGATGCTTTTGAACATGATGTAGTTGATAGTGATATGCAGACCAATTTATACAGAATTGTGCAGGAACAATTGACCAATATTTTAAAACATGCCGAAGCCAGCAAGGTTAAAATATTTGTGCGGCTAACTAAAAAAGTAATAAAATTAACTATTGCAGACAATGGAAAAGGATTCGATCTGCTTAATTTAACGGATGGCATAGGGTTACAAAACATTAAACGACGTGCAGAAATGTTTTCCGGCAAATGTAAAATCAAATCATCGCCGGGTAATGGTTGTGAATTGATGGTGGAACTGCCTCTCAAAACAGTTTCCGTAAAATCTTCTGAAAAGATGCGACTTACGGCCAATTTATTACAGTAATCATTTTTAACTATGCTATGTATCTCATATAAAGTAAGTTTGCAGCTATAATTTTAAAAACAGGGTTGTAATGAGCAATAATGATATACTGCAATTATGCATTTACACAATTTCGGGTTTAGTGATAGGTACTTTTTTACAGAGAATTATAATGCCGTTAATTGCAAAGCTGGCATCTAAAACTCTTATTAAATCTGATGACCTGATCATAAAAACAATCCGTAAATGGATTATACCCTGGTTTCTTGCTTTAGGGGTATACCTGGGTTTAAAGCAATTAAACCTCGAAAGCCGTTTTTATTTCTGGATTGAGAATGGGTTGATGGTATTTTATATTTTTTCCGGCACCATGATTATTTCCCGTATTGTCTCGGGCATGATAAAAATTAAGGCAACCGGTACAGATGCTGTTATCCATTCCTCATCCATCATCAGTAATATTGTAACCATCATTATTTACTGTCTTGGCTTGCTCATTATTCTGCAATCGCAGGGCATTTCTATTACACCGGTGCTTACTGCTTTGGGTGTAGGCGGATTGGCTGTGGCATTGGCATTGCAGCCTACGCTTTCAAATTTATTTGCAGGGTTGCAGCTCATTTCATCTGGTAATTTTAACCGGGGCAATTTTGTAAAACTTGCTTCGGGCGAAGATGGTTGTATAGAAGATATTACCTGGCGCAGCACCACCATAAAGTCTGCATCCGATCATATCATTATTGTCCCCAACTCTAAACTGGCCGATATGATAGTTATCAATTATGATCTGCCACAAAGCCAGTTATCTTTTGAGGTTAACGTGGCTGTTGGTTACAACAGCGATTTGGATCACGTTGAAAAAATTACCAAAGAGGTTATCAAAGAAACACTAAATAAAACTGAAGGTGGTGTAAAAGATTTTGAACCCGTGATTGGCTTTTCCGCTTTTGGTGAAAGCAGTATAACGATGAAAGCGGTTTTAAGAGTAAATGAATTTTCAGATAAGTTCGCAGTAAAAAGTGAATTTATTAAAAAGTTATTAGTACGGTATAACAAGGAAGGCATCAACATTCCATTCCCCACACGTACAGTGCTTAATAAAACAGATAGCAATGCAGACTAATTTTCTTTTTTCGGCTCTGGCAATAGTTTTATGTAAGAAATCTTATACCGGTTGTTAACTATTTCTCCCTGCACTTCGGCCTTGCGAATAGCATTACACATACCATCATGTGCATGAGCATCGCCAAAACTATCAATGTCGGCACCATCAGCATAATATGCTTTTCCATCAACGCGTACTGCCATATCGCAGGTTTTACCAGCAAGCCCCAGCTTACATTTACCGCATGATACTTCAACAACCTGAACGGACTTGTTTGGATCAGGAGCGGTATTGTTTACTTTAGATGTTTGGCAAACTGCAGTTAATGTAAAGAGGCTGCATGACAAAGCTATAAATAATGATTTCATGATAAACGATTTGACTAGTAAAATTAAGGTTTAAAGCGGTAAAAAAAAACAGGTACTGTTATTATTTATTTTTTACCTTATTGCTAAAATTAAAACTATGATTCGATTTATCACCCATTCGCTTTTGTTGTTTTGAAATAACTTATTCCAGAAATACAGAAGAGGAAGATCAACTGAATGTGCGAATCACCAAAAGACTTTGCTTTTACAAAACCAGGCTTTATCTGGTAACATATTCTGCTTTAAAGGACGGAGATGCTCTCTCTGCCACAGCAAAGCAATAATAAATTCCATTAAATTTAAACCGTAATCTTCAGGTGCAGATGTTTTGAAATCCCGTGGTAGAGTTTTAGAAGACTTTTCGCATCTATATTACAGAATTATTGTACATTTAGTAAAGCGAATAAACAGGCTCCTTCTAATACATGATTACCGAAACGGATAAACTGCGAAAACTTGTTGCAGAAAACAAGACTGACCGGGCGTTACTGGCGCTGAAAGAGGATATGGCTGCCTACCCCGATATGCAAAATCAGTTACTTACCATTTCGGCCAAATTTGCCGATATATGCAGGAAAGAAAATACCGGTTTGCTTGATGACAGTGATGTAATGAGATTTAAAGCGCAGGTGAATTTTTCTGTGCTGGAAATGATCAATCAGATTGAGCAACAGAATGCAACCAACCGGGTTAATAAGCCGCAGGCACAGGCACTTGCCGACGAACAAACTTTAAAAGAAAAAACTGTTTTTATATCTTATAATCATCACGACATTGAAATAGCCAACAAGCTTAAAGAAAGGCTAACTGCGATAAATATACGGGTTGTAATAGATAGCGAGCAAATGCAGGCCGGCGAAGACATTAAAGAATTTATTGAAAAAAGCGTTCGTGAAACCGCAACAACCATTTCGTTGGTATCGGCCACCAGCCTGTTATCTGCCTGGGTGGCCATGGAATCTATCAACACATTTTATCATGAAAAAACAAAGACGGATAAAAAATTTATTGCCTGTTTTATTACAGATGATTTTTTTAAGCGGGATTTTACCGACCGGGCGCTGGATCATATTGAGGTTGAGATAAAGGAAATTCAGGCACTGATAACAGCACGGATGGAAAAGAACCGCAGCATACGCGACCTGCAGAATGAGCTTACCCGTATGACCGAACTTCGAAACAACATGGACGAGATAGTAAGGCGCCTTAGGGAAAGCCTGTGTATTGACATACGGGATGAAAAACTGGAAAGTAATTTTAGTAAAATAACAACTGCCATTAATTCATAACCAAAACTAATTTTTATGATCTTCACTGACCGGATTGAAAAATTATTAGCCGCCAATCACATTAAGGAAGTGATTGAAGAATTTTTAAAATTTTTGAGTGAGGTTCCGCAATCGGATCGGGATGCCAGGAATGATGCCAACCAGTTGCGGGGCCAGATCATTATACTATCAGGGCAGTTTACCGATCTGAATTCAAAAATAAACAGCGGAACCATCGACCCTTCCCTGGCAAACAGGGAAAAATCGTCTATTACCAACTCGTTTGTACAGATATTAAACCAGTTGCCATCCGGTTATCCTGATCTTAACAACTATGTATCAGAAAAAAACGAAGATGATGAATGGAAGGAGGCTCAGCGAAAAAACACCATTGAAGAATACCAGGATTATTTCAGCAAATATCCCAACGGAAAATATAAGGCAGCAACCATTAGTTTGATAGCCGAACTGGAAGAAGTAAAACAAAAACAGGATGCTGAAATAAAAAGGCTGGCAGCGCTTGAAAAAGAAAGACGTGTAAATGATAAAGCAAATGATGCTGAAACACAAAAGACATCCAATACAGAAAACAGAACCAGGCAGTCTTATGGCTCAACAACAAATGTAATTGTTCCGGCAAAGCCTAAATCCAGGGCTGGCTTATATATTATAGTTGGTGCTTTAATTGGAATTATTTTTATAATACTGGTGGCGGTGGGTTCTTCATCTTCAGACAAAAACCCAGATCCAGATCCAATTAACCCGATTGAAAATAATGATGAAGCCGCAAAAGCAGAATTAAAACTTGCTTTTGAAATGGCAAATGAAGCGCTTATTAACGCAGCATTGTATATGAATCCTGCTGCACTCAACAAATCATTTACAGGTGAAGCCCTGAAAAGCTTGCATACAAGAATTGAAACCCTGATTACAAATGACACTTACATGCAGTGTACGCTTGAAAATAGAGTGTATAAAAATATTCAGGTCAGTAACAATCAAGCCGATGGCCAGGTTGAGGTAGATGAAACCTGGACTTATACTTATTTTAATAATTCAACAAAACGCTGTGCAGGAAAACAACCTAATGTGAAATCATCGGAAACGGTCTATTTTAAAAAAACTGCAAATGGATGGATGGTAACTTCTTTTACTACAGGTAATGAACCCGAAACGCCGGTGGTTCCCTGTAATTGAAGGTATAAAAACAGGCGCAGTATTTTAGAAAAAAAATCTTACGTGATATTTAAACAGTTGTCTCTTAATAATTTCATGTAAACCATTCCCTTTTCCCGTGCAAAATGTATGTTCCTTTCTGGAATGCTTTCCGGATCTTCATAATGATCCAAGGCCATATCTATACTGCTTTCTCTAAGCAGGTGCAACATGGGGTAAGGCGACCGGTTGGTGTAATTTGCTGCATCATTATGCGTTGCATCTGCAAACATGTATTGTGGATGAAAACTGGCTAACTGGTAAGTGCCATCGTATCCTTTTTGTTTCAATAATTTTTCGGCCGCCGAAACCAGATCAAGATATTCATTAAAATTTTTGAAGGTATCCGGAAAAATTAAAAAGGAAGTTTCAATGGTATCATCGTTATCAAGCCGTGTTACTTCCTGTAAAAATGTTTCAAGGAAAATGTTTGGTGCCGCTGCGTTTTCTATCTTAAAAAAAACAGTTTGCTGTTTTACAACTCTTGCGGCAAAAGGACAAAAATTACAACCAATTACCACATCGGTTATCCATTTTTTTGTTTGTTCAATTACCTGTTCCGGCGTCGTCATTTTGCTTTGTTTTCAAAAAAGTAAATCTAACAGAAATGATTGAGATAGTAATTAATTAACAAACATTATTATTCATTAACAATTGGCAGCACTTGTTTTGGATTAATTGAACTGCAACATGAAGCAACAAATAACGTAAGAAGAAAAGGGTTTGTAAGCAATAATATTTTTCCTATGAAGGTTGGTTTTGGTTATGCCCTAGGCCACTTGTCTTGTAAAAAAAATGAGTGGCTCTTTTTTTTACATCAAAATTGCAGTAAGGCAATAATTGTTTTTCTTTGCAGCAATTATGACTTTATATTTTACATCCTTAAACTCGGGCAGCAATGGTAACTGTTATTATGTTGGCACCAAAGCCGATGCTGTTTTAATAGATGCAGGCCTCAGTTGCCGGGAAACGGAAAAACGCATGCAGAAGCTTTGTTTATCCATGAAAACTGTAAAAGCCATTTTTGTATCGCATGAGCATGGTGATCATATAAAAGGAGTTTCCACACTTGCCAATAAATATAATATTCCGGTTTACATAACAGCAAAAACAGCAAAAAATGGCCCAATACTTATCAGCCATATCAGCAAAACCTTTATTGCCAATAAATCTGTTATAATCGGCGGCCTGGTCATCAATCCTTTTTTAAAAAGTCATGATGCCTCCGATCCGCACAGCTTTACCATAAGCCATAATGGAATTACGATTGGCGTATTTACCGATATTGGAAATGTTTGCACAGAAGTTATCAGGCATTTTAAATTATGCCATGCTGTTTTTTTAGAAGCCAACTACGATGCTGACATGCTGGAGAATGGCAGGTACCCGATCCACTTGAAGAACCGCATACGTGGCGGTGAGGGTCATCTGTCTAATAAAGATGCACTTGATCTTTTTAATAACCACCGCTCTCCTTTCTTGTCTCATTTGCTGCTTTCGCATTTATCTAAAGAAAATAATTCGCCTGAAATGGTGGAAGCGTTATTTAATTCGCATGCAAACGGAGTGAACATTACCATTGCATCCCGTTATCAAAGTACCCAGGTTTTTTCTATTAGTGTAGATAACAATAAAAAGGTTGAGGCTATACTTCAAAAACCGATACAAATGGGGTTATTTGATTAAGCAACAGACCCGGCGCAAGCAAATTTCTGAAATAATAATAACCTGCTTAACTGTAAGTCCGGCGTATCTTTGCAAAGAACAAAATGGCTGGTTATGGAGTTTATAGATTACTACAAAGTTTTAGGAATTGATAAAAGCGCTACGGAAGATGATATAAAAAAAGCATACCGCAAATTAGCCAGGAAACTGCACCCTGATCTTAATCCAAACGACAAAGAGGCCCACCATAAATTTCAGCAGATAAATGAAGCCAACGAAGTTTTAAGCGATCCCGAAAAACGGAAGAAATACGATACCCATGGCAAGGACTGGCAACATGCAGATCAGTTTGAGCAGCAAAAGAACGCAAGGGGGCAACAACAACGTGCCGGTGGGCAGCAGTTTTACGATGGCGGCGAAGGAGGAGATTTTTCAAGTTTTTTTGATTCCATGTTTGGAGGTGGCGGCCGCAGCAGCAGGCAAACTAAATTTCGTGGACAGGATTATAATGCAGAACTGAAATTAAACCTGACAGATGCATTGCTTACCCACCAGCAAACGCTCACTGTAAATGGCAAAAACATCCGCATAACGATACCTGCCGGTATTGAGAACGGGCAGGTAATTAAACTAAAAGGTTACGGTGCACCCGGCGTAAATGGTGGCCCGGCCGGCGATCTGCTTATTACTTTTGTACTATCGCCACACCCAACTTATAAGCGGTTGGGTAATGATTTATACACTACGGTTAAAATTGATCTGTATACAGCACTGCTTGGCGGAGAAACAACGATTGAAACGCTCACCGGTAAAGTAAAGCTGACGGTAAAGCCCGAAACACAGCCCGGTACTAAAATAAGGTTAAAGGGTAAAGGTTTTCCGGTTTATAAAAAAGAAAGCGAATCCGGCGATTTGTATATTACTTATGAAGTTGAATTGCCCACCAATCTTACAGAAGAACAAAAGAAACTTTTTACAGAATTAAGCAAGCTTAAATAATTCATATCATGCAAACAGAAGAAATGATCGTTGTGAATGAATTTTGTATTCATCATAATATTGAGCTGAGTTTTATAAGTGCCCTGCAGCAATCGGGACTTATAGAAATAACGCAGGCTGAAGAAAAATGGTATCTACACGAAAATCAGTTGCCCAACCTGGAAAAAATGGTGCGGCTTTATTACGAGATGGATATAAACCTGGAAGGTATTGAAACCATTACTTATTTACTAAGCAGGATGAACCAGATGCAGCAGGATATTGTGCTGTTAAAAAACAGGCTTGGCCTGTATGAAAAGGATTAACAACTTCCCGATAAATTAATTAGTGGTAAACAGCCTGCTTCAACTTTTTAAGGAATACCAGCAACTGGCCATTGCTATAAGTATTTGTGCCAGTATTATTGTGGCCATATTAGGAATCGTTCCAAGTGTATTTATCACAGCCGCCAATATTTTATTTTTTGGTTTCTGGAACGGGATATTAATTTCCTTTTTGGGCGAAGCCATTGGTGCAGGTCTTTCATTTTTACTATATCGTAGGGGATTCAAAAAAAAGGTTGAAAAAGGACTTGGCAAATACCCCAAATTAAAAAGACTGATAGAGGCAGAAAATAAGGAAGCGTTCTATCTCATATTTTCTTTGAGGCTTATGCCTTTTGTTCCTTCGGGTCTTATAACTTTTGCGGCCGCTGTAGGCAATACCAGTTTTCTCAATTTTATAGCTGCAAGTTCTTTGGGTAAAATACCCGCCTTGTTGATTGAAGGTTATGCTGTGTATGAGGTTACGCAATTTGGATGGCAGGGCAAATTGATATTGGCAACAATTGCATTAGTATTACTGTATTTGATAATAAAAAAAGTAATGAATAAAAAAAATTAGCATTTATTCAACAAACTTGCGGCCCTTAGCCATAACTAAAAATACAATGGCAGTTATAAAGCCCATAATTATAAAACCTACAATCCACAAAGCTTTTTCGCCATCGCCAACAGTTTTATTTTTGGCAACATGTACAATGCCCAGTATGCGGTAAGCGAGGCTGCTAAAGCCCAAAATCATTCCTGAAATAATTACCGGTGGCGTAAAAATCCTGCCAATGAAATCAAATGGGTTCGGATTGTGTGCTTCAAATTCATTCATGCTCATGGCAAATCCAAAAATTACCTGCAGGTAAAATACAAGAAATACAATCATAGCAATTACAGATACTATAAAAATAAAAAGGAAAGTATTATATTTAGTCATCGGTTTTTTATTTAAATCTACAATTTGTTTTTAAATAAAAAATAGCTGGTTATGAAATTAAAATACCTGCAATTGCTATTTATGCTGATACTTTTACATTCAACAGTAAAAGCACAAACACCTAAAGCCGATTCAGCCCAGGTTGCAAAGATACTCCACGAGTTATTGCTTATTTGCCGCTCGGCTAATTTTGCCGACCCACAAGTAACCAAACAAGGTGCCTTTTATAAAGCCGCTCCATACATTGTTTATCGCGGCGATGATAAAACAAGGGCATGGAAAGTTATGTCGGACTATACAAAAGACTATGACAAAAAAGGCGTTGATGATGTTTGTGAACGCATAAACAGAACTGCCAACCAGGACAGCAGCGGTTATAAAATCATTAAATACTTTACCGAAAAAGAATCAGAAGGAATCTGGCATGTGTTAATGGTAAGCTATAAAAAGAAAGGAGTAGAAAAAACAGCCGCTTTTGCGTTTCTAAAAATCGGCAACAGGTTTGGGCTCGGGGATATTGACTAATAAAAACCTCATTCAATACTTACAACCAGGTAGGCTGTATTATTTATACTGGCACTCTCCCCTACTTTTAACCCCATTAATTGCTTCCCCAGCGGCGATTGCGGAGAAAGCGCAATAACAGCAACATCATCAACCAATGCTCTGCCTAATGCCACGCTCATAAACAAATACCCCCTGTTGGTTTTTATAAGGGTTCCGTTTAAAACGATATCTGCACTCAGGTCCGGATTAATTTTTTCCAATGCTGCCTGTTGGTTTAAAACCTCCTGCAACTGGGCACGTGTATTGGCCTGTTCTATCTGCAGCATGGCCAAGGCTGTTTCATGCTTATCGCCTGCGGTGCTTTTGGTTTCATTGGCGCCACTTTCTTTCAGGTCGTCAAGCACCTTGTGCAGCATGGCTATCTTTTCTTGTATAACCTGCAGGTAATGGTTGTATATTTTTTGTTTTAGTTTCATTGCAACCCTAAAAATAACCAAAGCTTACAATAAATAATTTTTATGCGGTGCCAATTTCAGTTTACATTTAGCAGCCAAATAATTGTTTATGCGTAATCATGCCGTTGTTATCATATTAACCTGTTTTGTTTTACTAAGTTGTAGTCAACATGGTAAGTATAATCCTGAAGGCAAAACCCAAACCGATAAAACTTTAACTGTAGACAGCTTAAAGGGCCGTCTCTCCGCTAAGGCCATGCCGCCAAAATACAACAGCAGCAATCTTCAGCTATTTTGCAACAATGAAATAACCTCCTATTGTGTACCACTACCCTTACAGGAATTTAAAGAAGATTTTAACAATGCCTCTCTAATAAAAGCAAAACATAAATTTGTACTTAAAAGTGATACTGCGGCATTTAACAGTATTGAAGTGCAGGCTTTCAGCATTGATAAGAAAAATAATTACAACACAAAACTGTTTTATCAAAGAGATAAGAATAATATTGAAGAAGGCGGTCTCGGTATAGATACTTCTTATATTGATGAAGCAAGACACCTCTATCTCATCAAAGGCTATTTGCCCAACTATATAAACATGCGTTTTGTGCAGGTAAACTGGATATTGAAAGACCGCCTAGCCATTTACTTTAACTATTACGATAAAGACGAAGCATTGTGGATGGATTGGATAAATGCAATTATACAGCGGGGTGTTTCTTTTAGCAATCATTAGAAAAGAAAAGAAAAAAAATAAAAATAAAAAGTTGTGATAAGATCTTCATTTTAAATTTTGATTTTTAACTTTTGAATATTAATCCCATACATTACATGATTCAACCCACACTATGAACGAACAGTTTGATCTTTTAATTGACAGTTACCTCAGCGATGATATTGGCATTGCCCCGGCCTTTATCTCCCAACAATTATCAGCAGGGCTGCAGCAAAATATTATGCAGTTGCAGCAGGCTGATCTGATGACCGCCGCTGGCATCGGCAACCATGCCATAAAAGATGCAAACCAGCAAATGCGCAGCGATAAAATTTACTGGTTAGACAAAAAGCACAATAATCAATTTGAAAACGAATTTCTACAGCAAGCCGAAGATTTTATAGAGCGCCTCAACAGCACCTGTTATGCAGGCATTAATGCATACGAATTTCATTATGCTATGTACGAACCAGGTAGTTTTTACAAACGCCACAAAGACCAGTTTAAAAATAACGACAACCGCAAATTCTCCCTAATTACTTATTTAAACAACAACTGGCAGCAGACCGATGGCGGCCAGTTACAGGTTTACCGCGGTGAAGCTATGCAGCAAATACAACCCCATGCACAAACGGCCGTACTCTTTAAAAGCAACGAAACCGAACACGAAGTAATAAAAGCCAACCGCAGCAGAATGAGTATTACAGGCTGGTTGAAGGTTGTATAACTTTCATTTCCGGCAAAGCCGCAGTCCTACCTGTGCAAAAGCCTTTTTAAAATTTATTCTTCTTTCTTAACTTTAACTTAGATAATTTTAATTTTTACAATAAGCAATAAAACAAATAAATTGGGATTTGAAAATATTTTATTCCTGCTCATTGTAGCCTGTTTACTAATGCTGGTTGTCGGTTTCATTTCACCAAAAATAAGTTTGTTTTGGTACAGGCACGAACGAACCAGGAAGAAGTCTGCCCAGGTATATGGTCTCTTTCTGATAACTTTCATTATACTATTTGGTCTCTGGCTCACTGCTTAGCGTGATCAGGATTTCAAGCATATTCCCAGAGAAATTGGAAATCTGAAACAACTAGAATTTTATTGTGGCAACCCCATAAAACCCCGCACACAAAAAATCGGCTGCACATACTTGCAGCCGCTCTCAAAAATTAAATCTCAAAATATTTATAAATCCCTGCTAACATTTTTTGGCCGGTAATAACCAATCCAGCCGCCATGTGCAGCAAGTGCCTTGCCGGCCCTTTTGTAAATGGCAGTTCTTGAGCAGCCCTTTTGGGCCTCTCCTCCATTATTACGGTTTGTGGCTTCATCAGCGCTCCCAACATTTCCAATGGCTTCTAAAATAGTTGCCAGGTCGGTAGCAGGGTTGTAATCGTAAACAATCCCTGTGTGCCCTACTCCCTTTCTCCATACAAAAATATCTCCCCGCTGTGGCTTAAAAGTTGGTTTATCGCTACCTGCCATAAAATCAATATTGGCACTGCCTATAGCATTCCTAAAATGAATTTCGTTCGTCATCAGGCTCGTATCAATAGGCACCAGCTTGGGCATTACGCCAAGTTTATGAAGAAAGATGCCCACTGTTTCCGAACAATCCAGGTTTTTTAATCCTTCCGGTTGTAACGATGCCCGCTCACCTGTTTGGCTGTAGGGAATATGCCTGTCAACCAGTTCTTTCATTTCTTCCAGAATTCCCTTTTGCATTTGTGTTTCAGCAGCAGCAGGTTTTGCAGTTGCGGCTGGTTTTGCAACAGACATTCTTATACTCACGTCATCACTGGGTTTATTAAAGTAAGCGTACACAGTTATTTCGGTAGCAGGAATGTCCTTAGGCAGCGAACCAGACAACATGTTATTATTCTGCGCTCTGCTGGTTTTGGTTTTCAGAAATGGAGTAATTTTTCCATTATCAATTTTATAAGCCCATTTCATGGTAAGCAGATCTACTTCTTCCAATGGGTTTATATTTGTGCCCAGGTAATAATAGCTTTCGCCGGGTACAAGTGAATCAACCAATACATCCTGTTTGTTAAAAGGGCCTGCAATTTTTACTACCCGCTTAATAGTTTGTGCCATAAGTTTATGTTTTTTTATTGTTTAGGTGCTGAGTTAACTGGTATCTAAAGTATGGTTTTATTTTGTAATTTTATAACTATATTTTTTGAGGTAACAGATACTTTTTCCTCCTTAGGCAGGCTTAATTGCTGGTGCCGGGGCTTATTGCTGAAGCAAGGCTGAATTCCGGGGAAAGGCATCTTTTTTTCACTTGCACATTTTATCTATACCAATGTGAGGTGAGGAGATTTATTTCCGGGGCTTCGGACGTTGGCGGGGAAGAACAAAGAAGGCGTTAGAGATTTCTTACGGATTGCAAACTTGAGCAATAACCCCCGCAAAGGCGGGAAAGCTAAGGCACAAACCATCCCCTTACTGCTGCCCTGGATTTAGGTTAACTTCCTACATTATAATCAATTTTTTTTTATCAGCAACTCCAGCTTTGCAAGCCGTTGTTGCAGGTTTTCGTTTATCTCCAACTGACGGGTATTTTGCTTTTTTAAATCTTCATTTTGGGCAGACAGTTCCTGCACTGCCTTAACCAAAGGCACTACAAACTCTGCGTACCGAAGCCCGTACACATCCTTGCTGTTTTTCGGGGCATCTACGCCGCTAAAATTAAAATTTGCTTCTTTGGCTGCTTGTTCTACATCCTGGGCAATAAAGCCTGTATACACATTCTTTTCTTTCTCTGCCAATGCCTGCCTGTAAAAATAAGCGGCGCTGTCGGTCATTTTATTATGGTTTATAAATGCATCCAGGCCGGTAGCATCCAGGTTGTAGGTTACCGCTTTTAGTTTGTTGATAAAAGAAAGGCCGGGCACATTTTGTTGAATATTTTTCTTATACCGGCCATCACTAATGTTGGTCCAGTTAGCATATGCACGGTATGAGTTAGAGGCCCCGTTGCCCACGGTTACCTGGCTGGAAGCGGTGCCCGAAGCACTTTGCCCGATTACAATCGTATTAAAAAGCCCTGCCGATGTTACATCTGCATTAGCGCCGAGGAAAACATTGTTGTAGCCATTGATGAAATCAGTTCCGGCGAAATATCCCAATGCAGTGTTAAATTCGGCAGTTGTATTTTTTGATAGCGCACTTACCCCAATTGCAGTATTTGCTGTACCTGAGGTATTGTTGTTTAATGCTTGAGAGCCATTAGCAATATTATTCGTACCGTTAATATTGGAAGATAATGCAAGGAAGCCCATTGCAGTATTATTGAAGCCTGTAATGTTATCCTCCATTGCATATACGCCGGTTGCAGTATTTTGAGAGGCAATTGTATTTTTACGCAAAACAGCATTTCCAATTGCAGTATTATAAGCTCCTGTTGTATTACTATATAGAGCCCTATAACCAATAGCAGAATTGAAGCCGGCACCCCCCTGTTTTTGATTAAATAATGCAGAATCTCCAATGGCTACAAAATTTGAAGTAGTGTTGTTAAAGAGAGCACCAGTTCCGATTGCAATATTAGCCTGGCCCGAAATGTTTTTGCTAAGTGCATCAGAACCTATTGCAATATTTCTAATTCCTGAAGTGTTATTGGACGCTGCGCTTGTTCCGAAAAATGCATTTGCCTTCAGTGTATCAACATAGATTATTCTATTGCTCCCATTATAAACACCCCCGCTCATAAATAAATCCTCCCAGCCTTTTGCCGTATTGCCCAATGAAACACTGTCATTGCTCACCGGTATTAAACTGCGATTCACAGCCGTAGGAGTTGAAAGATTTGAAAGCGTTTGATTAGTAAAATTTGAATTAGGCCCGGCAACCGATGTAGCAAGATTAAGCCATGAGATACCGTTATAAAAATAAAAGCCCGTTACGCTATCGGTTTGATAAACAAGCAGGCCGGCAGCCGGCGAAGGAATTCCATTCTTCTGCAAAGTGGTAAGCCGGCTTATTAAAATCCCTTTACTGTTAGAATTGATATCAAGGATAGCAGAATTATTTGTGGTGATGGTTCCAACACCTATTTTACCATCTTTAACCACTAAAGTATTATTGAAGCTTGGGCCGGCACTGAATGTCCACTGATCGCCAAACGCATGGCTGCCTGTTGTTCCGAAGGTAGCCGTAACGCCGTTTGCCAGCACCACCGGATTGCTGATGGGCGCCGGGGTGGAAAAAGTAGCACCACCATCGCTGCTGGTTTCAATAATATTGGGATTGGGTCCTGCATTTTGAATACGGATGATATAAGTTGTTATTGCCGTGCCGTTGAAGCCGCTTATGTTGGCCGTAAGATTATTGAACAGAGTGCCTGCACCGGAGAATGAAACACCAGCAAATATATAAGGCTGGCTCACATGAAATTTACCCTGCGGGTTTATTTCCCCAACGCCTACCCCCGATTGCGCCTGTATTTGTTTTGCAGAAAAAAGAAGTAAAAGCAAGAAGAGTTTGAACAAAAGATTTTTAGGCATAAAATATATTTTAGAATTGATTTTTTAAGCAACCGCAGAAGCAGAAGATGTTACCTATTTTGTTAAACATTAATTTGTAAAACTTTTATAGCTAAAGATATATTAAAGAATTTAACTACCATTAATTATTTTCATTTCCCTCCGGGTCTACCCCATAAAAAATTTAAGATTTGCAGGTCTTTCTTTTCCCTCGAGGTTTTGTCTTGGATTGCTCAAATCCACACCCTTTACAGCCTCAAGTTGATCTATTGCCGGCGTTTGGGCTTCAATCAACGCCGAATTATAGTCTTGAAATATTTTCTTATCAGTCTTAAGATAAAGTAAACTAATTTCCGTTTTCTTTCACCATAATATGATATTCACTTTTTACCCCGATATAATCCCAGGCGTTACTGAAGCAGAAGTAATCTCTGGAGAGAAGTCTTTTCAGCTCTGTAATACTGAATACCTGGTTGTAAAAAATGGGGACGAAAAGAGGGCATTTAAAATAATTTATGAATGCCATTACAGCCCGTTTAAAGAAGCAGCAATTGAAGACAGTTTACTGCTGGTGGGACATGAAGGACATTTTTACCTCTATGATCTGAAAGCTAAGCGTACCCTTCGGGTCTTAAAAATGAATGGGTATTTTGGTCATTTGTATATTGATAACAACTATTTATTTGTTGCAGATGCTGAAGGGTTATTCTGTATCCACAAAACCGGCGAGACTATCTGGCACAATAACAATTTAGGCATCGACGGGGTAATTATCCAGACATTTGCTGAAAACAAAATCTATGGCAATGGCGAGTGGGATCCGCCCGGTGGCTGGAGAGATTTTGTGCTGGATAAAAAAACAGGTAAAACTATTACCCTAGATTTCGGATAACAGAAAGTTTTTGACACTTTAGAATCCGCATAATTTGAAGCAATTCGCCTCCCGGCAAATTCTATGCACGCCTTTCCCAAAAAAACAAAGCCCTAATAAATATGGAAGCCTTCCTATTCTTCCTTCGGCAACTGCTCGTTCAGTTTCAACTCATCAATATCAATCTCCCTTTCAATTTGCCGGATGGCCGCATCGCTGAAGTCGCCGTCTTTGTGCAGCCTTATCAAAAGCTCACGTTGAAATTTAATGATCTCCACTTTTGAAGTAAGCAGGTTATCGGGCCCGGGCAGTTTCACTTCGTAATTAAAATATTTTGCTCTTTTGTGTAGCTGAATTTCTTTAGTCAGTTTACGTATCTGCTGTTCGTATTTGTTTTTAAGTTGCTGCTGCAGTTTATTATCGCCCTGTATGGGGAACTCGTGTTCAATGTAGTGCAACGTACTGTTGGCGAGGTATAGCTGTAGTTCCCGTTGCTCTTCATCGGTATTATCCTCGGGTTTAATTTTTAACCACTTAACCAAAAAAGGCAATGTTAGCCCCTGCACCACCAGCGTTACAAAAATTACAACAAAGGCTAAAAATATAATGGACGACCGTTTAGGAAATGCGGTGCCATCATCCAGCAGCAAGGGCAATGCCAGTGCAGCAGCCAGTGAAATAATGCCACGGGTGCCTGTCCAGGCAACTACCATCACATTTTTCCAGGTGTTTTTTGTGTCGGTATGAATGCTGGCAGCAACGTCGCTTTTTTTATTTTGCTGAAAAAAATTTAACCAGCTTGCACCGCCAAATACCCAGATGATGCGTACAATAATAGTAACCAGGCTGATGATTAAACCATAGCCCAGTATTATTGAAGCTGGAAAATGCCCCAGCTCTTTTATTATCAGCGGTAATTGTAAACCGATGAGGATAAAAATAAAGCCGTTCAATAAAAAAATGATAGTGTCCCAAACTACTCTCGTTCTCATCCTTGCCTGCGAGGCAAATATTTCGGGAGATTTACGGGATATTACAAGCCCGGCAGTTACCACCGCCAGCACACCCGACATGTGAAAATGTTCTGCAGCCAGGTAGGCCACAAAGGGAGCAAGCAATGTTAAACTGGTTTCTACAAGCGGATTATTCTCAATTTTTTTATGTGCATGCACAAACAGGAAACCGGTTACAAAACCGATAGCAATTCCAACAGAAGCAACCAGTAAAAACTGCACACCGGCCTGCCAGAAAACAAACGAACCAGTGGTAACCGCAAGCACTGCATAGCGGTAAGCGATGAGGGCAGATGCATCGTTAACCAGGCTCTCTCCTTCAATTATTGTAATTACTTTTTTATTAAGCCCCAGGCCCTTTATTATTCCCGAAGCTGCCACCGCATCAGGCGGAGAAACAACTGCACCCAGTACAAATGCCAGCGGCCAGGTAAAACCGGGTATCAGGTAATGCGCCGTAATGGCTACGGCAAGGGTTGTAAAAAATACAAGTGTTATCGCCAGGGCTGATATGGGCCTGATGGATGTTTTAAATTCGAGCCAGGATGTTTTGGAAGCGGCATCATACAGCAATGGCGGCAGCATGATCACGAAAACAACTTCAGGGTCAAGCTCCAGGGTGGGTAACTGAGGTATAAAGCCAATAATCAACCCTGCAAAAACCAATATTACCGGGAAGGGCAGTTTTCTTTTATTAACTATTGCTGTTAAACTGATAAGGATAGCCATTATAAAAATGACTATTTTAAAATTTTCCATACAATCTCAATCTACGAATAAACGGATATATAGCCTTATGTAAGAATTGTGCCGTACTTTCTTTAGATATAACTATAAATTAAGCCCCTTCTTTCAAAGAGGCTTAAAACTAAAACTAACTGCTTGAGAAATTACTAACTGAATCACTAATTAGTTATGTAAAGTTGAGATAGTTTTTTAATTGAATTGTTATAAGATTTTTGAAACTGTTTGCATATTTCACACTTTTATAAGTGTAACAGTTATGAGGATATTTAACAGATCAGCGTATTAATGCAGGGTCTTTTCAAGCATCATAAATTCAAGTGGCTGTAAATGTTTACCCGTCACCTCATCCTCTTCAAAAGGTTTTCGTTCGCCGGTATCAGCATAACCATGGCGTTTGTACCAATCTATTAATTCTGTTCGTAGAGAAATTACCGACATGTAAATTGCATTACAGCCAATATGCCTGGCGTGTTCTTCTGCAGCCTGCAACACTTTTTTACCAATGCCCCCACCCTGCAACAGCGGCGAAACACTAAACATACCCAGGTATATTTTATTGCCATACTGTTGAAGATTTACACAACCTGTAATTACTTCTTCTTCTTTGTAAATTAAAATTACACTACCTGCCTGTTGTATCACTTCAAACACTATTTCATCATTGGTACGTGTTTCACCACTTATTAGCCCGGCTTCCGTTGTCCAGCCCTGTTTAGAGCTTTCGCCGCGGTAGGCAGCATTAACCAGATCCTTAATTGCAGTAACATCTGCAGAAGTTGCAAAATTTATGTGTGGGTTTGAGAATGAAATCATGATGGTTTCGAAATTAATATTTTATTGTAAAAATCTTTATTTGAGAGAAATAACCAAATTTAAATACCCCTGCAAATATAACCGGTGAAGTAGAAAATCTGGCATTGTTTTTATTGCGTTAGTATAAACAGATTCCTCATATCAAACAATGAAATATGAAAACATTAATCTTATCAGCCATGCTGTTTTTAGCAAGCTGCAGTGCCAGTAACATGTACGAAGGAACATACCGTGTTGCATCAGTTAAGAAATTACCCCGAGGTCAATCTTATGTTAAGTTTGAAGGCCTTGGTAACAAAGAAACGCTGTTACCCACCGATACTTTAAAACGAGGCGACCTTGTTTATTTAGTTAAGCATAAGAAATTCCAGTAGCTTTCATAAGCAGCTGTCTGCTAAACTTATACTGATTTCCAGCCAATATAGGCAGTTTACTCATCTGGTAGCATATCATAGTTGCATGCTACATTAACTACCGGTTAAGATTGTAAAACAAACATTTTTTTATTTTTGCAGTTGTTAAAATTTAAACGAAACTTTAAAACTGTTTAAAAAATAATTAAAGATGTATCAAAAAACTGCTTCTCTTTTAGCTGCCTGCTTTATCTCAATGTTGGCAGCACCACAACCCCCCAAAACAATTGCAGCGCCTGTAGGCAA
The DNA here is from genome assembly GCA_038204855.1 of Chitinophagales bacterium. Classification (GTDB taxonomy): domain Bacteria; phylum Bacteroidota; class Bacteroidia; order Chitinophagales; family Chitinophagaceae; genus Ferruginibacter. The sequence goes on from JBBRCM010000008.1 coordinate 20,909, forward strand.
ACCTATTTACAATTTTAAAACAGTAAACCCCAAGCTGCAGTATGTTTTTATTGTGGATAAACCTACCAAAGACCATCCCAAGGATGGTGATGACGTAATGATGCGGATGATAGCGATTTGCAACAACAGATTTATGTACAACAGTGCCCAGGCAAGTAAGGGAAAGCCTGCGGCATTTAGTGTAGCTAAAGCTGCTTTTAAAGGAGATATTGCTGATGTACTGATGACGATGACTCCCGGCGACAGTGTTATTTGCCTGGTAGATGCACAATCTATGTTTGACTATACGAAAAAAAAGATGCCGGATTATATTAAGCCGGGCGATAAAATACAATACAATATCAGGCTGGTTTCTATAAAAACAAAAGCAGAAAAGGAAAAGGAGCAGCAGGCTGCCATGGCTAAATTTATGCAGGAAGAGCAGCTAAAGCAAAATACTGATGCAAATAAATTAATTGTCGAAGATGATAAAGCCTTGCAAAACTATTTCAGCCAAAAACATATTACACCCATAAAAACAAAGTCGGGCATGTATTACAGTATACAGCAAGAAGGTAGTGGCTTATTGGCAACTGCCGGTGATACGGTTGTTATGAATTACAGGGGCAACCTGCTTGATGGCACTGTGTTCGACAGTAATATTGACAGTGCTTTTATGCATGTGCAACCCTTAACTTTTGTTTTGGGTGCCGGTCGGGTTATTAAAGGATGGGATGAAGGAATTAGTTATTTAAAACCAGGATCAAAAGCAACTTTTTATATCCCTTCTCCGCTGGCTTATGGGCCCCAAAGCAGGCCGGGCAGTGCGGCAAACCCAAAAGGTATACCGGCAAATGCTGTATTGATATTTGATGTGGAATTAGTTAGCGCACGTCATTAGCAAATAAACACTTTAAAAATCAACCTGCTAAAAAAGTGTTTCGCAAAAAGCGAAACACTTTTTTTTATTTACTTTAGATCGGAAAATCAAAATCGAACACAAATTTTTCAGGCTTTGGTAAAGATTTGCGTGGTAACATATCGTTACGCATGGCTGTATTGTAAACGAATGCAGCCATAATTACCGCCGCCTGCTGCAGATCGGGTATGCTAAGGTGATCGTAGGTATCCATATTACTATGATGGGTTCGGGTTTCGTATTCAAGCGGATCTTGTATAAACTGAAAACCGGGTATACCCACGGCATCGAAACTAACATGATCGGTGCTGCCGGTATTGCTGTTGGTTACGCCGCCGGCAGCACCCATATCTGCAAAGGGAGCCAGCCAGGTTTGAAAAATATCATGTACTGCTGTGTTGCCTTGTGTAAAGATGCCACGTATTTTACCACTGCCATTATCTAAATTGTAATAGGCAGAAATATTTGCCTGCTCTGGTGATAACTGCATGTTGGCAGGATTGCCGAAATGTTTTTTTACATAACCAAAACTTCCGTACAAGCCCTGCTCCTCTCCGCCCCATAAAGCAATGCGTATGGTGCGGCGTGGCTGTATGCCAATGGCTTTTAAAATACGCATGGCTTCCAGCGTAACCATGCAACCTGCACCATTATCTGTTGCGCCGGTGCCGCCAGCCCAGCTATCTAAGTGGCCGCCGAGCATAACCACCTGGCTTTTTAAAGTAGGATCTGTACCCGGTATTTCGGCCACCACATTATAACCGGTAAGGTCATCGCTGTAGAAAGTATTCTGAATGTTCATTTCCAGTTCCACTTTTTTATTGTCTTTGATAAGGCGCATCAGTTTAAGATAATCTTCCCTTCCTATTTTCATTTCGGGTAATGTTGCTTCGTATCCAGTAGCATAACCTGTACCACCGTCAACAAATACAGTACCATCCCTGTTATTGCGACCACTCATCAGCAAACCAGTTGCCCCCATTTTTTCGAGGTATAGTTTTGTGTAATAATCGTTTTTAATAAAAGGCAGATAGCTTTCCATCTGCTTGCGGGTTACCATATATTTTTCTGAGATATTATCTAAGCTGGTATCACCGTACCTGGTTGCATAGGCTTTAAATGCATCTGGTATGGATGTGCCTCCGGGTTTTACCATTACTATCTTTCCTTTTAAAGATGCTCCTGCTTTGGTAATAGAAGCTGAATCAAGATTATCCAGCATGATAAGTTCTGTCTTAACAGCTTTTTTTGTGCTTTTGCACCAGGGTACAGGATAAGCGGTGATATCCTGGTAATAGGGAATTTTTAAAGCCAGTGTACCCGTTTCGTTTTGCCAGCCTTTACCAAATTCGCCCCAGGCCTCACGTCCGGCGTTTTGCAATCCCCATTCTTTACATATCTGTGTAACCCAATCCAGTGCACGGTTATAGCCCGGCGAGTTGGTAAGGCGTGGGCCACACACATCAGTAAGATTGTGAGCAATCATGGCAATTTGAGAATTTGTTTTTTCTTCATCTTTTATTTTTTGCATGATGGCCATATCCACAGTTTCCTGCGCAGGGCAAAAATTAATAACAATAAATAAAAAGAAGATGGTAGAGAATAGTTTGTTCATTTGAGATAATTTAATGAATACAAAATAGGATAATATGCCGGAAAATACAAAGGAGATTTTCAATCTTCAAGTGAAACCTGTTGCCTCTACCGGAATTATTTCTTAGAAACAAATGCCTCAATCCACCGCATCACCTCTGCTCCCTCTTCTCCCGTGCAGGGATTTGAAGTATTGCCCAAAAAGTATTGCACGGTTTTTTCTATCATTGGTTGCTGCACATGCTGCAATGTATCAAAATCAAAAACAGTTGTTGTGTTGTTGGTAACTAATTCAATACCACCACCATCAAAAAAACTAAAACTTAATTTTCCGTTACTGCAAATAATTTCGCATTGGTCGCTTTGTTCGTTTGCGTTAAAGCACCAGGCACCGCTGAAAACAATATCATTCTCAAATAAAATATTTCCGGCTACCATATCATCAGCTGCATAGTTGCCTGCCTGGTTGAGGGCTAAACCTGCTACTATTTTCGCCGGGCCAAAAATATGGTGCAGTATATCAAGTTGGTGTGGTGCCAGATCGTGAAAGAGGCCACCACCGGCAATAGCAGGATCAACACGCCAGGAAAGACTTTCATTGGTAAGCTGGGTGGCAGTAAAAGCATTTTTATACAACGATAATCTTATCAAATGCACATTGCCTACAGCTTTTGTATCAATTAATTCTTTTAGTTTTTTAAACAGCGGCCATTGCCGACGGTAATGTGCTACTGTTAACTTTACATTTTTTGCTGCAGCGGCTTTGGCTATATTTTTTGCAGCAGCATAATTGAGCGCCATGGGTTTTTCTACATAAACAGGTTTGCCTGCTTCAATGGCAGCCAATGCATATTGCTCATGCGATGAGGGTGGCGTTGCAATATAGATGGCATTCACTTCCGGATCGCTGATGAGCTTTTCTGCATCATCATACCAACGGGCTACGCTATGGCGCTTTGCATAGTCTGCAGCCTTATCGCCATTGCGGCGCATAACGGCAACCAACTTTGAGTTGGGCACTTTATTAAAAGCAGGGCCGCTTTTTATTTCGCTCACATCGCCACAGCCAATAATGCCCCAGTTAATTTGTTTCATCACCCCGAACGGTTTTAAAATTTTGGTGTTACCCCCATATTGTAAAATATGAAAGAATAAATATCCGCTGTGGTTTCCAATCCTTTTTTAAGGTTGCTGGCACCATGGCCGCTATTAACATCTACCCGTATCAATACCGGGTTACTGCCTTTATATTTTTCCTGCAGCGTGGCCATATATTTAAATGAATGGGCCGGCACCACCCTGTCATCATGATCGGCAGTGGTGGCCATTATTGCAGGATAATTTTTTGTGCTGCTGATATTGTGCAGGGGAGAAAAACCATAAAGATTTTTAAATTCGGCGTCCGATTTTTCGCTGCTGCCGTACTCTGCTATCCAGTTAAAGCCAATGGTGAATTTATGGTAACGCAACATATCCATTACACCTACCGCCGGTATAGCCACTTTAAATAATTCGGGGCGTTGGTTGGCAACGGCGCCAACTAACAGTCCGCCGTTAGATCCTCCATAAATACTCATATAATCAGGAGAGGAATATTTATTGGCGATCAGGTATTCTGCTGCCGCAATAAAATCATCAAATACATTTTGCTTGTTTAATCCCATACCGCCCTTGTGCCATTTTTCGCCATACTCGCTACCGCCACGCAGGTTGGCAGAAACGTAAATACCTCCTTGCTCCAGCCATGAAATACGTGCCGGACTGAATGAGGGTGTGGTGCTGATATTGAAGCCGCCATAGGCATACAGCATGGTTGGGTTTTTACCATTCTTCATCATGCCTTTTTTGTAAATGATGAACATAGGTACTTTTGTACCATCCTTACTTTTATAAAATACCTGTTCAGTTACAAAATCTTCGGGCTTAAATTTTACTTCGGGTTTGCGGAATACTTCACTTTTGCCCGTTGCAATATCATATTTATAAATTGTTGGCGGAAAAGTGAATGAAGTAAAAGTATAAAATACAAATTTGTCATCCCGCTCTCCGCCAAAGCCACTTGCATTACCCAAAGCCGGCAGTTTTACTTCCCGTTCCATTTTACCATCTAAAGAATATACATACACCCTGCTGGTAACATCTTTTGTATAGGTAATAAATATTTTATTACCAGCAGTTGTAATGCCAGCAATATTTTCCGGTTTTTCTGCAATAATGGTTTTCCAGTTACTGCTTTCGGGATGCAGCGGATCAACTACAATTACACGGCGGTTCCTGGCGCCATCGTTGGTGCTCATGATGAATTTACCTTTGTACTCCTCTAAAAAATTATAACTAAACTCTCCTGCTTCTTTTATGATGGGTTTAAAAGTTTTATCGGCGCTGTTATTATCGTAGTACCATACAGCATTGCCTTCTTTTTTGCTTCTATCCACGATGTTCAAAAAAACATAGCGTTCATCTTCGCTAGTAGATACGCCATTAAAACGAGCCGGGTTTGCAGGGTCTTGGTAAATCAGTTTGTCTTCGCTTTGCGATGTGCCCACGGTATGATAATACACCTGGTGGTTTTCGTTTTTTGTAGTAAGTTCCTTTCCTTTATCAGGTGTGGGATATCGGCTGTAAAAAAAACCATTGCCCAGCCAATTTGCACCACTTACTTTTACCCATGCCAGCGAATCGGGCAGGTAAGTGAGTGTTTGCATATCCATTACATAAAAAGTTCTCCAGTCGCTACCACCAGCAGATTTGCCAACCACTGCATACTTACCATTTTTTGACAATTCAAATGCGGCCAGTGCAGAAGTACCGTCTTTAGAAAACTTATTGGGGTCAATCACTTCTTCCGGTGCTCCTGTTAATCCCTTTTGACGATATAGCACCGATTGGTTTTGCAACCCGTTATTCTTGCTGTAATAAAAATAATCGTTAGTACGTGATGGCGATGAATATTTTGGATAATCATTCATTGCTTCTATCCGCTTAAACCATTGCTGGCGAAAAGGAATTTTATCCAGGTAGCTAAATGTTACTTTATTCTCTTCCGTAACCCATGCTTTTGTTTCAGCACTGTTATCATTTTCGAGCCAGCGGTAAGGATCGGGTACGGTGGTACCAAAGTAATTATCTACCTGGCTTTCTTTTTTTGTTTCAGGATATTTTAATTGTGCCTGGCTTAATTGAAATGTAAGCAGCAGTACAATGCAGAAGAATAATGATTTCATTTTAGTTTTGGGTTTTAATTTTAAGTTTTTATTTCAACCTCTCTTTCAAATCAAGATTAAATTTCCTTGCATGATCTTTTGCAACATCATATCCTGCATCAGCATGTCGTATCACACCCATACCCGGATCGTTACGCAACACACGACTCAGTCTTGCAGCCGCTTCATCGGTACCATCTGCAACTATTACCATACCTGCATGTATGCTGTAACCCATGCCCACACCACCACCATGATGCAAAGAAACCCAACTTGCGCCGCCTGCAGTGTTTACCAAAGCATTTAATACAGGCCAGTCGGCAACAGCATCGCTTCCATCAAGCATGGCTTCGGTCTCCCGGTTAGGAGATGCAACAGAACCGGTATCTAAATGATCACGACCTATAACAATTGGTGCTTTTACTTTTCCGGTTCGTACCAGTTCATTAAAAGCAAGACCAGCTTTTTCTCTATCACCCTGGCCTATCCAGCAAATGCGTGCAGGTAATCCCTGGAAAGCAATTTTTTCCTGCGCCAGTTTAAACCAACGCATCAGGCTTATATTATCAGCAAACATCTCCATCATCACTTTGTCGGTTACGGCAATATCTTCCGGATCGCCGCTTAGTGCAGCCCAGCGGAACGGGCCTTTGCCTTCACAAAATAGCGGACGGATGTATGCGGGAACGAAGCCTGGGAAAGCAAAGCAGTCGTGAGATGTGAGGCGTGAGGCGTGAGTTGCTGCACCCGTTTCACTATGCACGATTGACGCCTGACGATCTTCGTACTCTTTTGCACGTGCCCTTATATTATTTCCATAATCAAATGTAATTGCTCCTTTATCCATCAACTGCAACATCAGTTGCACATGCAGGTACATACTTTCGTAACTGCGTGCAATGTATTCTTCGGGATTTTTTTCACGGAGCATGTTTGCATGTTCATTGGTAAGGTCATGCGGTATATAACCCACCAGTGGATCATGTGCACTTGTTTGATCGGTAAGCGTATCAGGAATGACATTTCTTTCGACCAATCTTTTCAACAGATCAATGGCATTACATAAAACGCCAATGCTGATTGCTTTTCCACTGGCTTTATATTTTAGTGCCGCATCAATAGCCTCGTCAATTTCGGTGTGTTTTTCATCCAGATATTTTGTTTCTATTCTTTTATCTATGCGCCACTCTTCAACTTCTGCTATCAATGCAACACCATCGTTCATGGTAATGGCTAAGGGTTGTGCACCGCCCATGCCACCGAGGCCGGCTGTTAGATTTAATGTATGTTTTAAACTTCCGTCAAAATGTTTATTGGCGATTGCTGCGTAAGTTTCATAAGTCCCCTGTACAATGCCCTGGCTGCCGATATATATCCAGCTGCCTGCTGTCATTTGACCGTACATCATCAGCCCTTTTTTTTCCAGTTCATCAAAGTGTTTCCAGTTGGCCCAGTTTGGTACCAGTTGTGAGTTACTGATTAGTACACGGGGAGCATCTTTATGCGTTTGTAAAATACCAACGGGTTTACCACTCTGTATTAACAGCGACTCATCATTTTCCAAAACCTTTAATGCTTTGATGATATTATCCAACGCTTCAAAGTTTCTTGCTGCTTTTCCACGGCCACCGTAAACAATCAGGTCATCGGGGCGTTCGGCAACTTCGGGATCGAGATTGTTTAAAAGCATACGCAAAGCTGCTTCTTGTATCCACCCTTTGCAACTGATTTGGCTGCCTGTTGGAGTTTTGTATTTTACAGGGTCGTAGTTTTTTGTAATTGTTGACATGAATGTTATTTTTTTTGCCGGGAAGACGGGAATGAAAAATTACGTCTTCCCGACTTACCGGCTAATTAATATTCTCTCTTAATAAAATTTACTGCCTTCATCATATCGTCATGCAAAACTCTGTCAATATCATTAAAGCTTACTTCTTTCCGAAATGTAGATACAATTTCTTCCAGTTGCACTGATGTTTTTAGCGGCCTGCGGAATTCTAATGCCTGCACTGCGGTTAGTAATTCAATTGCCAGTATTTTTTCTACATTATCTATTACCCTTTTACATTTAACAGCAGCATTGGCGCCCATGCTTACATGGTCTTCCTGGTTGTTACTACTGGGTATGCTGTCAACAGATGATGGTGTACACAATTGCTTATTCTCACTCACAATGCCTGCGGCCGTGTATTGCGGAATCATCAATCCCGAATTTAAGCCGGAGTTTGAAACCAGGAATGCAGGTAGTCCTCTTTGTCCGCTGATGAGCTGATAGGTTCTTCTTTCTGAAATACTACCAAGTTCAGCCATTGCAATGGCCAGAAAATCTAAAGTGATTGCCAATGGCTGACCATGAAAATTTCCTCCGCTTACAATTAAATCTTCCTCCGGAAAAATATTGGGATTATCTGTGACTGAATTTATTTCTTTAATAAAAACGCTGAGAATATAATCGAAACTGTCTTTGGTTGTACCATGTACCTGTGGTATGCAACGGAAAGAATACGGATCCTGCACCTGTGATTTTTTTTGCGCAGCAATTTCACTCCCTTCCAACAATTGGCGAACTGTTGCTGCAGTCGATACTTGTCCGCTGTGTGCACGAATGGAATGAATATTTGGGTGCAGCGGCTCTGTTGTACAATTAAATGCATCGTAGCTGATGGCCGCAATAATATTTGCCCAATTAATTAAACGTTCGCATTGAACCAGGTTGTACATACCATACGCACTCATAAATTGGGTGCCGTTTATTAATGCAAGCCCCTCTTTGCTTTGCAGTACAATAGGCTTCCAGTCTAGTTTCTGCAATGCCTCTGCTGCAGGCATTTTTACACCATTATAGTAAACTTCGCCCAGGCCAATTAAAGGAAGGCTTAAATGACTGAGTGGTGCAAGATCGCCGGAGGCACCCAAAGAACCCTGTGTATAAATTACTGGTAATACATCGTTGTTGTACATGTCCATCAGCCGCTCAACAGTATCTGTCTGCACACCGGAATAGCCATAGCTAAGCGATTTTATTTTAAAGGCAATCATCAGCCTAACAATATCCTTGGGCACTTCTTCACCCATACCGCAGGCGTGAGATTGTATCAGGTTTCGCTGCAGTTCCTGCAATTGTGTTTTATCAATCTGTACATTTTGTAAAAAGCCAAAGCCGGTATTAATGCCGTAAAACAATTCATCAGAATTGTTCATCTTATCATCCAGGTATTTACGGCATTTGGTTATGCGGTCATGTGCATCAAAAGTTATGGAAACCAGCTGATCATGCGCCAGAAGGTTTTTTATCTGCTGAAAATTAGTCGGATTTTTATCTAACGGTAAATAGTTGTAACTCATTAAAATAACCTATTAGTTTGGGCAATCGTTAAAAACATATACTTGTACTACGCAGCTCTTAAGCCATTTTTTGAAATAAGTAAAAAAACTTGTTTATCTAAAAGAGCGAAGTAGTAACTTGGCCCAAAAGTAACACAAAAACTGCTTTTAAATATGGGATTATTAGCCCTTGCCATAGCTCCTGGCATCGCCATCTGCCTCTTTATTTATTTTAAAGATAAATACAACAGGGAACCGCTTGGTTTATTAATACTGAGTTTTTTTATGGGAGTACTCAGTATTATACCGGCAATAATTATACAACTTGCACTAACCAAACCGGTTAAGCTGTTAATGGGAGCCGGCATTTTTTATACTGCGGTTTTTTCGTACCTGATCGTTGCATTAAGTGAAGAAGGCAGCAAATTTTTAGCCCTTCGTTTTAGTGCCTACAGGCGCAAATCATTTGACGACCCTTTTGATGGTATTGTATATGCTGTTATAGTAAGTATGGGCTTTGCTACATTGGAAAATATCATGTATGTGACGCAGCACGGCATTGGCACCGGCATTTTACGCATGTTTTTATCAGTACCTGCGCATGCCACGTTTGGCGTACTGATGGGTTATCACATAGGGCTTGCCAAATTTGATCCGGCTAACAAACGGCGACATATTGCACTGGCAATTTTCTGGCCGGTACTTTTTCATGGCACATTCGATTTCTTTTTATTTGTAGGAAATACCTGGCTGCATTTTGCGGGAGCAGTGATCTCATTTATTGTTGCTGTAAAGCTTTCACTAAAACTGATACGCCGTAAACAGGATATGTCGCAAAGTTATTTTGTAAATATTGATACCACCAACAAACAAGGTCATGATGTACTTTAAACTAAAAATCGATACCACAATTTTTTCAAATTTAATATTGTTGCTATTACTAAGCATTTCAACGGCATGCGATGCACAAACTGTTAAACTGTTAAACTCAGGCAGCAAAGCATCTTTGCGTGGATTAAGTGTGGTGAGTGATGATGTTATTTGGGTAAGTGGCAGCGGCGGCTCCGTTGGCCGTAGTACAGATGGCGGCAAAACCTGGATTTGGAAAACGGTAAAGGGTTTTGAGAAAACCGACTTCAGGGATATAGAAGCCTTTGACAAAAATACAGCCGTCATAATGGGTATTGCATCGCCGGCATACATTTTAAAAACAACCGATGGCGCCGAAAACTGGAAAGTAGTTTATGAAAGTAAAGATACGAGCATGTTTATGGATGCCATGGAATTCTGGAATGAACAAAGCGGCATTGTGATCGGTGACCCAATTGGCGATAAAATATTTATTGCAAGAACTTTTGATGGTGGCGACAACTGGCGTGGTATTCCTGCAGCAAATATACCTACTGCAGACAAGGGCGAAGCTTTTTTTGCAAGCAGCGGCACCAATGTACGTAAGCTTAATAAAAGCGAAGCAGTTTTTGTTAGCGGCGGATTGCGTGCCAGGTTATTTATCAGGGATAAAAAAATTGACCTGCCGATAATACAGGGAAAAGAAAGTACCGGTGCTAATTCAATGGCTGTAAAAAATAAAAAATGCCTGGTGGTTGTGGGTGGCGATTTTAATGCAAAAGACGATACCACGAAAAACTGTGTAATTACCATGGATGCCGGCGAAACATTTACAGCACCGGTTGCAGGGCCCCATGGCTACCGCAGTTGTGTAGAATATCTTGGCAAAAAAAACTGGATAAGCTGCGGTTTAAATGGTGTTGACTACAGCAGCGATGAAGCACGGCACTGGGCGTGGATAAGCAAGGACAGCTTTCACGCTGTACGCAAAGCAAAAAAAGGAAAAGCTGTTTATTTTTCCGGGGGCGACGGCCGTATTGGCAAGCTTATTTTTAACTGACCTGGCTACATAAAAAAAGCCACCGGCTAACCAATGGCTTATATCTCAGCGAATTATTTGTATGTTAGATTGCCAGTTGGGCTTCGGGCAAAATCTTCCGGATATTCATCAGTGCATAACGCATGCGGCCGAGGGCCGTGTTAATACTGATGTTTGATAACTCTGCAATTTCCCTGAAACTAAGGTTTGCAAAATGTCTTAGTATAATTATCTCACGCTGATCGTGCGGTAACTTGTCAAGCGCTTTTTTAAGGCTGTCGTTCCTTTCAGCCTGTATGATCTTAACATCCATAGCAGGTTCTGAAAAATTATTGACCTCAAAAAAGTCAGTATCATCACTGGTTTTAATGGTTGGCGTACGTTTCACTTTTCTGAAATGATCCATACACATATTGTGTGCAATGCGGATTGTCCAGGAAAGGAATTTTCCATTTTCGATATAAGCGCCTCTTTTAAGGCTTTCTATCACTCGTATGAATACGTCCTGGAAAATATCCTCAGCCAGGTACTCGTCTTTAACCAGCATGAAGATGGATGTAAATATTCTGGTTTTATGCCGGTTTACCAGGAATGAAAACGCATGTGAATCTCCATTCAGGTAAAGTTGGATAAGTTGGTTTTCGTTTAGGCTGCTGTAGGTTTTTGTAAACATTAGGTTTAGGATTTAATGAGTCAAAAGTAATAGTACGGGACTTATAAAAAAGTCAAAATAGGCTGATAAGGAGAAATAAACACCCGAACGGGGAAAAAAGGATACTGAGCCTGAAAGCAACTAATCCTGAAAACAAAATACATAGCACGACCGAGGATTAAAATAAAGTCCACCGTGTATTTTCAGTGAAACGGTTCTTTAAGGTATAATATTGCGAAGACCTAAAGATTAACCAAAGTAATTACTTCCTGGGAGATTTTTAATTGGAATCCATTAAAGCCATTTACATACCCCAGCCGGTTGGCCGGCACCATCAGCATATACTCAAATAAGGCAATGCCCCAGCTAATGAGAATGGCTTACCATAATGGCAAACTGGTATTTTTAAATTGCCATACCAGGCAAACGTCATAAAAATATTGGAGGCTGTAAGAAGGAAGATGGTACGAATCATGCAGCGTTGAATTACTTTTGAATTACTCAAATTAAAACGGATTACACCAATTTTTTTATAATTAGTGTAATCCGTGTAATCAATTAATGAAATCTTAAGACCGATTTCGCCCAAAAATAAGATTGAGTAATACCAGAATTACAATTGCGCCAATTGCTGCTGTTAAAACATAATTAAGCCAGCCTGTACCGGTATTGATGTGCACTCCTAATTTTGGTAACAGCCAGTAGCCAATAAAGCCACCAACTATACCAACAATAATATTTCCAATTAGCCCCAGGCCACCGCCCTGGAAAACCATACCGGCAAGCCAACCGGCTAAAGCACCTAAAACAAGAATAATGAGGATTGATTGCGTTTCCATGATGATTGTTTTAATTTATAATGAAAAAATGTATAACAGATAATTTTCAAATTCCCCTCCAGAAAAATTGCTATCTGAACAGGATAACATTATCCATTATCATTTAAACAATTATCCATTAATTGAGGCTTCTGAAATCCACCGGCACCAGTTTACTTACACCCGGCTCCTGCATGGTTACGCCATAAATTACATCCACGGCGCTCATGGTCATTTTATTATGAGTTACAATGATGAACTGGCTGTTCTCACTGAACTTTTTGATCATCTGCGTAAATTTGCCCACGTTGGCGTCATCCAAAGGTGCATCCACCTCATCCAGAATACAAAAAGGTGCAGGTTTAATCAGGTAAATGGCAAACAACAAAGCAGTTGCAGTTAAAGTTTTTTCTCCACCACTCAACTGGCCGATAGATGACGGACGCTTGCCCTTTGGTTTGGCAACAATATCAATACCGGTTTCGGCTAAATTTTCAGGATCAACCATGATCATATCTGCGGTATCATCCTCAGTAAACAATGCTTTAAATACTTTTTGAAAATTCTCTCTTACTTTATTAAATGTATCCAGGAACTGCTGGTTGGCAGTAGCTTCTACTTCCTGTATCGTCAACATCAGGCTTTCCCTTGCCGTTACCAGGTCATTCTTTTGTTCAAGAATAAACTCGTAACGCTTTTTCATTTCAGTGTAAGCCTCAATGGCAGTAGGATTTATCTCACCGATATTTTCCAAACGTTTACGCTGCCTTTCGTTCTTCCCACGCAGTTCTTCCAATGGCGTATCTGTTGTACGGGGCTCATCAATAATCACGTCCAGGTCAACCTTAAACTCCACATTCAAGCGCTCTTTCATACCTGCCAATTGCAGTTTAAGATCAGTCAGCCGGTCTTTTATTTCATTGAGCAAAGTATCAATGCCTTCTTTCGATTTTAGCTTGCTTTTTATTTCATTTTCTTTCTCAGTTAAAGCATTGCGCAGGTTGTAATAAAGCTGATCAGCCTCGTTCAATGCCTTTTCTTCAGTTTCTTTATTCTGCAACATGCTTATCACCATTGCTTCCAGTTCCTTTAACTGGCTTGCAGTTTCGGTAATGCTGGCAGATGCTTCCGTGATTTGCGCTGTACTGCTTTCAATTTGTAGTGTAAGATCGTTAAGTTGGTTTGTTTTAAACTCAAACTCCTGCTTAAGCGAAACCACTTTGCTTTGCTGTTTGGTAAACTGCAGGTTGCTGTCGTTGAAAGTTGTGGTTGCATTATTGTAATCCTGTTCAGCCGACGCATAATCCTGCTCTATCAACTGCATTTTTTCTGTCAGCTCTTTAATCTGTGTATTAAAAAGATTTAAAGTTTCACGGGTGCTTGCAATGTCTGTATGATTAGTCTCCAGTTGTTTTTCCAGTTCGGTTATTCTTGCTGCGCTCGTTTCTTCCAGGTGTGTAAGGTTCTCTATTTTATTTTGTAAAGAGAAAACATGATTGGTCAGGTTATTGATATCCTGCTGCACCTGCTTGATTGCATTTTCTTTTAACTGCTCATTAAAAGCAATTACTTCGTTGTGATGCGCCTGAATATTTGATTTCAATGCTGTAACAACCGTTTCCTGCCCAACAATCTCTTCAATTAATTTCTCCAGATTTTTTGCACGGCCAATTTTCTTTCCTTCAAATAAACCAACACTTCCACCTTTTAGAGAGTATTTACCTTTTACATATTTACCGGTTTTTTCCAGCACTACAGCTCCGTTGCTATTTTGCAAAGCATCTTCACTCTCCGCAATAAAAACATTGCCCAGCAAGTGTTTGGCAAGATTGGCATATTTGCCGTCAATCTCAACCACGCTTAATGCAGCAATGGTTCCTTCCGGTTGATGATGGCTATCAAATTCAGTAAACTTATCCTGCAAAAAGAAATTAGCTTTACCCTTTTTATTATCATCCAGCAAATGAACAGCCTGTAAACCTTCTTCTAAATTATTAACTACATAATAATTCAGGTACGGTTCCAATACATTTTCAACTGCTGCACGGTATTCTTCCTTAACATAAATAATATCGCTTAACAGCGGTGCTGTATGGTTCCAGTTTGGGTTGTTGTGTAAAAATTTCACACTCTCCGGGTATCCTTCCATTGAGTCTATTAAACTCTTTAGCAGATCGTGTTCGTTCTTTTTGCTGTCTAATGTGCGGCTTTCGGTTGCCAGTTCATTGCGCAGGCTTTCCATTTTGTTCTGCGTTTGCAGAATCTGCTCCTTGGTAAACTCATGATGATCCTGCAATTGCTGCAGATCAGATTTCTTTTGCTCCAGTTCTGCCTCTTTTTGCTTCTTTTCAGGCTCCAGTTGCTGCAACTGGCTCTGGCGTTGTGTTTTCTCTTCCTGTATCTGGGTTACAGCTCTTTGTAAATTTTGTATAGATGTATCTGCTATGGCCACTTTTTTCTCCGCATCAAACTGCTCTCTTTGCAAAGCCTGGCTTTGTTTGCGGAGTTCATCAATATGGCTACGCTTGTCGTCAAAAACCTTGCGTTTTTCTTCCACTGCATTTTTCAGGTCAACCAGTTTGCTTTCAAACTGTGTTAACTGCAACTCATCTTCTGTTATCTGGTTGCCGGTAAACTGTATACTCTCATCTAGGCCCTTTAATTGTCCGCCCGCTTTCAGCAAAAATTCGTTTAATCCGGATTCTCTTTCTTTTAAATATTGTAAACGCTGGCCGCTTAAATTCTTTTCGTTTTCTTTACTTCGCACGCCATCCAGCATTTCGTTAAATGCATGCTGCATTGTTTGCAGTGCTTTTTCTTTGGCAATAAGGTCAAGTTTTTCCTGCTCCAGTAAAGCTTCTTCTTTGGCAATGGCAGCTTCCAATTCTATACGCTTATCAACTTCTGCCTTTTGCTTTTCGTTAAGATCATGGTAGGTAACATTAAAACCTTCCAGCGCAGCTTTGGCAAGCTCAATACTAACTTCCTTGTATTCTTTTTTTATTTCGAAGTATTTCTCTGCTTTTTTAGCCTGGCTTTCAAGGCTCTTCAATTGGTTGTTTATCTCAAACAACAAATCCTCTACACGGGCAAGATCCTGCTCGGCTGCATCCAGTTTAAGTTTGGCCTCTTTTTTCCTCGTTTTGTAGATGGAAATACCCGCTGCCTGCTCCAGCATTTTACGACGGCTGAATTCCTTATCCTTGATGATATCATCTACCATACCCAGCTCAATAATGGCATAGCTGTCGTTGCTGATACCGGTATCCATAAAAAGATTATGGATGTCTTTTAAGCGGCAGGCCACATCGTTCAATCGATATTCACTCTCGCCGCTTTTGTAATATTTACGCGTTACAGTAACGGTACTGAATTCGGTTGGCAGTAAATTTTTTGTATTGTCAAATGTAAGGCTAACCTCGGCAATGCCGCTTGCACTGCGGGTTTTGCTGCCATTAAAAACAAGGCTTTCCAGGTTTTCGCTACGCAGGTTGCTGATCTTATGCTCGCCTATCACCCAGCGGATGCTGTCTACAATATTACTTTTTCCGCAACCATTGGGCCCAATTACGCCGGTAATACCTTCGTCAAAATTAAGTACGGTTTTATCGGCAAAACTCTTAAAGCCCTTGATTTCTAAACTCTTTAACCGCACGGTTTTATTTATATTTTAGTAAGATGGCAAATATAAAGGAATGAAACAATAGAAAATTTTGATTTTTTACAGCGTTTTGCCATAGTTATACACAGTTTTACTATGGCATTCTAATTGCTTGTGCGTAATGACTTTCAATTTAAAATCTTTAGCTTTAACATATCTTAAGTAACTCATTAAAAAAATTAGAATGAACAAATTAGTAAGAGGTTTAATAGCTGGTTATGGCGCAAAAAAATTAGGTGGTGGTTGCCTTAGCACAATTATTATCTTCCTTGTTATATGGTATGCGTTGGGGCATTGTTAGATGCCCAAGAGTAAAAAAATCTCTCATAGCATGTATTTTTTCAGGGCCTATTGCCTGTTGTA
The DNA here is from genome assembly GCA_038204855.1 of Chitinophagales bacterium. Lineage (GTDB taxonomy): Bacteria > Bacteroidota > Bacteroidia > Chitinophagales > Chitinophagaceae > Ferruginibacter. The sequence continues at coordinate 37,309 of JBBRCM010000008.1, forward strand.
CTTAATTTGCATTAAGTATATCTACGCCAATTTGGTAAAAAAATACTTTAATCAGAATTACTTTCTTGTCTGAGCAATAATAATCAGAAGATGTCCGTTGGAAATGGTGTATCTATTTATGACCATTGAGCTAAATCGCTTAATTATTTAATCCTTTAATTTAAAAAACCTATGAAAAAAAGTTTACCCATTATTGCAATTGCCATGTGCATTTTTGCAATTATTTCCTGCAAAAAAGATGCAGTTGAACAACCCGCCGCAATCAATCCTGTGATTACGCAAAATCAATCAGCACCGAAGCCCGCACAAAATGGAACCGGGGGCGAAACCGGCCGGACAGGCATAGGCGGATGCGACACAGTCTCAGTAACGCTAATAGCCGGTCAAACCATGAATTCAGGCTCTGTAACTGTCACAAATGATGCTAACTTCATTTATGTTACCTATTCTACTACCAATGGCTGGGTGTTAACACAAACCCATTTGTATGTGGGAGATTGTGCACTTATTCCTGTAAATAATCCAGGCAACCCAATACCCGGACAATTCCCCTATTCAGGGACACACAGTAATATCACTTCTTATACTTACCAGATTCCTATATCGCAAATTCCTTTAGGTGGCTGCGGATGCATTGCCGCACATGCTGTGGTGAAACAATTGAATGGTTCTGGACAAGTAATTCAGACACAAACTGGTTGGGGCCAGGGCACTCTTATTAATTTAAGTGGTGGTAATTGGGGAATGAAGTTTGATTATTGTAGCTGCACTCCACTATAAACACAACAATATTTTTATTTATAGATGCCGGTATTTTATTACCGGCATTTCTATTAAAAAGATTAGTTAAACATACTTTCTATAGCAGTTTTTTGATTTTGTTATTACGAATATATTCGTATATTTGGTTTTATTTAAAAAATTATGAAAATAAAAATTACTTTTCTGTTTCTGGCTGCCTCAGCACCCATCTTTGCACAGCCCAAAGTGTTAAACCAGGCAATTGTAACCACAAAAACCACCATCGTTGCTCCCGATGCAGATGACGCAGGAGTTCAAAATTCTACATCTGCCGATGGCGGAGAAGTAAGAATAATGCGTTTTGGCGGAGATGGTGAAACGAAAACCACTACCTGGTTAAAAAATGACCTGGTTAAAACATTTTCTGAAAACGAAATCGGCCGCACTACAGTTATAAGGGATAATTCAAAAAAAATTACTACAACCATCATGGAAATGATGGGTAAAAAAACGGGGTTTTATGCCACGGATGAAGACCAGGCCGAAATGCGTAAACGGATGGACAGTATGATGAAAAGCAGGGGCCAAAATGCATCTGTGACATCATCTAATACTCCCCCGGTTTATTCGGTTGTTTATATAGATGAAAATAAAAAAATAGCTGGCTATGCCTGTAAAAAAGCACTCATCATTGCAAAACGGCGTGAGCGTTCGGATACAACCAATGTTTGGTATTGCGAAGATTTAAAATTACAAAACCTGCCCGGCACAGGTGGTATTGCCGCAGGTTTTGGCGGTATGGGTGCGGCAACGGGCCCAACCGGTATGGAATTGCTAAATGGTTTCCCCATGCAGTATGAAAGAAATATGAACAGGGGCAGGCATATGACTGTTGAAGTAACCAAATTGGTTATTGATAAAGATGTGGCTGATAAGGAATTTGAAATACCAAAAGATATTGAAGTTAAGCCTATGAAAGAAATGCAGAATGGCAGCCCCGGCGGCGGCCCAATGATTCAGATGAGGGTTGGCGGTTAATGAAAGAAAGAGTTTACCGGATAAAAAAACCTCCCTTTTTTCGGGAGGTTTTTTTATCAACGAAGTGATTTTATAATTTCTCTACTACTGCCCTTTTCTTTTCAATTTCTGCAAATTTTGCAGTGCTGCCGTTCATCTTATAAGCATTGCTCAATATTTCAAGCGCCAGCTTATAATTGGCTTTGTCAGAGAATTTATATTCCTTTAATTCAGCCAATAATCTAACCGCTTCCTCTGCAAAAGGAATAGCCTGATTCATATTTGCTTTCACCGATGCATTTAAATCATTTTTTGCTTTTAGCTCAGCCGGTTTAGTACCTTTTATTTTAGCAGCACGATCCTGCAGATCGTATGTTTTACTGTAATACAAATTGGCTAACTGCAGGTTTCCTTCAATATTTGGTTTGATGGAAACGGCTTTTTTAAACAGGTCTTCTATTTTTGAGCGGTAAGCCGCTACAGCAGCAGCATCTTTGCTCTTGCCGGCATCTGTGCCTAAAAATTTATCTATATCTACAGCGTAGTTATAAAAAACAATATAATTGTTGGGTAATGTCTTTGTCAGTTCTTCATACTTATTCAGCAGGGCTTCGTTTTCCAGATCAGCAAGCGCAAATTCAATTTCCTTATTTTCCCAGTAAGGCAGGTCCACAGGATAGTATTTTTTTGCAGCCGTTACATATTTATTGAACAACTCAGGATTTTTTTCGCTTTTATATTTTTTTACAAGCTCATCATAAGCGTTCGCATATTTCTCATCTCCCAAATTTGCATCGGCAATTTTTTTGTAATACACCAGGGCTTCATCCTTCTTCTTAAGTTCATTGGCAAGTACCGCCAGGTTCCACACCAGATCAGTATCATGCGCAGCAAACTTAAGGCCATTGGGGCCATCCAGTTTACCGGCAATTCCATAATCATGCACATCACTCGATCTTTTAAATAATTCATAAGATTCATCAAACCTTTTTTCGTTGTAAAGCTTAATCGCCAGGTCGTAATAGGAATAATATAAATTGAATAAGGTAGAATTGTTTTCTTCTTTTGTTAATGGCACTTTGGCATCAATTTGTGCATATTTTTTTAACGCAGCATAACCCTCATCGTTAAGGCTCTTGCTTTCTGCAACAGTTTTCTTTGAATCTCTTGCCAGCATATTGTATATATAGGCCTTATAATACCACCCTTCAGGCTTTGCAGCATTTTTTTCAACTGCCAAAAACTTATCTACTTCAGTTTTGGCGTCGTCAAATTTTTTAAGGGTTACATTTATTGATATACTTTTTAAATCCTGGCTGTGGGCAACATACGATGCCGTAAATAATACAATCGCTAATAAATATTTCTTCATGTTTTAAAATTTATTTAGATGATAAAGGTATTAATATACCGATGAAATTTGCGTTTATTTTTCATAAATTATGCCAATGTTTTTTATGGCAACACATTTACCAAAGATTAACAATAACTGTTTATAACAAACATGCGTAAATTGCAGTTTCAATAATTCAAAGATTGGTATCTCAGGAAAGCATACAGCAAATACTCAGCCGCATCGATATTGTGGAAATAGTTGGCTCTTTTATTAAACTAAAAAAAAGAGGGGCCAATTACCTGGGCCTTTGCCCTTTCCATAATGAGAAAAGCCCCTCATTTACGGTATCGCCTTCTAAGGAAATATATAAATGTTTTGGTTGTGGCCGCAGTGGTAACAGCATCAGCTTTTTAATGGAGGCCGAAAAATACAGTTATGTGGAATCCCTGCGCTGGCTGGCAGCAAAATACAATGTAGAGATTGAAGAAAGTGAAACCAGCCCGGAATATAAACAGCAGCAACAGGTAGCCGACAGCCTCTACATCATCAATAATTTTGCACAAAAATATTTTACCGAAGCTTTATTTAATTCGGAAGAAGGACAGGACATTGCACTCAGTTATTTAAAAGAACGGGGCTTTAGAGAAGAGATCATTAAAAAGTTTCAACTGGGTTATAATGGCGAGGGCCGTGATGGCTTTACCAAAGCTGCATTGGCAGCTCAATACAGCCTTGAGTATTTACAAAAAACAGGACTTGTAAATGTACGTGATGGCAATGTGTATGATAATTACCGTGGCAGAATTATTTTTCCCATTCATAACCAAAGCGGAAAAGTGCTGGGCTTTGGCGCCAGGATCATCAAAAAAAATGACAAGGCACCCAAATACATTAACAGCCCCGAAAATGAAATTTATGTAAAAAGCAAAATACTCTATGGTTCGTATTTTGCACGCCAGGCCATTGATAAAGCTGATGAATGTTTACTGGTAGAGGGTTATACTGATGTGGTAAGCCTTCACCAGGCCGGTGTTGAAAATGTGGTGGCCAGCGGAGGCACATCACTTACACCCGACCAACTGCGGCTGATAAAAAAATACACAAACAACCTTACTATTATTTATGATGGCGATGGTGCCGGCATTAAAGCAGCCCTGCGTGGGCTTGACCTTGCACTGGAAGAAAGCCTGAATGTAAAATTAGTTTTAATACCAGATGGTGAAGACCCGGATAGTTATGTAAACAAAGTGGGTGCCGCTGAGTTCATCCAATTTGTAAATGATAATAAAAAAGATTTCATTTTATTTCAATTGGGCATTGCTTTAAAAGATGCAGGTAACGACAGTACCAAAAAATCAGTTGTTGTAAATCAGATTGCTGAAACCATTTCTAAAATAAACAAGACCGAAGATTTTACCAAACAGCAGGATTATATAAAACAGTGTTCCGAAATTTTAAAGATTGAAGAAAGCGGTTTACATGCGCTGGTAAATAAATTCATCAGGGAAAAAGTAAATAAAGAAGAGACAAGAATATCAAGAGAGCAACGTTTTGCAGATGAACCGATTTATAATGTAACCAGCAACGAAGTTGAAAATGATGTTACCGCTCTTTTTAATAAAGATGAAATACATGAGCAGGCCATGATAAGAAGCCTGCTTGAATTTGGATTAAAAACCTGGCCCCATGCTGCCGCAGATGCAATAGAAGAAATGAAAGTGGCCGAATATATTTTTAAAGAAATTGAGGACAACCAACTGGAGGAACTGATTGACAACAAGGAACTCGTAAGGATTTTGCAAACCTATAAAGCCTGGTTTAATGCCGGCATTGAACCAACGGCCAAAAATTTTTTATACCATGAAGACCAGCAATTGAGTGCGCTGGTAGTGAGCATCATGGATTTTAACCATGAAATAAGCCCCAAATGGAAAGACCATTTTGAAGGCTATATTGCCACCCGTGAAGATCTGTTTGCAGAAGAAGTTTTTTCGACATTGAATTATTTAAAGCTGCGCAAAATAAAAAGGCTGATGGATGAAAATCAACGTGATCTTGAAAAATCAACTGTTGCGGAAGACCAGATGATACTGGTACAAACACATCAGCACCTGAAACAAATGGAAATTGAACTGACGAGGCAATTGGGTACGGTTATTTTCAGGTAGAAATTGTTTAACTAAGGCTGTCAGGTTGAGCTTGTCGAAACCGGTGTATTTGAGAAACCCGTCTTCGACAACACTTCGACAAGCTCTGTACAGACTGACAGCTTTTTTTACTGCACGTAACTTTTAAATTGAAGACTTTTGTGGAACTACTTTAGCAGGCCTCAACTTCTTCCAGCCAAAATAAATGGCAAATACAATCAAAAGCAAAGGCCAGATTGAAATCAACCCAACAAACAATTCAGCGATCCAGCCTGCACCGGTTTTAAAAGCATTACCCACTCTTGTTAAAAAAGATGGTGCTGCATCTGTTGGCTTGTACCCTGCTAATGGCTGGTAAAATGTAAGGTTAATGGTACTCATGGCCGACTGGTTTGTAAGAAATGCAACACGCCCAGCGGCAGATTCTATCTGTTCCTGCATGCTGTTAATCTCGTTCTGCACCTGCAGCACTTCTTCCATATTTTTTGACTGCTTTAAAAACTCCAGGTATTTTAAACGCATTTGCTTTTTGGCTTCCAGTCTTGATTTTGTGTCAACCACTTCGCCGGTAACATCTTCGGTACTTATTTTTTTCTCTGTTACTTTTCCGTCATCGGGCAGTTTGTTCATCATGTTTTCAAACTGGGGCACCGGTACTTTAATGGTAATGGTCGCTTCCGATTTTTCGTCGGTAAGATTTTGATCTTCCTGCGCAACATAAGCCCCATATTGTTTTACGGCATTGTGTACAAAGTCGTTGTACTTTTTAAAATCTTTGATTTCCATTTTTAAATTCGCTGTCTTGATGATCTTGCTGTCCCAATCGGTGTTGGATATCGGAGTTGTTGGCAAGGGAGAACCAGAAGAGTCGGTTGCAGGTGGCGAAAATTTACCTACAGGGATTTGTTGTTTTTCTTTGTCCTCGCCTTTTTGAGGTTGCGGCGATTTTAATTCAGATAAGGCATAATCCTGCGTGGTTGCTGATTTGTTGTCGCTTCTATTACAGGAAATAAAAAAAGTAAAAATTAAGAGTGCAGTACTAAAAAGTTTTGTTTTCATTACAATGAGTTTAGAGTTATTAGATACTCATTGATACAAAATGCATCAAATTAGTAACCGCTGGTAAATGTTAAATGAAACAGAAAGGATTCAGATAGGTTTTGAAATCACTATTATCAAAAGTCGTTTGTCACAACTCTTATATTTCTTTCAGGCTTGTTCAAAGTATCTGCCATACCTATTGAATTTACAACCCAAATATCAACCAGCATTACTTTTAAAATCTAGTTTTGAGTTCCTTTGGTATTCATAGCAGGTGGAGTTTGCCTGATTATGATTAAACTATCCGGATTTTCTAATTCTGATTGATAAATGATTGCTCCAATTCCCCAGTTTTTTGAACTTAATGTTTTCCTGGCTTCTTTAACTGTCATTCGAATCACATTCGGTACTGTTATTATTTTTTTAGCAGACTGTGCAAATGCACTTAGATTTCCAATTGTGAAATGGAAAAACATTAAGAATACTATGTTACGACATATACTCATAGAATTAAAGCTATAAAATCACGGGGTTTCCGCCAGTTTCATTACCCATTCCCATTCGTTGGACTTTACGGTCTGCACACTAAGCCGGCCAAGTCTCACCAGGTCCATATTTGTAAAACGTTTGTCTTCCTTCAATTGACTTAATGAAACAGGCTTTTTTAGTTTCTTAACTGCTTTAATATCCACCGCCACCCACCTGTCATCGTCAATTGTGGGATCCTGATAAGCTTCTTTTACCACTTTGGCAATTCCAATAATTTCAACACCTTCGTTGCTGTGGTAATATAATACCTCATCTCCTTTCTTCATGGCACGCAGGTTAATACGTGCTGCATAGTTACGCACACCGCTCCAGCAGGTTTGTTTGTCTTTTACCAACATATCCCAGCTATAAACCGAGGGTTCTGATTTTACCAGCCAATAAGCCATAATCATTATTTGAGTTCAAATTTATAGATAAAAATGACTGCATTTCCATTCACACGTCATTATTTGAAACAAAACTAAGAAATGTTAAATCCGTTTAACAGAATTCCACGTAGGTATCCACAATAAAACTGTTTCTTTTACTCAAATAATCAAAATTTCAAAAACATGAATTCAAAATTAACCCAATTAATCATCCCGGTTTTGCTGCTGATGTTTACCCAAACATCATTCGCACAATCCAACAAAGAAAACCCTATAACTACTGCAGTTCCCTTTTTAAGGCTTGCAACGGATGCAAGGGCTGCCGGTATGGGCGATGTCGGTGTTGCGACAAACCCTGACGCCAACTCATTGTTTTACAACGGCGCTAAAACAGTATTTAACGAAACCAAATACGGTATTGGCCTCACTTACACGCCGTGGCTTAGCGAACTTGATATTAAAAATATCAACCAGATTTCCGTAGGCGGTTTTTTCAAATTAAGCGATAAAGAAGCTGTGAGTCTCGGCTTTCGCAATTTTAACGAGGGTACTTTTACCTTTACAGACGCTACCGGAACCGAAGTTGGTACATTTAAACCCAGCGACCTTGCCGTTGAAGCCGGTTACTCCCGCAAACTTTCAAAAAAATCCGGTATTGGGCTTAACGTACGCTACATTCACAGCAAGCTTGCCAACAATTCGGTAAACACCGATTATAAAGCGGGTAATGCATTTGCTGCCGATCTTTCATATTTCTACACAAACAAAGAATGGAATGTAGGCTTAGCATTAACCAACCTGGGCAGCAAGATCAAGTACGGTGGAGAACCTAACTACATCCCTGCAAACCTTGCCCTGGGTGCCGCTTACAACAAAGATATAAACAGCGATAATAAAATTTCATTTGCAGTGGAGTTCAATAAATTGCTGGTACCAACCCCTCCCGACCCATCTGATGCACAAAAAGTAGCAGACTATAACAACAAAGGTGTTGTAGGCAGCTGGTTCAGTTCATTTGGCGATGCACCTGGAGGAGGAAAAGAAGAATTAAAAGAAATTCAAGTGGGCGGTGGTGCAGAATATACGTATAAAGAATTATTCAGCCTGCGTGCCGGATATTTTGCCGAAAACAATTTCAAAGGAAACCGTAATTACCTTACCGTTGGTGCTGGCTTACATTACAAGGTTGGCGGTCTTAATTTTTCGTACCTGATACCAACAGGTAAAAATACCAATGATAATGCTCTTAAAAACACATTCAGGCTTTCCCTGTTATTTGATTTCAAAAACGCAACTGCATCTAAATAAAATAACCTAAAATTTACAATAATGAAAAGAACAATTATTAAAACAAAGCAGCTGATACTGATGCTGGCCCTGCTTACAGGCAGCCTGGTAACAAATGCTTCAAGTCATAGGGAAGCGCCATTGATCTCCGCCGACCCGCTTGCAGATAATACAGACGTATATGCTTTCCGCAGCCCCGATGATCCGAACACGATTACGATCATTGCCAATTACATTCCGTTTGAGTTGCCCGAAGGTGGCCCTAACTATTACACATTTGGTACAAACATCCGGTACGAAATTCATATAAAAAATAAAACAACCACTGCTTATGATGATATCCTTTACAGGTTCACTTTTTCGCAGGTAAACCAGGACCCTACTACTTTCTTTAACATTCGCCTGGCTAAACAAAATATAAAAACAACCTACATCTGTGAGAAAAGTGTGAACGGTGGTGCCTTTACAACCGTTGTTACAAATGGTATAGTGCCGCCGGCTAATATTGGCCCACGCTCTATACAAAGCAGTCCGGTTGGTTTAGGTGTTGCCAATTATGATGCATTGATTACTGCGGCAATTACAACTGCCACAAGCGGCGAAAAAGTTTTTTGCGGCCCTGTAGATGATCCTTTCTTTGTAGATCTTGCGGGTGCATTCGATGTAGGTAATTTCCGTCCCGAAGGCAATTCAACCAATCCAACCAAAGATGGCTTATCCCGTTACAACGTTCATAGCATCGCGTTAAAAATTCCTATCAATCTTTTGCAGAAAGATGGTAAAACTGCAGCACAGGCTACCAGTATTTTAGATGGCGATTTTGTTATTGGTGTATGGGCAAGTGCCAGCAGGCAACAGATTAAAACAATTGGTGCCGGTGGTGCAGTTGGTTACTCTGGTCCATGGGTACAGGTGTCACGTTTGGGTATGCCACTTACCAACGAAGCAATTATTCCTTTGGAGATGAAAGACAAATGGAATGCAACTACCCCAGCAAATGATTTGCAGTTTGCATCTTATTTTTCAAATCCAGAACTTGCTTTATATATGGATGATTCGCAGTTTGGCGGCGCAGTTCCATCTTTAAATGCCTTAAGAATTCAAAATCACTCATTAGGTGCTTATGATTTCCGTAATGGCAGGCCCGGTTTATATCCATTGAAAGGTTCTGATGCTGTAAAAGGAACAGCACTTGATGATGCAATTTTTGGTACTATTTTATTGCCAGATAATAAGAGCCCACGAGCTGTTGACCTTTTGCCGATATTTTATACCGGTGTTCCAAACCTGGCTCCATATCAATTGGCTATAGGTAAAGGAGGAAATCCGCTTGCGGCTGGTAAACCTTTTATCAATAACTTTTTACCAACCCTGGGAGATATGCTGCGCCTGAATATGGCCGTACCTCCTACCCAACGGAATGATCCTAAATTCAGCAGCCTTGGTATTGTAAATGCAGCAGTGCTTGGTCTTACCGATCCTGCTTACAACCAAAGTACAGCAATACAGGCTATTCCGAATATGGATGGTTTTCCTAATGGCAGAAGACTGGAGGATGATGTAACTACCATTGAATTGCAGGCAGTTGGTGGTGTTGCTTTGGCAGCAATTGGTTTATGGTACGATGATTATAAAAACGATGGCATGCCCGTTACACCTAACCTGGTTAATGTGCTCAGTTTTTCAGCAGGTCCAACCAAGAACGACACCACATTTAAACCTGCTTTTCCTTATGTGCAGGCTCCATGGAGAGGTTATGATTACAGCATAAAACCAAGATTCTAACCTTAAAAAAATTAATCAATAAAAATATAAATTGTATGAAACAATATTTTAAAATACTTACTGCCCTGCTGATCTGCACTACAGCATTTACAATACATGCTGCTGCATCCAGTCACAGAGAAGCGCCGTTGATCAGTAACGATCCCCTGGCAGATAATACAGATCTATATGCTTTCCGCAGCCCGACTGACTCAAATAAGATCGTTCTGATTGCGAATTATATTCCTTTTGAGCACCCGGCGGGTGGCCCCAACTGGTACACATTTGGAGAAAACATCCGTTATGAGATTCACATTGATAACAACACTGCCACAACAGGCGATGATATTATTTACCGTTTTACATTTCGACAGGTAAATGAAGATGGTTCTACTTTCTTCAACATCCGTTTGGGTAAGCAAAATTTAAAAACAACCTACACCTGCGAAAGAAGCATTAATGGTGGCACCAGTTTTACAGCTATTATTACCGGCGGTGTAGTACCTCCTCCAAACATCGGCCCACGCTCAATTGAAAGTGGAGTTGGTTTGGGTGCAACTGACTATAACGCATTAATGACAGCAGCGATTGCTACTGCCACTACAGGCGAAAAAGTTTTCTGCGGCCCTATTGACGATCCTTTCTTTGTTGATCTGGGTGGTGCATTTGATGCTGGTGGATTTAGAACTGTGGGTGCAAGAGACGGACTGGCCAAATACAATTGCCACAGCATTGCTATAGAAGTTCCCATTTCTACCTTACAAAAAACTGGCAGAACTACAGCAACAGCAACCAATATTTTAGATGCAGATTTTGTAATTGGTGTTTACGCCAATGCAAGCAGGCCTTCAATAACAACTTTAAGTAACGATGGCACTAAGCCGGTAGGTTCAGGTACATGGATACAGGTATCAAGGCTGGGAATGCCTTTAACCAATGAAGTGGTTATTGCACTTGGCGATAAAGACAAATGGAATGCAACCTCACCATCTGGCGACGGACAATTTGTTCCTTACTTTAAGAATCCTGAACTGGCTTTGTACATGGATGATTCTCAATTTGGTGGTGCGGTACCAGGGCTTGCTAAATTAAGAATTCAAAAAGCTTCTTTGGGTGCTTTTGATTTCAGAAATGGCAAACCAGGTTTATATCCTTTAAAAGGTTCTCCTGCAGTTGCAGGTACAGCTTTGGATGATGCTATTTTTGGTACTATTTTGTTACCAGATAACCAGAGTCCGAGAGCAGTAGATATTTTACCGATATTTTACACAGGTGTTCCAAACCTGCGCCCTTACCAGCTTGCAACAGGCAAAGGAGGAAATCCGCTTGCTGCCGGCAAGCCTTTTATCAATAACTTTTTACCAACCCTGGGCGATTATTTAAGATTGAATATGGCTGTACCTGCTACTCCTCGTAACAGTGCCGACTTTAGTCCTTTAGGTATTGTACAGGCAGCAGTTTTAGGTTTAACCGATCCAAGGTTTAACGCTAACACTTCTATTCAGAATATTCCAAACATGGATGGTTTCCCTAACGGAAGAAGACTTGAAGATGATGTTACTACCATTGAACTACAGGCAGTAGGTGGTGTTGCATTAGCAGCCATTGGTTTATGGTATGATGATTATAACGGAACAGGAAGCCCTGTTACTCCACAATTGGTAAATACGCTTACTTTTAAAGAGGGTGTTGGTAAAAACGATACTACTTTTAAAACTGCATTTCCTTTTGTGCAAACGCCTTGGAGAGGTTTTACAGGACCAGGATATACTGGACCAAAAAGCAGTGTATATGGTGGAAACTTAGGTTTGTCGCCAGATCCAATTGCGCTGATCGCTTTCCCAAGCCCTTTCAAATCATCTACAACTTTTCACTACAGGATTGACAAGGATGCAAAAGATATAACCATCATTATAACTGATGCTGCGGGAAGAAGAATTGCGCAAATAAGAGAAACCAGCAGGCCAAAAGGTGAGTATTACGTACCATTCAGCAAACCAAACCTTGCATCAGGTGCTTATTATGCCAGGTTGTATGTTGATGGTATAAAATCAACCACCATTGGTATTGTAAAAACAAATTAAGGTTTGGCTACTGATTTTATGGATAAGACAAAATATTAGTCCTAATACGTTCAATCAGGTTCAAACAAAACTGCGAAGCAGTTAAAACATAATGTTAAAAAAGGAGAACCGTGGTTCTCCTTTTTTCGTATATTTTTGCACAAAAAACATCTTAAATGAAAAAGACTTTAACCCTTCTATCATTTTTTGCTGCTTTTTTAATTTTAGTTTCCATTACCGCAATAACAGGCTGTAACAATAATGAAGCAAAATTAAAAGAGTATGTAAAAGAAACTGACCCAATGCAAATCCCCGATCTGCTACCCCGCAAAGGCGAACTTGCCACTGCTGCTGAATGGAAAAAAACCCAGGATAAAACAGCAGAATTAAAAGCGAAATTGAATGTTAGTCCTGAAGATGTAAAAACACGCCTGCAACTGGCTACCATTTTCATCACTGAGCAACGCATTACCGGCGAGCATCACTACTACTACACTGCTATTGAAAAAATATTGAATGGTGTTTTAAGTATTGAGCCAAAAAACTTTGAAGCAACTGTTTACAAAGCTTCGCTTAGGATGAGTCAGCATCAGTTTGCCGATGCTAAAAAAATTGCCGAAGAAGCAAAGAACATCAACCCAAACAATGCTTATGTGTATGGTATTTTGGTTGATGCTAATGTAGAGCTGGGAAATTACGAAGAAGCCATTGCCAATTCGGATAAAATGCAGTCCCTGAAACCATCGCTGGAAGCATATTCAAGAGCCAGTTACCTACGTGAAATTTACGGCGATTACGACGGTGCTATTGCTGCCATGAAACTGGCTGTGCAGGCTGGTTTGCCGGGCAGCGAGCCACAAAGCTGGAGCAGGAATGTACTTGCAGACCTGTACATGAATACCGGTAAACTGGCAGAAGCCAAAAGCACTTACGAAGAAAACTTATACATGCGCCCCAGCTATGCACCCAGTATGGCAGGTCTTGCAAAAGTTGAAGCCAAAATGAAAAATTATGCAAGAGCCATTGCCTTGCTGGATTCTGCAAACGCCATCATGCCTCAATCTTCTTTTATAGAACAAAAAGCAGATGTATATGCCGAAATGGGCGATGCAAAAAAGGCAATGGATAATTATAACGAAGTGCAAAAGCTTTTGATCAAAGATGCAAGTACACCTGGTCATTCTGTTTCGCTGGAGCTGAGCAGGAGTTTTATTAAAACAAACCAATGGGATAGCGCAAAAAAATATGCGATGATGGAATATGCCATCCGCCCAAAAAATATTGATGTTAATAATGAATTGGCCTGGATAGCTTACAGCCAGAACGATATTGCCAAAGCAAAAGAATATTTAAAAGCAGCACAAAGTACAGGCAGCAAAAATCCTGAACTGTTGAAAAGAGCCGCACTTATCAACGCTAAATAAAAAGCTTTGTTTAAGTTTTTACAAGAACAAAGGTTTCTGAACATCCATAAAAACAAAAATTATAAAAACCGGCCCAGGCCGGTTTTTATAATTTTAAGCAACCAGCAATAAAACCTTTTTGTCATTTCGATCCCGATAGCGATCGGGATCGAAATCTATTATGCTTAAATTGAGTTTTACTTACAGATATATCTTATCGTCGTTATGACTAACCAACTTAGGTAGTTGATTTTGTTAATTTTTTAATTTCTTAAAACTAAATCTCTGTTGTATTCGTATATAATCGTCTATAGAGTCTTTAACCAAATTAACGCAACCCGCTTTGTGCCAAATGAAACAAATTGCTTTATATATCGTCCTCCTTTCCTACAGCATGGTGATGTTAAAGCCTGTTTCACCTTATCTTTCCGACACAGTCGCACATATCTTTAATTACACGCAGCACATGGCCACCGTTCACTACGAAAATGGTAAATACCATGTTCACAAAGAAATGGTGAATAACGCAAAGAAAAATATTCCTGCAAAAGAAATCCCTGCTTCAAAAAAAGAAAATTCAGCAAACGATCATATTACCGTACAGCAAAAGCAAACGGTTTCCTTTTTATCTTTAAATTTTTCTTATCAGTTTTCACCTGCCTCTAAACTGATTAATAATTACCTGGCGGGAGATTATCCTCCCCCACGTGCCTGATCAATTTTCTGTTCAACAAGTATTCTGTAACAAAAACTTATCTGCTATTATAAGCAGATATTGAATTGTACATTTTACAATTACATCAAATTATCAAGCTTTAAATTATTATCATGCAAAAAATACGCAGGTACGTCATAGCAATATGTGTACTTTTATTATCAGGGGCATTCTGCCGGGTGCAGGCCCAAACCAGTATTAAAGGAAAAGTGGTTGATGCTGTAAGTCGCCAGCCTTTAGAAAATGTTTCTATTACAGTTGTTGATACAACATTATCTGGCACACTAGCAGACCAATATGGAAATTTTAATCTAAAAATAAATAAAGCAAAATCTGATTTATTGATTTCATATATCGGTTACAAGGCTATAAATATTTCCACAGAAGCCAAAAATTTTATTACAGTTGAGATGAAGCCAGACGCTGTTAATCTGAAAGATGTTATTGTTTTAGGAAGTAGCAGTGCTGCAAAATTCAGTACCCTTGCTAAAATTGACCTTGACCTGAAGCCTGTAAGAAATACACAGGAATTACTCCGTTTAGTACCAGGTTTATTTATAGCACAACATGCAGGCGGTGGCAAAGCCGAACAGATTTTTTTACGCGGCTTTGATAATGACCATGGCACTGACATACAGGTAAGTGTTGACGGGTTGCCGGTAAATATGGTTAGCCATGCACACGGACAAGGCTATGCAGATTCTCACTTTATTATTCCTGAAACAATTAATAATATTGATTTTGGAACAGGCCCATACTATACCCAACATGGCAATTTTAATACATCAGGTTATGTGTCATTTTCTACCTTCAATAATATCCGGCAAAGCAGGGTGCAGGTAGAAGCAGGCAGGTATAATACTTTTAGAACCCTTGCCATGATTGATTTATTGAAAAAGAATAAGGATAAACAGAGTGCTTATATCGCCGGTGATTTTTATTACACAGATGGCGCCACTATCAATAAGCAAAATTTTAACCGCTTTAATATTTTTGGAAAATACAATTTAGCCATATCAAGCAACACACAATTAACTGCTTCTCTTTCCGGGTTTAAAAGTAAGTGGGATGCCTCCGGACAAGTGCCTTTAAGGGCTTTAGAAGATGGAACATTGGATCGCTTTGGTTCTGTTGACCCCTCCGAAGGTGGGAACACCGAAAGGTATAATGCTAATATTATGATTGCTCATACTTTTGGCAACAATACTACCTGGGAAAATCAGGCATACTATACCAGGAACAAGTTTAGTTTGTTTTCTAATTTTACTTTCTATTTGGTTGATCCTGTTAATGGCGATGAAATTAATCACAAAGAGAGCAGAAACCTGTACGGCTATCTTTCTAAAATAACGCATAAAAGTTCTTTGGGCAGTGCATCTTTAACTTCTATTTACGGGGCAGGCATTCGTTATGACGCAACTACAAATGAATTATCTCATCACGTAAAACGCCAGTTTTTAAATTATATCACTTTAGGAGATATAAAAGAAGCTAACGCTTTTGGTTTTTTTCAACAACAGGTTTCTACAGGCAAATGGTTTATCGACGCCGGTGTAAGATTTGATTATTTACATTTTAGTTATACTCAAAAATTAGCTTTACCCCAACTTCCGGCACAGGGCAAATCTATAGTAAGCCCAAAATTAAATATTCAATATACGGTTAATCCCAAATTGCAGCTTTACACTAAATTCGGGAAAGGGTTTCATTCAAACGATACCCGTGTGGTAGTGGCAAACGATGGTTATAAAATATTACCTGCTGCTTATGCTGCTGATTTTGGTATCATATTAAAGCCTTCAAATAAACTATTGATTAATGTGGCAGCGTGGTATTTATATTTAGAACAGGAGTTTGTATATAATGGTGACGATGCCAATGTAGAACCAAGTGGTAAATCACGGCGTGAAGGAATTGACATTATTGCCCGTTACCAGTTTACTAAAAGTTTATTTGCCAATGTGAATGTGAATTTTACAAAACCTCGCTCTATTGACGAACCTAAAGGTGCAGATTATATTGCACTGGCACCAACCGCTACAAGTACCGGAGGTGTATTTTATAAACCAAAGCAAGGTTTTAATAGCAGCCTTTCTTACCGGGTAATTAAAAACAGGCCCGCCAATGAAGATGGCTCAATTACAGCAAAAGGATATTTTGTAATGGACGCATCAGTTAATTACACTAAACCCAAATACGAGTTTGGAATAGCTATTGAAAACTTACTGAATACAACATGGAATGAGGCTCAATTTGCTACCGAAACAAGATTAAAGAATGAGTCTGGTTCTGTTACTGAACTTCATTTTACACCTGGTATACCTTTCTTTGCGAGGTTGAAACTTGCCTTATTTTTTTAAAGCGCAGCATACAATACACTAATAAAAAAGAAAAATTTTTATACTTTTTTCGTTGTAATTAAGAACAGTGGCAGTTTTTGAAGTTCTGCCACTTTCTTTTTACATTTAAACTAAGTGTTTAAAAAAATCGTAAATGCGTTATCTTAACTTTTAAAATGAACAACAACCTAAAACATAACTGCCGGGTGCTGGGCTTTATGCTCCTCTCCTTTTTGGTTTGCCAAAGCCTGTTTGCACATGATGTGGAGGGCCTCTCTAAACTAAGCAAAACAGAAGTGCTGGGCATTTACCTGCAGTTGGGTTACACGCATATACTGCCGCTTGGGGTTGATCATATTTTATTTGTACTCAGCTTGTTTCTGCTCAACCCAAAATTAAAACCTATTTTATGGCAGGCAACTGCATTTACAGTTGCACATACCATTACCCTTGGTTTAGCCATGTATGGCGTTATTAAACCGCCTGCTAATATTGTAGAACCGGTAATTGCCTTATCCATCATGTATGTGGCTTTAGAGAATATCTTCTCCAATAAATTACGGGCCAGCCGCATTGGTATTGTATTTTTATTTGGGCTGATACACGGTATGGGTTTTGCCAGTGCATTAACCAGCCTGGGCCTTCCTAAAAATGCTTACCTGGAATCTTTGCTCATGTTTAACCTGGGTGTGGAACTGGGGCAGGTAACTGTTATTATAACGGCCTTCCTCCTGCTGGGCCTGCCCTTTGGCAACAAACCCTATTACCGCAAAAGAATTGTAGTGCCGTTATCCATCATTATTGCAGCCATTGCAGCTTATTGGACTGTGGAAAGAATATTTTTTACTTAGGTTGAGAAACTAAAAATGCAGCGTAGCTTTTTATGTTGATTATAATTAGGAGTTTAAGGAGTTGCTTATCTTTATGTTTGAGAAAAATGCAACAAGTAAACCTTAAGAAATCACTTAGTGACCAAGCAATTAATTGTTCAATGTATAATAATATCAGTTTTTCTGATATCGTATTTAATTTTTACGATTCCTTATTATAGCACTTTAAAAAAAGATAAACTTTTTAATAAAGCTGTAAGACGTTTCCATTTGTTGATGATTTGGATTGTTCCCTTTATTTGGATTTTGCTCTTGAAAGCGTTGACAAAATCTACTCCTGGCTCATATGAAATTGAAAAGAAAGAAGATCCTGAGCCATTTTCCAATACCAGCAAGCATATGTGGACTCAATAAAAAAAATGCGATACATACTATTCCAAAATCTTTTCTCAATTCTCTATTCCTATTTTGTTCACAGCCTTACAGCACCTGCCTTGTTACAAAGCAATTACAAATACGTAATAAATGCTTGTTAACTGGGGGCAATTACCGGACTCACACATAAAGCTTGGCCAGAGACTTATCTGAAAAATTTCTGAAGGCCTGGCAAATAGAAATTAATTTAACCCAGATTTTGCATTTGAAACCCTCGCTACGATTTCAACTGCAAAATCTGGGTTAAAACACTAAAAACAAAATTGCCAACCGTAATGGTTGGCAATTTTAATATAGATTGTTTAGGAACCCCCTTTGCTATTTTATTATGGAACTTTTACAACTTCGCTGTAGCTAACATTACCATATACATCAAACTGCTTTAAGCGGTAGTACACGGTACGGCCATTTCTTATCTGGGCAGCATTTTCTTTAAAAGCATATTTTTTGCCGCTGCCTTCTGTAGCAAAACCATCCAATACCAGGGCAATGGTTTTAAAATTGGTTGCGTTGCTCGATCTTTCAACTTCAAAATAGCCGTTGCTGGCTTCAGAAGCCGTATTCCAGTCGAGTATTACAGATTTATGGGTAATGGTTACGATGATTGATTTATAAATAACGCCATTTGCAGGCTCTGGTACCAGGGTTGAAGGTTGCTCGCCAGTAACCGGGGTTAAGGCCGAGGCAGCCATACCAAAAAACAAAGCTGCAATAATAACTAAGGTCGTTTTTTTTGAAGTTGAAGTTAAAAAGTTCATTTAATGCGGTTTAAATTTTACAGAAGTTAAGTTTTTAGCGAAAACCGCAGACTTACTCGATGGTAATTTTACGGTGATTCGGGTTAAAAACGCAGCACCTGTAATTATTATTGTAACGGGGGTAGCTTTTTTTCTACTTTATTTTTTAAAAAAGTTAAAAATGGTTGATAATCAATTATTTAAAAGTTTATAAACCATAAAAATAATTTTAGAAATTATAAAATTATATGGGAGAACGTATGGAAAATAGCTGACAAACCTATGAAAACACGTTCCGAAGCCTATGAGAATACGTCTGCAAACGTATGGAAATACACTATCCAGCATGTAAGCATACCTCCTGCAACCTCTTTTTATACGGTGCTAAAGGTATAGAGACAGGCATAATAACCATTAAATATAGGTTGGTTATCCTGCTACAATACGTAGTACACCCTGTAAACACAGGTTATAGGTATAAAAATACCCTGCTAATGCAGGGTATTTAGTTAAAAATCAATTAGTTAAAAAATTTTTGTTAAGGTTTTTCCGGCTCCGGGGCAGGAGCATCATCTGCATTGTCACCAACCCCATCATTGGTTTTAAAAAATGGCAACAGGTCGTCATACTTACTCTCCCATCCTGCGCCGGGCTCAGTATCCATTTTATATTTGGTAAAATTGTAATCGCCTTGCGAAGCTTTAAAAGCATCATAATCGTGGGTAATACGGATATTATTGCAAATGATATTTGCTTCCGCCATTTTAGATATAAATCCCGCCACAAAACTACGGTCGTCCCAGTCGGCCTGCTGCTCGGTGTAATTAACATCCGGACTATCCAGATGCGGCTGGTTAACATGATACTCCAGTGTTTTTAACACCACCAGTTTGTTCTTTTCTTTAATACTGCCATACTTCTGTCGCTCTTCGGGATTAAGATTTACGCTTTTACCGGTTAATACATTCAGGATGTCTGTCCATGATTTGTTAATGATTTCTTTTTCTGATTCATTAAAGTGTTGATTGTTAAGATTGCTGATAGGCATAAGAGTAGTTTTTAATTATTATAAATAAAAATGCACAAATTAATGAGGAGATTGGGCGGCCTTTTTTCAGATTTAAGATTTATGCAATAAAGGTAATACAGGCAGATAATATCTGCAATACCTCAAAGTGTTAATATTTAATATAAGATACTTGGCATTACATAATAGTTATAAGCAATAGCCGGGAAAGAGATTTGTAATTTTCTAAAAGCAGGGAGGAAACAAATTATTTTTTTTACTAAATTGCATTGACGCTATAAACAATACAAAATGTATAATACTAGTTTGCTAATTATCAATACCAATTTATAAAAATGAGTTGCGTGTTATAACAGCAATGCTAGCGTT
>JBBRCM010000009.1:0-55965 GCA_038204855.1 Chitinophagales bacterium
CAAAATGGAGAAGAAAAAGCCGTAAAAAAATATGCCTTTATTCAGGTCCAGTACATTTTCACTCAGGGAAACAAATGTGATCATAATAATGAACCCCAGCAAAAGCAGGTCTCTTCTTTTAAGGGCTGCTGCATAACCATAGTACAGGATAAACAGGAACAGCAGCAGGCCGGCAATACCGGTTTTAAGCAGCACAGCCAGGTATTGATTGTGTGTATTAAATTCATTCAGGTAAGAAATATAAAGGCCTTTTTCAAAATATTTTTTTTTCAGCAACGCCGTTTCCGGTCCGCTGCCATAGCCAATAACCGGCGAATGCTTTACCAATTCCAGGATCGCTTCCCACCGGGCAAACCTCGGCTCGGTATTTTCAATAATTTTCACCTTATCGCTCAGATCGGTTTTCAGTTCGTTTACATACCTCGTTTTAAATGAATCAACGTTATAGATGAACACCAATACAGCAGCAGAAACAAACAAAGTTGTCAAAAAGAACTGCAATCTTTTTCTGCCTTTAAAAAGCATATAAGGAAATGCCAGGTTAATCACAATAAGAAAAGCTATAAAAACAGCCCTTGATGAAAGCTGGATAAGCCCGGCAAATAAAATACAGGAAGCAATGATGTATATCCATTTTTGTTTTCCCGTTTGCCCGGTTAATAGCAGCAGTAAAAAAGCAATAATTGAAAAAGCAAGGTACATGGACAGGTAGGTAGCATGGATACCCACAGGCAGGGAAAAATTATGATTCATAAAGTTTACCGTGAATAGCGATGATAGCGGCAGGTGAAAAATAAAAATAGTTTTCAGCGCATCGTAATAGAGATAGATGACTGTAACTGTACAGAAAATTCCAAAAATACGGATCAGTTGCATCCGGTACTTTGCTAAGTCTATATGCGAAAGCGCAAACAATACCGGGAATAGAAGGATGCCCAATTGTTTTACCGCCAGGTTTACGCCTTCCGGTTTATCAGTGCTGTACAATATGGCGGCCAGGTTAAGCAGGTACAAAGAAACAAGCACTAAAACAGGTTTACTTATTATATTTTTAAAGTCTCCTTTTTTTACATGAATTAAAGTATGCAGGCCAAAGCTGATCAGGATAAGTTCGCTGTAAAAAAAATCGTACGGTAATGCTACCAGGAATAAAGCCAGGTGATAAAAGCTTATTTTATTTTCAACAGTATCGTCAATTAAAAAAATACTTTTCATTGATTAGATTTATTATAACAGTTAACGATCATCGCTTCATATTCATCTATAACCGACGGCCAGTTAAACTGCGTCCTGATCTTTTGTAAATTATTATTAATCATTTTCATTGTTTTTTCCGGGTGATTTATTGTTTGAACAAGCTGTACCACCTGATCAGCCGTGCTAAAATAAAAAGCATCATTTTGCAAAACAGCCCTGTTGAACTCATTGTCATGTGCGGCTACTAAAGCGGCACTGGCCATAGCTTCCAGCAGCGAAGGATTGGTGCCGCCCACACTATGACCATGAAAATAAAGTTTACAAAATTTTCTCAGCGCATTAACTTTTACTTCATCAAAAATGGCTCCGGTAAAATGAAGCCGTTTATCACTTCCGTATTTTTCAATCATTTTTTTTCCGAACGAATTATTGGCATTACCCACCACTATAAATTGCTCATCCGCTTTTGTCTTGCAAAACCCATCCAATATCATATCAATATTATTCTCCGGTTCCATCCTGGCCATCAGCATATAGTATGTATACTTAGCCAACCCGTATGGCTTTAATATGTTTTCATTAGTACCTTCACTGATTTCGGCCCCATACGGAATGTAACTGCTTTGAATTTTATATTTCTTTTCCAGGTAATCCTGCACCGCTGTTGAATCTGCAATTAAATGATGACTGTGTTTTACAGCTAGCTTTTCAGCATACATTAAAAATCGTCTCACGGGGCCAGAATATTTACTCCGTTTCCATTCCATCCCATCCATATTGCTGATGATGACTGCATTTTTTGGGAATAGTCTACCCCAAACAGAACTACTGGTATATCCAAGAAACAGGATAACATCAAATTTTTTCTTTCGTGCATTCCGGATACAATTCAAATCGTAAATAAACTGCCCGGCCGTGCCAATAGCTTTCTCTGCATCATAACAATGAATGATTTTTACACCATTCCATTCTTTATTCTTGCAAGGATGATTATGCGAATTGTAAACCGCAACCGAATGCCCTTTGGCCAAAAGCCCTGCAGACAGGTATTGTGCAACCTGTTCAAAGCCGCCATAATGGTTTGGTATTCCCCTGGTACCAATAATTGCTATGTTTAAAAACTGTTTAATAAAATGTTTTTTTGTAAACAGCCAGTGTATCTGCTGCTGTTTTTTGCCACGAATAGTTTTGTAATACCTTTTGCTGAAGTCCGTTATCATCAGTTGAATCCATTGCCCTATCTACAGCCTGTAAAATGCTTTCGGGCTTTGCCGGATCGCAATAAAAAGCATCCTCTTTAAAATACGAACGGGTATAGCCATTTTCTGTTATTACAACCCTGCATCCCATCGCTGCAGCTTCCAGTGAAGAAAGGCCACAAACTTCAAACCAGCTGGGCAGCACATGCACGGTTGCGGCTGCATAATAGTCTGCAAGCTCAGTTTGTGGCACGTGGTTAATAAAAGAAATATTACCTGCGGCAATAGATTTGCATTGTTGGTAATAGTTTTTTTGATTTGGTGCAGCATCGCCGATTATTATGAGTCTGTACGCCGTATTGTTTAGAGCCTTGATAAGATTGTATTGGTTTTTTATTCCTTCAATGCGTGCAACGCAGAGCACCAACTTCTTTTGTCTTTTAATAGATTGGCAATGTGTGAAAATGTGTACATTAATACCATTATGCACCGTAAAATAATCAGGGCTGATGCCATACATCTTTACCAGGTCATCATATTCTTCTGTAGCCTGAACTAATATTGCTTTGGCTTTTTGCAGAACTTCCCTGACACTCCCCTGATGGCCTTTCCATAAATAAGAACCACTCACCAGTTTATCACGGCCTGTTAAAAAGCGGTACAGCGCTTTTGTATACTCAATATACGGTGCAGAAAAAACGCCCAGTAATTTACCGGCCGGGCCCTTACGGTAATATTTGTCGTACAGTGCATAATTTATTAAAATGGTTGAAACCACAAACGGTTTGCCTGATCGTTTTATGTGCAGCAAAATATCTGCTGGCCGGGTAATATTGAAAAAGTGCATTCCGTCGTAAGCAGCATAATCAATTTTTTCAGATGCTTTTTTTACGTCCACTTCCACGCCGACATTGCGCAGGTTGGCAGCAGTTTCCTGCACCTGAATTGTATCACCACCTCTTGCTGTAAATAAAGTTGATCTTACGATGAATACTATTTTCATGATCTGATACTGTTCAATTTCAATTTATATATCCGCCTGATAACCTTTGCCGGTAAAAAACTTAAACCCATTATAAGATAAATATCGATCCTGCCGGGATTAATACGAATTGCTTTTCGTAGATACATTCTTGCTTTTTGGGGCTGATGATTGTTCCAGAGATATTTTTTTGCAAGAAGTGAATAGTAAGACCCTTCCTTTATTTTTTTTATATCCTGTTTCTTTAAAATATCCAGCAACTCATCTCCTTCAGTTTTAGTTATATTTCCCCGGCGGATAACTTCATATTTTATTTCATTGAACCGTTTAGTTCTCCATTTTTCATCAATTGTTATAGACTCTGGATTAATCCTGTATTTTATAAGTTTCTCCTTTAATCTATAAACCTTTCCCGCCTGGATTACTTTTCTCCATAATAAATGATCTTCAAAATTGTGTGCATGTATATCGTACATACCTGCACTTATAATAACATCCTTTTTATAAAGCACTGTTGGGTGACAAAAAGGGCATACCCTGTAAGAAAGGTTCCTTATTTCTTCATCAGAATTACTCAAATTGTCAAAACCAAAAACAAATTCACCATTCATATCTACAAATTCTGCATCGGTTCCTACCAAAACATAGTCAGGATTTTCTTTTAAAAAGTTATACTGCTTTTCCAGCCGGAATGGGTGGCAAATATCATCCGCATCAAAACGGGCAATCAGTTCCGACTTTGCATTCAGTAATCCAATATTCAATGCCGCTGCAACACCCTGATTGGTTTGATTGACAAGCCTTATCCGTGTATCTGTAAATGATTCGATAATATGCTGAGTAGCATCAGTTGACCCGTCATTGATAATTAGTAATTCATAATCAGTAAATGTTTGGTTCAACACAGAAGTAATTGCTTCGCTGATATATTTTTCTGCGTTGTAAGCCGGCATCAGTACTGTAATCAATGATTTTGTCATGCGGCCTGCTCCTCCCTGCGCTTGTCTTTAATTTCCAGAAAGAATAACAATTCAAATAAAATCACAATAGAAAACTGTTCAAACCAGTATTCAGCAAAAAAAGCACCGGCCAGTAAAAGAAGCAATGGCAGCCCAAAACTTTGCTTGCGGATATGGCGCATAAAAAATCCAAAAAATAAAATAATTAAAAGTAACAGGCCTGCAATGCCATATTCCCCCACAAGCTGGTAATAAACAGTATCAGGGGTATTAGACGCTTCATGATTACTTTGCTCCTGCGAGTGAAAATAGAGGTACAGGTAAAGATGGTTACTGAAAAAATCGGGATTAATGTATTTGAACTTCTCCGGATACTGGCCGCCAATATTCAGCAGGGTTGCTTTAAAGGCAAGCCTTGATGAAAAATTTCCGATACCATTGCCCGTTAAAATTTTAGCGGGATGTTTTTTATAAAAACTAAAAAGCTGTTCTCCGGCAATCCATTTACCGGGACGTTTCCAATTATATAATTTCGAAAGGCTGTCCTGCTGGCTACGTGTATAATTCCGGTTCAAAAATTCCCCATAACGGTTTATCTTTTTTATAACAGCTTCACTTTCATGAAATTCGTAAAAAGCTTTATCCTTAATTTTATTGACCGTGTCAGGTTTTGACTTTTTTGTTACTACATTTCCAGGCTCTTGATAGCCTGCTCCAAGTCTAATTTCATTCATACTGTCAATAAAGTTCTGGGCATGCTTTTTTCTTTGTTCTTCATATGTAAGCACACTGTCTGGTGCTTTTTTTATCTCATCAAGCGTAAATATCTTAGCACGTGGCAAGTCGTATGGTTTATCCATTATCTGGTAAAATATTCGGCCAACATGCTCATTATTTTTTTTAGAAATTTTTGCCATAAAAAAAACAAGCATTATTCCACAGATAAGGATAAAACTTTTTTGGACTCTGCTGCTCCAGAAGATAAAAGCAAAAACAAAAATACCCACCAAAACCAGGTTTGCAAAATTGCTCGCCATTATAAGCAATGCCGCCATACAGCCAAGCGATAACAAAAATTGTTTTCGATATAAGAAGTAGAGCAGGCCAAAGGCGCAAATAAATGCAGTCGCAACCGGTGCGTCAAAGGTTATACCCATAATAAAATCACCTGTACTCATGTAATATTTCTGGTTAAATCCTTTATACGTATATGGATTGATTGATTTGGTTTCATACACAATTTGTAAAAAATTAATAAATACAACCGTAATGTGCATTACAAAAAAAATAGCAACCGTATTGTGAATCCTTGTTGTATTTTCTTTTTGAACCATGATAAAAAGCTGGTAAGCAATAGCCGCACTCATCACCCAGAAAGCTAGGCCGATTGTTGTGATAACCATATAACCTGAAGTTATATTTTTATACTGCAACAACAGATTGATAAGGCCAATACTAATTACCCCAAAATAAAAAAACAGGTAGCGCTGCCTGAAAAAATTGCGGGTTGAAATATCTTTCCGGTTAATGATACTGATGATAAGGATTGCCGCCACTTTCACCAGCAACTTAACATTCAGCACCAGCAAAAGAAAAACCAGTAAGGGCCAGTTTATTTGCCTTAGCTTTTCTTGCACATTATTTTTAATTCTGTTCACCATGTTTTTTTAAAAGCCTGGTTTTAAAGATAGACGGGCTGCTTTTTACCCAGCCATTCCTTCACTATGTGCAAATCACCTCTTTTTATTTGCCCTGTTATAAGTAAAAGACCAAAATATATTATGGCAGATAAAAGCAATCTTAATAAAACATTATCAGTAATAAAGCAAACCATGAAACTGCTCAGCAACATAATACCCGTGCAAAAAAACAATGCATGCCAGCTTTCTTTTATGTTGCCGATAACTGAAACCCGCAGGTAAATAAAATACTCTGTTACTGTTGCCAAAAGATAAACGATGGCAGCACCTCTTGCATTCAGCAAGGGTATCAACATTAAATCGCCGGCTACAATAATGATACAGGTAACAGCAGTTATATTGAAAATACGCTTAAGCCGGTTCTGTGCAAACTCTATTGTCCAAAGCAGGTTAATCATGTATTGAAAAGGCAGGCAAAGAGAGAGTAGCAAAAAATTAGTTTTATTTACGGCACCGTATTTTCCGTTTGTAATCAAATCAACCAATGGTGACCACACAGTATTTAAAACAAGCGGGATGCAGGTTGCAGCAATCATTTCGCAACGGATAAAAAAACCTATTTCTTCTTTCTTATTAAACAATGTTGTTTCGGAATTTTTACTGAGGTATTTTGAAAACCTGCTAAGTAGGATTGGACCAAGTATCAATAAAGGGACGGGGCAAAGTTCAAACAGCTTGTATGCAAAGCTGTATTCAGCGGTAATTACAGTACCGGAAAAAATACCCAGCAATATCCAGTCGATACGGGCAATGCAGGCATTTAAAAAAACAGAACCAAGTTGTGGCAATGATTCATTCAGCAATGCAAAATAATCTTTGGCAATCCATTGGCTGGTTGATATTTTTAACGTGTACCGGATAATATAAATACTAATTCCCAGTTCTGCCAAAGCAGAAAAAATATAAATTACCAGCACCTGTTGAACAGTTAATTCAGAAAAAAATACTACCCACAATAGCCAGACTGCCTTTATTAAGTTTGAAACAGATGACATTACTGCCAGCCATTTAAAAAACTCTTTACCATTTGCTATTTGTTTAAAAGGCAATGAAATGAAGCTCACTAATTGACTAATTGCCAGTACCAATAAAAACTGGTGTCTTTCAAAAAAGGAAGGAAATAGCAGGCTTGTAAAAAAAAGAAGTATGTAAAAAAAAATTCCCAGAAAGATGGTATGCCCGGTAAATAATGCAAGCATTTTTGAGGCATCATCTCCCGCTGCAACTTTACGCACAATAACCTGTTCCAGACGCAGGCTCAGGATGGTAATACTGAAAGTAAGTATGGCAAGCGACCAGTTTAATTCTCCATAATCAGATTTTTCAAGATAGCGGGAGATTATAATAAATACCAGCAGTCCAAGCAACTGGTTAAGCACTACCTGGATTGTACTTGCTGAAATATCTTTAAAAAAATTATTTTTCATGTAAACTTATGATACCATGCTGCGGGCTTTGCATACAAATCGTAATTATCTGCCGGATGGAAGCTTTAATATCATTTTTTACATGTCTATTTCAACAGGTTTTTTATTTTTCGCAATAACCTGTCTGGTACAGGTTTCAGATGTATTTGTTTTTTTACGGTTGGCGTTGTTTTGCGTAAAATACCGGCTGCGGCGGCTAATGGCTGGTATTTATTTAAAACCAGGTCCCGGGCTTCCTGTAATGCACTTATCCTCTCCTGCCAATCATCATTTTCAATCAGTTCCCTGATATTTTCAATAGCTTTTTGGGGCTGTTCAATATCAATCTCAATAAAAGATTTCTTAGGAAAATATTTTCCTATGCTTATACAGCCATAATAAACGGGTACTGTATATGCCAGAAAACAGTCGGTAATTTTTTCAGTAAAATAATATGGTTCCGATGTATTTTCTATGGCAATACTGTAACTATAAAGTAACAGACCATCCATTTTATCTGCAATATAATTGCTCCCCTTCCCAAAAAAATCAATGGAAGGAAGTTCTTTTTGCAGCAGCCTGATAAAATTATAGCGCAGCCGATGCCCTTTAAATTGCTGTAGTGTAGATGCAATACATGACATAGTTGCTTTCTTTTCCGGAACGGCAAGTACCGATAATTCAGACCAGTCTGCCAATACATGCCACCCTAGAAAACCTGGCGAAAGAATTGTATTGGGAGCATTTTTGAGAGGCGAATAAACGCATGCATACTGTTTTAATCCTTTAAACATCCATGGATTTTCACTGTAAACCCCCGGCTCCATCATAAAGGCAATTACATTTTCGGGAAAACAAATTGTCTCTATTCTTTCTGATGGATTATTGAAGATGAGCACTGCATCACATTTTGTTTGAAGTGCTGTAGTAAAAGCAAATTCATCCCAATAAACAAATTGGTCATCGCTGTATTTTGCGTATCGTTTTAGCCATTGTAACAAAGATGCCCCTTGTTCAAAAGATGCACTTACCCTTACAATTATTTTATTTTCCATACAGTCATTGTTACAAACCAGTTCAGCAAATGTACTATTTATAAAAGGCATAAGTAAGCTGGCAACCTCACAAAACTTTATTTCGATTTGATAATTGAAAATCTTTAACCAAAACACAATTTTATGAGAAAATTATTTTTCCTTTTCTGCATACTCATCAGTTTTTCAGCCATTGCACAGGTTGACAGTACTGCAAACAACCTGATGAATGAACTGGAAAGCAAAGCTGTAAAGCCGCCCGGTAAAATGCCCGTAAAAGTTTTTTTGGCACAGCGGCTCATCAATGCCAATACGGTAGAGATGTTAGCCAAGGGTCACTTTGAATTTAAAGTCGTACATAATTTTGGAGACGCCAGCGGCAGTGCAGGTGGTATTAGAAACGCTTTTGGATTGGATAATTCTGCTGATATTAAAATTGCTTTTGCGTACGGCATCACAAAAAATTTCAACGTAATGGTATCACGCAACAAAGGTGCCGGCCAGGTTTTCACCTTCTGGGAAATGGCTTTTAAATATAAAATCCTGGAGCAGCGGGAAAACGATCCATCTCACCCGGTTTCCATTGCGGTATTTGCCAATGGTGCCAGTTCTTCGCAGAAGTCAAGTATTGACTCCACCAAAGAAAGTTACTTTAGAAAAACCTCCGACAGGCAAAGCCAGACGCTTCAACTGATGATTGCACGCAAATTTGGTAAGATACTCAGCTTTCAGTTAAATCCAACTTACGTGCATACCAATTATGTAATAAAAAATGATGTGTCCAATGTATTTGCCATGGGTGCAGCTATTCGTGTTCCTATTTACAAACGCTTTATTTTTATTGCCGATTATTTTCATCCGTTCCGTCCGCAAAGCAGCATTGATGCGCTCAAACTACAGGGCCTAAATTTTTACGACGTATTGGGAGTTGGTTTAGAGTTGGCAACCCCCGGCCATATTTTTCACGTTAATTTTACCAACACCACCAACATTTTAGAGAACAGGTTTATACCCCGTACAACTACATCCTGGAAAAAAGGGCAGTACCGCTGGGGATTTACCATTACACGTGATTTTGTTTTACGCAAGAACAGAAATAAAAAATAAAGTACCCTTGTTATCTTCAACCCAGATTTTGCAGTTGAAATCGTAGCGAGGGTTTCAGGTTATTTTTTGGATGAAAGAATAGTGAACTATTCTGAATTCAAAAAATGTCCTGAAAGGCTTAGCTGTGAAGGATTTGGAAGCCGCAGTAGATTTCAACTGCAAAATCTGGGTTCAATACGTAAAAAAACTTCCCGTTATGAGCAGCTTTTTTTAATGCGTTGATATGACTAGTGTTTCTTTTTAAATGGCTTATAGGTAGCTGTAAATAAAACACCTGCACTGTTCAGTTTTATTTTTCCCTGTCCCACACCACCCAAAGGTATTTTAGCATAAGGCTCTGCCTGAATAGAAAGCCTTTTGGTAAGTTGGTATTTATAACCGGCAGAAAGGGTAAGCACTGCAAAATAGTGCTTGTTCTTATTATTTACCTCCTGATAATACATGTAGGTTTGGCCCGCAGGTGTTTTATAATTGTAGGTGTAATCTTCTTTTTTCATTATAAAGGAAGAAAGGCCCACATTGCCAAACCAGTTGTGATTTTTGTGCTGGCCAAAATTATAAGCAAGGCTCACAGGTATTTCATAAACCCTGCAATTGGCATCCACACCGGTAAGGTAAGGATAATTACCCCCCGGTGGATTATATTGGTCAGGTGTTGCCTCGTATACTTTTTTAGAAATGTAAAAACCAGCCCTGGCAGTAAATCGTTTTACAAAAT
This sequence comes from Chitinophagales bacterium, assembly GCA_038204855.1. Classification (GTDB taxonomy): domain Bacteria; phylum Bacteroidota; class Bacteroidia; order Chitinophagales; family Chitinophagaceae; genus Ferruginibacter. Next base: position 10,303 of record JBBRCM010000009.1, read on the forward strand.
CATAACTTAACCCGGCACCGTAAGTAAGTGTTGTTTTACCGGTATTATTTAATTTTACAAAACTTACATCAGGGCCGATGGAAGCTGTGATGCCGAAATTGCTGCCAAATTTATTTTTACTTTTCTTTTTATCAGCAGATGCAGCGGTTTTGTCCTCAGCTTTTTTAGTTAGTTCCTTTTTCTGTTGGTCTTCTTTTGCAATTTTCTTTGAAGCGGGCTCATTAACCTTACTTACAACATTCCCTGCTGTAGATGAATCAACCTTTTCTATTTTTACAATACCTGCTGCTGATGCAAGGTTGTCGTTATCTTCTTCAGCAACAGCATTGCTGATGCTCACCGACTGTTTTCCGGCAGTCTTTCCTGCAATGGGTTTCTTTTTGCTGTTCAAAACAGATTCAGACTCAGACTCAACATCCTGGTACATATCAGGGTTAGCAACGGTAACTCTTATTCTTCCATGATACTTTTTGCTGAACCGCCTGTTATTGCTCAAATATGGTTGGTTGCTTTGGCTTTCTGCGTGCAAGCGATTTCGGGTTAAGATACCTGTTGTTTTACTGGTGGCTGTTTTGATGTTTACTGCAGCGTCCTGTTCAGCTGCATTTTGCAATACCGGACTATCATTACCGTCCTTTACGTTTATCGCAGATGATTTATCTGCTGTCAAAACGCCTTTGCCATTTCCATTAGTGGTATTCTTTTCTGATAGAGTATTCTTTTCTCCAACGGTATTTTTTTCTGCAATAGCATTTTTACCGGTACTTAATTTATTCAGTGTAAATAAAATACCGGCACCCAGCAATACAAAGAATAACAGGAAGAAGATCCACCTTCTCCTGTCCGTCTTTTGCGGCAGATGTTTGTCCAGCTTCATTTCCATTTTTTCCCAGGCCTTATCATTATAAGCCGGGTGATGGTTATTAGCTGCCTCTCTTATAATATGGTCCATTTCTTCATCCAACATTTTTAATATCTATAGTTTTATTTTGGGTGGATAATATTTTTTGTAACTGTTTTCTTGCTTTGGCAAGGTTCGACTTTGACGTACCGATGGCTATACCCAGTTGACCGGCTATTTCTTCATGACTAAACCCTTCTATGATAAAAAGGTTCAGTACTGTTCGGTAAGCCGGTGAAAGATTTTGAATAGACCTGATAATTTCATCGTAAGAAATTTTTTCCAATGCACTCTCCTCGGCCACGTGCGTGTTTAATGCCGACATGTTCAGTTCGCTTACAACTTTGTGCTTCACATTTTTTCTGAAATGATCGATGGCAGTGCAAACCATAATTTTCCGCAACCATCCTTTAAAAGAATTCATTTCATTGCTGTAGGAAGGGGTAAAACGATGTATTTCTTTGAATATCTTAAGAAAGCCGTCGTTTAAGATTTCTACTGCATCGGCTTCGTTAGATACATAACAGTCGCATATGGCCATAGCATACCCAAAGAAAGAGTTATATATTTTTTTCTGACTCTCTCTCTCATTTTGGGCACAACCCCTGATATATAGTGTTAACTCCTCTGAAGAAAGCACATGATTACTTTTATCAAATTCTATCGTAATAAAAGGCTTTATAGTTGCCTGGTTACAAGATACGGTTCTTATAAAATATTTACAAGATTTAGTAATTGAACAGAATCACCGGGCGGGTCAGCTATCTTATATGGCAACATCCTGATACGTTCACACTTGCACATAGCTATTACACAGCAAAACTGAGGCAACTCTCTCATTGCCAAAAAACAGATTTATTTGTTCCAGTATATTTTCGCAGTTTTTACATCGTTTGAATTGGTGCCGATCATGATCTCAAAATCACCGGCTTCCCAATCATACTTCAGATCGTAATTATAAAATTTTAGATCGTTAGGGGTGATGCTGAAAGTAACGGTATTTGTTTCTCCTGCCTTTAATTCAATCTTCTGGAAGCCTTTTAATTCTTTCACCGGCCTGGTGGTAGTGCCCACCACATCACGGATATATAATTGTACCACTTCCTTCCCGGCATAATTTCCTGTGTTGCTGATAGTAACCGATGCTGTTAAGGTTTGATTGCCTTTTAATGAAGTATTGCTGAGTTTGATATCGCTGTATTTAAATGAAGTATAACTCAATCCATATCCAAAAGGATAAACAGGATCATTCGAAACGTCCAGATAATTGGAACGGAATTTTTCAAACCATTTACCTTCTCCTAAGGCACGGCCGGTATTCTTATGGGCATAGTAAATAGGCACCTGGCCTACATTCTGCGGAAAAGTGGTTGTTAGCTTTCCGGACGGATTTACATCGCCAAACAACACATCCGCAATGGCATACCCGGCTTCGCTGCCACCAAACCATACATTTAAAATGGCAGGTACATTTTCGTTTTCCCATTTTAAAACAAGCGGCCGGCCTGTAAATAAAACCAATACAACTGGCTTACCTGTTTTCAATAAAGCTTTCAAAAGGGCCTTTTGTATTTCAGGTATTTCAATATTGCTGCGGCTGCTGCATTCGCCGCTCATCTCTGCAGATTCTCCCAATGCCGCAACAATAACATCCGACTGGTTGGCAATGTCAAGTGCTTCCTGTAAAATAACTGCGGCAGGGCGGCTGTCTCTTCTTAAAGATTTACCAAACATCCCTGCCCTCTCTTCAAAAAGGCTGTCCGCATCCAGGTTAGCACCTCTTGCCAGTAATATTTTTACTTTGTTGCCAACTACTTCTTTTAATCCAGTTAACAGCGAAGTTGCTTTTGAAAAATCAGCGGCAACACTCCAGGTTCCTGGCATATTTTCTTTATTATCGGCAAGCGGCCCTATCAAGGCAATAGTGCCGGCTTTTTTCAAAGGCAAAATATTGTTCTGGTTTTTCAATAACACAAAACTTTGTGCAGCAGTTGCTCTTGCTTCCTTCCTGTTGGCATCGGTAAAAATTTCATTTTTTGCACGGTTCGCATCACAATATTTATACGGGTCGGCAAACAGGCCCAGTTTGTATTTAGCTTCCAGTATTCTTCTGCAGGCTGCATTAATCTGAGCCAGGGTTATTTTTCCTTCCTTCAATGATTGCGGAGACTTGTTTAAAATACTTTCGCTCACCATGTCCATATCAATGCCTGCCATCAATGCCCTTGCAGCAACTGTTTGGGTATCTCCTATTCCATGCCCCACCATTTCGGTGATACCTGTATAATCGGTTACTACAAAACCTTTAAACCCCCATTGCTTGCGAAGTACATCAGTCATCAGCCATTTACTGGCTGTTGCCGGCACGCCGTCCACTTCGTTAAAAGATGCCATCACACTGCCAACACCTGCATCTACAGCAGCTTTGTATGGCGTAAAATAATCGTTGTACATACGCTGGCGGCTCATGTCAGTTGTATTGTAGTCCCGGCCGGCTTCGGCAGCGCCATACAATGCATAATGTTTTACGCAGGCCATGATGTTGTTGTTTTTTGAATAATCAGTTCCCTGGTAACCGGTAACCATTGCTTTGGCTATTTGCGAACCCAGGTAAGGGTCTTCACCGCTTCCTTCGGCAATCCTGCCCCAGCGTGGGTCACGGGCAATATCTACCATGGGCGAAAAAGTCCAGTTAATGCCATCGGCACTGGCTTCGGATGCTGCAATGGCTGCACTGCGTTTTATTAAATTCATATCCCAGGTGCAGCTTAATCCAAGCGGAATAGGAAACACGGTTTCATATCCGTGTATCACATCCATACCAAATATCAAAGGAATTTTAAGGCGGCTTTTCTCAACAGCAAGCTTTTGCACTTCTTTGATTTTTGCAATAGATTTTATATTGAACAACCCTCCAACTTTTCCCTGCTCAATCTTTTTTGCAACATCTGAATTGCCTGCCCGGCCTGTAACAATATCTCCCGATCCCGGTAAATTTAATTGCCCCAGTTTTTCTTCTACGGTCATTTTCTTCATCAGCGCATCAACAAAGATTTTCATTTTTGCATCGTTGGGCGTTTGCGCAAAAGCATGCAACGAAAACACTAACATTAATCCAATCAATAAGCCTTGTATTTTTTTCATTTTTCTTTTATTTTATTTCACTAAATATGGTTCTATTAATTTTTGCCAGATGGCATAGCCCTTTGCATTCATGTGCAGGTTATCGCTCTCAAAAATATCCGGAATGGGTTTGCCATCTGCGCCCAGCATATCATTCCATACACTTACAAAAGCAGCGTTATTTTTTTTATTTAGATATTTTTTTATGCGCTTGTTGGCACCCATCATCCGGTCACGCATTTGCCAGCGGGATGGACTTGGTTTAAGCGATACAAAGAGCACCGGTACATCGGGCATTACAGCCCGTATATCTGTATACAATTTATTAAACCGTTCAAATACAATTTGTGCAGAAACGCTGTCAGATGATGCCACATCATTTTCTCCGCAGTAAATAACAATTTGCTTGGGTTGATAAGGAAAGATAATTTCTTTTTCATAACGAATTACATCAGGCAAGGTTGAACCACCAAATCCTCTGTTGATAATTGTATAAGCAGGAAAATAAGTAGCAACATCTTCCCATTTTCTGAATGAAGAACTGCCAACAAATAAAATTGCATTGGCCGGAGGGAACGAAGCAGCATCATGCTTTTTAAAGTTTGCTATTTCATTTGCAAAAGGTTGCGCTTTTGCAATAAATGCAAAACAGGTGATTGCAATCAGCAGGCAAATTTTAACGTTCAATTTTTTCATATTGTAATATCAAAATCTTATTGATAATTTTACTATCAGGTTGAGCCTGTCGAAACCGGTTTATATAAATGCGCCGTCTTCGACAAGCTCAGACTGACATCTTTTCGAACTTACCTGAGAACAATTACTCTACAGTAATAGTTATCATTTTTTCACTTACCCCGTTTTCATTTATCGCTTCAATGGTAAAATAATAAGTTTTTTTACTGTCCATGGCTTTAAACCAGTATTCGTTAAAATCATGAACCATTACACAACTGTATAATTTATCGGGCGATGTGCCGTAATATAAATTGTAAGCAAATGCATTATCGACCGGGTTCCATTTTATATAAGCACTCCTTTTATCTTTTTCTGTTCTTAATACATACATGTCTTTTACAGCGTTGGGTTTTGCACCGCCTCCATTACCAAAAACACGCAGGCCGCTGATGGCAAATTTGCCGGTAGGCATATGTATGTTTTCAAGCCTGATGTATTTTGCCTGCACGGGAGTTGCTAACTCAACATAATCATGCGGCACATCTTTTTTGTTATCGCTTTTATCAACCAATACCGTCCATTTTTTCCCATCCAAAGAATAATACAATTTGTATTGATGATAAATATTTGTCTGCTTACCAATAAACTCCACATCCTGGTCGGCATAATTTATTTGCACAGCATTTACGCTTGACACATTTCCCAAGTCGCTCTGAATCCATTCTCCTTTATCTGCCGAAACCGCACTCCAGTAGTTTTTTATATTTTCATCAACGGCATTGTTTGCAGTGTGATTAGCCAATGTTGATGAAACAGTTACGGGCTTTTTATAATTCAGCAACATCCAATAAGTAAAATCATCGGGATTGCGATTTAAATTGCTTCTCAACAAATCCCGTCTGTGTAATTCCTCTGGCAAAAAATGCGGATAATCTCCAAACGATGTATTGCACCACATCATGTCGTCCTTATCAAAACCGGCAGGCCAGATACCCATTCTTCTTTCCCAGGTATTTTTTACGCAGATAATACTGGTTGATATGTGCCAGTAATTTTTATAATTATCCTGAAATGTTGCACCATGACCAGCGCCTCTTGAAAAACCGCCAGGCTTAAAACTAAACGGGTCGCTTTGCGGAAAGGTCTGATGCCCGTCGAACAAAGGCGCATCGCTCATAACTACGCCATCAGCGTAACCACTCATTTCAGTTCCCGGTGCACCATACTGAAAATAATATTTTCCATTGTGCTTCGTCATCCAGGCACCTTCAATAAACGGGTCAAGAAAAGTGTTGTCCATATTTTCGCCAAAACGTTGCCAGCCATAACGCCAGTCCTGCAGCATATACATCGGCATACGTGTACCTATCGGTTCAAATGTTTTTCGGTTCAGCTCTACGCCATAAGTGGGATACACATTACTGCTTCCATTGTACATATACAACCTGCCATCATCGTCTGTAAAAAATGCAGGGTCCCAGCCGCCGATCTCCAATGAATCAACAATAGGAAACCATTCATTGCCTTTGGGATTTGTGCTGCCCCATAGCGTAAAATTTTTGGTGTAGGTAGAACCAAAAACGATCATGGTATCGCCGATAATCCCAACAGCCGGCGCACACAGATCATCTTTGGTATTGTTCCAGGGGCGTAAAAAACTATGGATATTAAACTTCCAGTTACTCATGTCGTTGCTATACCAATACCCGCCCTGGTTGGTAGTAAACATGTAAAAGTCTCCTTTGTAATTTACGATCACAGGGTCGGCAGTAGCACGGTGTTTGCCCCATGCAGTAAAACTTTCATGTGGTGTATAACCGTAATCTACATTTATTGGATTACAGTAAGTTCTATTTTGCGCTGATATTTTTAAAGAAAAAAACAAACCAAGCACAAACAATATTTTTATTTTTTTCATCATAGCAAGCGATTTTATAATTACTTGTCTTCAACATGTTGCTAATGACAACTGTTTTAGAGACTTGATAACAATTTTTTACAAAATTGAATTTAGCCACAAAGACGCCAAGACACAAAGGAAAATGCGTAGCATTTTTCTACTTCGTGCCTTTGTGCCTTGGTGGCAAAACCTTTTCCCAGCGAAGCTGAGAAAAAAATCTTCTTGTCATTCGCAACCTTTCCCAACTTTTCGGTAAGAGTTTAAAACATATTTATGAGCTACTTATTTTTGAACCACGGACTTTCAAAATTCAATTTCTTTAATCCATCTTTAATTTCCGGGCAACTCATAAATAATTTCCACATCAAACCAGTTCTATAATTTTCCATCATCACCACAATCGGCCCCTGGTCTATTGCAAGGTACCTTGGTATATACCAGTTATCAGTTTCGCTAAATGCATCATAAAAACCATAAGGGCCCCAAATTCTCCCTTTCATCTCATTGTACCAGTGTTTCATGGCAACCATAGATTGTTTGGGCGTATATGGAAAAGATGATAATGCTGCCGTTGGTGAAATAACACCAAGGTCTCTCTGTGTTGTTGGCGCATGACCTGCATAACCTTTTACAGAATAACTGGATGTAAGCCCCCAGCTATCCGGACCATATCCTTTGAATTTATTTGGATTATCAACACACCACTGGTAATTAATCAATGCCTGCGTTGTATTTTCTTTCCAGTAATCGGCATATTTATCTTTTAGTCCATGTGGGTTTAAACCCAGGTAACTGTAATGCGCCCAAAACAAAGGGCCGCCATTCCAGGCATCCCCCTGGTGTTTCATTTGTAATTTATAAGGATATTTTGCAGCAATGCCGTCAGGTTTGTTTACATCATTTATCTTACCATTCTCTGCCCAACCTTCGTTATATACAATGGCAGGCACTCCGTGAGTCGGGGAAGATGCTGCCAGTACATACATGATCAGGCATTCATTATAACCATGCACCGGAAAATTCATATCCCATGCATAGGTAGGGCTCCAGTGCCAGTACAAAACATTTTTTCCGTTTCGGAACCAATCAAAATCTACTTCCTTCCATAATTTATCTACTCTTGCGGCCAATACTTTTTCTTCCTCATTTCCATTTTGATAATATTGCCTTACACAAAGCAGTGCCTGAATCATAAAAGATGTTTCCACGAGGTCGCCACCATTATCTTTTTTGCCGAACGGAACCACTTTGCCAGTCTCACCATTAAACCAATGCGGCCAGGCACCATGAAAGCGGTCGGAAGTTTCCAAAAATTGAACAATCTTTTCCAAATGTTTTATTCCGTCTTCCCTGGTTACAAAACCTCTTTCAATACCAACCAATATGGCCATCACACCAAAGCCAGAGCCGCCAGTGGTTACAACATGCTTGTCATCATCGGGATAAATATTGTCTGCATGAAAACGTTCCCTTCCCATACCACTTGTTGGTTCGGCACCATCCCAGAAATACTGAAAGGTTTGCTGCTGCACTGTTCTGAAAAGTGTGGTATCTGCATCTGCAAGTTCTACATAGCCTTCTTCTTTAATTGTTACAATTTTATTACCGGGTTTGCAGGCGTTGACAGATAGCAACACTGCAAAAGCGAAAAAGAGAAGGTTGTTTTGTTTCATGCAGCTTATAATTTCAAAATATTTTTTACTGTTGTTTGGCTAAGTATTCTGCCCTTGCTTCATTCTGACCTCACCCCCAACCCCCTCTCCAAAAGAGAGGGGGCTTTGGAACCCCATTCGGACAATAATATCATTCTCGTTATAAATATGGTGCAGTAAATCCAAGGCTCAGCATTCCTGCTTTTACTTCAGGGCAACTGGTAAACAAACTCCAAAGTAAACCTGTGCGGTAATTTTCAATCATCACCACTTCAGGCCCCTGATCAATCGCTAAAAAAGAGTCAGCATACCAATTATTGTGCAACGAAAAAGCATCAACAAAACCGTATTGCTTCCATAATTTATCGCCTAAAACATAATAATAAAATTTGAGTGCCGCCAGCGATTCTGTTGGTGTGTATGGCAGAGAAGAAATCGCTGCCGTTGGTGCAATTACCGACACATCATTCGTTGGTGAGCTTGCGGTGTAACCTCCGGGTATATCGCTTGCTGTTAAGCCCCAAACCAAATTGCTATAACCAAAATAGTTATTGGGATTTGCTTTGCAATAATTGTAATTGATAAGCGTATGGTTTTTTGTTTGCGTAGCATAGTTTATAGAACCTTCGTTAAGACCGGTTGGATTAACACCCATAAATGTGTAATGCTCAAAAAACAACGGACCACCCTGCGCAGGCCCTAACGGAAGCTGATAGCTGTAGTAAGTGTTGCCGTTGGCATATCCGCCGCCGCCCTTCCAGCCGTTGGTATAAACTGCTACAGAAATGCCATGTGTGGTTGATGATGCTGCCATGATGTAAGTGATCAAAGCTTCATTCCAGCCTCTTATGGGCACATTCATTATCCATGCTTTATCCGGACTGTAATGCCAGTACAAAACATTTTGTACGCCCTGACGAAACCAATCCCATTCCACATTATTGTATAGCGTATTGATATCGCTACGCAGATTTGTTTCTGCAACATCAACGCCATTAAAATATTGCCGTGCAGTAAGCAGCCCCATCATTAAGTAAGATGTTTCAACTAAATCAGCGCCATTATCATTTGCGCTGAAAGGAATAATGGCACCGGTTGTTCCATTTAACCAATGTGGAAATGCACCTTTCACTTTTACTGCATTGTTTTTTAAAAATCCAACGATCATCTGCATGCGTGCCAGGCCTTGCGAACGGGTAATAAAATTTCTATTTATACCAACCGGTATCGTCATAATACCAAAGCCCGAGCCGCCGGAAGTTACTGTTTCTCCGGATGTATTTCTTTCTCTTGCCAAACCACTAACCGGGTGACCAAAATCCCAAAAATATTTAAAGGTTTGTTGCTGCACTAAATCCATCAATGCATTATCGCTTATGGTCGGAAATTTATTAGTTGAATCTATTTGCGTGTTAAGGATGATGCTGAATACCGGTGACAGCGCTCCTCCTTTTATAGATTTTAAACTGGTAGATGCATCAACAGTATAACGGGTTAATGCTTTTATTGCTGCTGACGGATTTACAACAACCGTACTATCGCCGTTTTCATAACCATAACCAATACCAACGCCAGTACTTCCGTTTTCTTTAAGTGCAATGGAGCTCACTGATGAACGGTCAACTGCATTGTTAAAAGAAAGCCGTATGACCGGGCTTAGTTTAACATTATAATTGATGCTGCCGGTTAATGCAGTTGTATTATCTATCCTGACCGTAGCCAAAGAGATAGGCGTTGGCGGCAATGGCACTGGTGTTCCACCACCTCCTCCACTGCTGTCACTTTTACTACAGCCTGCTAAAAAAAATACAGATGCTGATATTACCAATGTTGTTTTTATAAACCGCATGACCAGTATTTTAAAAAATGAGTGTTGAAATAGAATGAGGTAATGCCATACACGGTGCGGCTTTACCATTGATCCATAAATTAAATGGCGTTTTAATGCTGTCCTGGTTCATTACCACAACAGCAATGGAACCATCTTCATTTTTAAATGCGGTGGTAAGCAACTGGCTGCGGGTTGCACTGCTCACAATTCTTTTGGCACCGGGCTTAATGAATTTTGAAAAATGACCGATGTAATAATAGGCATTGGTATAGATAACCTGCCCGGTTTTGGTATCGGCGTGCACTGGTGCAAAACAAAAATTACCAACATGATTTGGCCCGCCGGTTTCATCCAGTATAATATTCCAGTCGGTGAAACCTTCCATACCATTGTTAAAATCGCTTATCATGTTTTTGGCATACTTTTCTCCCAACGACCATGCGTAGTACCGCGTTGAATCAAAACTCTCTGCACAACCTTCTGTAAATAATAAATGTTTATCCGGGAAAGCCTCGTGTACCAATTTCAGGTTATCATACATCGGCGTTCCGCCACTCCAGGGCTCGTACCAATGAAAGCCAAGGCCCCAGATATATTTTGAAGCTTCCGGATCGTTAAAATAAGTTTGTGCACGCTGGTAAATCATATCCCTGTTGTGGTCCCAGGCAATTATTTTTTTATCCTGCAAACCTTCTTTCTGCATAGTGGGCCCCAGATGATTTTTTACAAAATCTGTTTCATCCTGTGCAGTGTACAAACAACTTTCCCAACGCTGTGTTGCCATGGGCTCATTCTGTACGGTTATTGCCCAGATGGGTATTCCTTCCTTTTCATATTCCTTAATAAATTTTGTGTAATACATGGCCCAGCTATCATAAAACTCCGGCTTTAATTTGCCGCCGTGCAATACATCATTGTTGTCTTTCATAAATGCCGGCGGGCTCCATGGGCTGGCAAATAAATTTATTTTACCTCCTGCCGCTGCCATGGCTTCTTTAATAAAAGGAATTTTATACTTTTTATCGTGTTCAATGTTGAAAGTTTTTAATTCTTTATCTCCTTCTTTTACATACGTGTACATATCGCTGCTGAAATCGCAACTGTTTATATTAGTGCGGCCAACTGTATAACCAATACCGGTTTGCTTATCGAAGAACGCTTTTATAATTTCCTGCTGTTTATCTTTTGGCAGTTTGTAATAAGTTTCCGCGGCTGCATCGGTAAGGGCTGCACCAATTCCTATAAACTCCTGAAAGGTTTTAGCGGGATCAACAAATACCGTGATCTCACTTTCTACAGGCTGACCTTTAGCAGCAAAGCTCAAGGTATCGGTAGCCGATAATCTTAAACTGGTGCTGTCGGCTGTTGTGTACACAACTACTTTTTTCCCATCTGTTGAAAAAGATGAAGTGCCTGTATCAGATTTATTTTCTTTCTTTTCTGTACAGGAAAATAAAACAAGGGCAGTAAAAACAAAAGAGATTCTTTTCATGTTTGTGTTTTTTTAATTTATTTACCAGGAAAATGTTGCCACATTGCCGGCTGACAATGAGGTAGCAACATACTTGCCTTTATAACTGATGTTGAAACTTATTGTTGAGGCACTTTCATTGACTGCAATCAATACTTTTTTACCGGCGGGTGTTTTAAAGGCAACATTCGGCAGGTTACTAACCAGACTGCTTGAGATACGGACAGAACCGGCCGGTACGAATTTAGAAGCATGTGCCACAATATAATACCCTACGTTTTTACTGGTAGAAGAACCGCTTATTGTTACAGCACCTTTACACTCTGTACAACCACCAGCTGTGTGAGGCCCGTAAGCAGGGTCGTTTGCAAGATTCCATTCCAACGCAACTTTACTCCAGTTTCTCATAGAGCCAATGATCACATTTTTTACATGCCATTTTAAATCACCATCAAAACTGCCAGAGCCTGCGGTCCATTGTTCGGTGAAATAAAGGTTTTTATCAGGATGGGCAGTATGTACATTTGATAAAGCACTGATATCCCCGTTGTATAAATGAAAAGCAGAACCATCAATAAATGCTTTGGCTGCTGCATCATTTAAAATGCTGATTGGATAATTTGCGTTATCGCAGTTGTGATCCCAGATAATAATTTTTGTGCCGATGCCTGCTGACTGAAATGCAGGGCCTAAATTATTTTTTATAAAATTAGCCTGTTGTGTTGCCGACATTAACATGCTTGGATTATTGCCGGGATTTTGTGGTTCGTTCTGTATCGTGATGGCATTAATTGGAATTCCTTTTACCTGCATCTGCTGAATGTACTTTACAAAATAGTTTGCATAAACATTATAATATGGTAGCTGCAAACTTCCTCCAACAGAGCTTCCGTTATCTTTCATCCATACCGGCGGACTCCAGGGCGAACCCAGGATTTTTATATTTGGGTTTATTGCCAGTATTTGTTTTAATATCGGAATCAGGTCCACGGTATCCTGCGAAAGACTGAAATTTGATAACGAAATATCTGTTTGTCCTGCAGGCCTGTCATCATAACTAAAAACCGAACTGTTTAAATCAGAAGCACCAATACTTATTCTTAAATAACTTAATCCTATTGAATTTGCTGCATTGCCAAACAGTTCATTTAACAGGGACGATCTGGAAGCGGCATCCATTTGGTTGATCAAATAAGCACTTCCTCCTGTTAATGTGTATCCAAAACCATCAATGGTTTGATAAGTTGTTGCCGAGTCAACATCAATATTGGGAAAACTATTGGCGGTACTCACAAAGGAAAGAACGCCGGCTTGTTTTTGCAGTAGCACCGACTGGTCGGGTTTTGTTAACCACATTTCAACATCGTTGGTTGCTGGTGTTGGGGTGCTGCCGCCACCGCCGCCACTACTGTTGCTGCTGCTCTTTGAGCAGCTGCCAAATGCTAAAAGCATACAAATGGAAATCAGCCACATAGGTTTTCTTTGTTGTTTCATGTTCGAAAATTATTTTTTAAAATATTATTCATTTGGTTTTAAAAAAGTCAATGCTTTATTATTCTGTGCAATAATTAATACTTTTTTTCCTCCGGCAACTCCTATCCATTTTGCATCTCTAACTTCTCCATCTGTAACCGGCGTGACTGACTGAAACTGAAAATTATTTACCTGTTTATTATAAGAGAATACGGATGGCAGCAATGCATCATACCTGCCTTCATAAGGTATCACTCCGTAAAAATTTCCTACTGCCAGGTAGCTGCCTTTTCCGTTAGCCGGTAAATCGGTAAAAGAAAAAACCGGTGCCAGTTGTAATTCATCGGGCAACTCCTTTTTTGTAAAGTTTCCTTTCCCGTCATTAATAAAATAACAGGACCCCAACGTTTCTGCTTTAAGCTCCAGGTAATCTTTAAACAGATCATAAAACATGTATTGCACCGTTTTACCTGCCACTTCATCATACTTTAAATATGCTTTTTTTAACACCGGCAAGGAACGTTCCAATTCATCTTTGGCCAGGAAAGTATATTCCTTATCATTAACCGTATAAGCCATTACCTGCTCTACAGACCCATTCTTATCAAAGTCCTTAATATACAATTTTAACGGGCCGGTTTTGCCCGAATATAATTTAGAATTATGCCCCCAGTTTCCGGCCAGTATATCCGTAAACCCATCACCGTTTACATCGGTCATATAAATTGTTTGCCACAAACCCGTTGATTGTGGAATATCAGTGGGGGTAAATATTCCTTTGTGATTAATAAATATCTTTACAGGCATCCACTCGCCTGTAACTATCAGGTCTTCCCAACCATCTTTGTTGATGTCGCTAAAAGATGAAGCCGTAACAATCCCTAAATTATCGAGCTTTATTACTGAAGATGATGCCTGTTTAAAATTTCCTTTGCCATCATTCAGTAATAAATAAGACGGTTGAGCTACACCATATTGTGTGGCATCAGCAAGGCCTCCAACAAATAAATCAATATCGCCGTCCTTATCAAAATCAGCAGTGCTTACACAGGATTTATTTTTCAGCAGCTCAGGTATTGCATTTTCAGTTAGTGTAAAATGTCCTTTACCATCATTCAGGTATAAATGATCTGCCAATGCAGGATTGCCATCATTGTATTCATTCCCTCCACTTACAACATACAGGTCTGGATATGAATCGTTATTGGCATCAAAGAAAACAGCATCTACTTCTTCGCTTTGTTTTGCTTTACCAAATATTGATGTGTCCGTGCTTATAAATTTTCCCGCTGCAGTCTGTATCATTAACTGGCCCGCTTGGCCGGATGCACCGCAAACATAAAAATCATCCAGGCCATCTTTATTTACATCGCCCACTGTCAGTTTTGGCCCACGGGTAGATTGCTGATGCGGTATCAGGTATTGTTTATTATAATCTAAAAAATCATTCTCGGTATGTAACCAGTTACAGCCAACAAGGCTGCTTATATTTTCGAACAGTTGCTTTGGCTGCGGAAAATATGTGTTGTAATCAAATACGCCGGAAGCTTCCTGCTGCTTTGCTACAAGCCCGCCAGTTGCAGGGATATTTTTTATCAGCTGGTATTTTTTATCGGGCCAAACTATAAGTATGCTGTCAATAAATTTCAGGCTGTCTAATCCAAAATGCAGCCTTGGTTCGCTCGACGACTGGAAGCCCCTTGTGAGCATCAGTTGCTGGTATTGTAATTTACCACCTGCAAACAACCAGGCTTTGGCTCCAATGCCAAATGTGTTGAGGTTATTTCCTTTAAAAGAAATATTCATCGCAGCTTTGGCCGGCGCATTATTTTTTAATATCACAGCTGGCGCATTAATACAATTAATAACCACATCAAGGTTACCATCATTATCCAGATCGGCATAAGAAGCACCGGTATAAAAGCCTTTCATTTCTCCGGTACCCCAATCAGTACTGGCATCTTTAAAATTCAGCCCGCCTTCGTTCCTGAAAAAGTAAGGATGTGAACTTCCGTCCGGCATATGTTCAATAGCCACGTCATCATATTTATCTGTTTCCTGCCTTCCCTTCCGCATATCCAGGTCAGAAACAAACCGTACATAATCCAGGTCAACAGGCCGCTTAACAATACCGCTTGAAATGAACAGGTCTTTTTTGCCATCATTGTCAAAATCTGCAAACAATGGGCTCCAGCTCCAATCGGTTGCTGCTACGCCCGACAGCAGGGAAGTTTCGCTGAAGCTATTTCCATTTCCATTATTTTTTTGCAGGCAGTTTTTTGAATATTGTTTTTGATAACCATTTAACTCCAGCTTCACTTTATAAATGTCAGGGTTTTCATCGCTTCCATAAGTTTTCAGGGTCTTTTCATCCGTCGGAAGCATATCCACAGTCACAACATCCATTTGCCCGTCGTTATTATAATCGGCAACATCGTTGCCCATACTAAACCGGCTGTAATGTTTAAAATGTTTGGCGCCACTTTCTGTAAAAGAAACCTCACCCCCGCCCTCTCCAGCAGGAGAGGGAGAAGGCCCATTATTGATGTAGTAATAATCATTTTCATGAAAATCGTTTCCAATATAAATATCATCCCAGCCATCATTATTAATATCTGCAACAGCTAAACCCAATCCATAACCAAGATTACTTTGGTAAATACCGGCCTTTGCAGTTACGTCGGTAAACTTCCCTGTAATATTTATATCATTCCTGTAAAGCCTGTCGCCCGAGAGCGAATCGTATCCTTTCCTGTTACTGGTATCAACGATATTGGCATGTGGATGATGCGATTGATTGAGAATATAACAATCCAGATCACCATCATGGTCATAATCAAAAAATGCACTTTGGGTAGTAAGGCACGAAGTGTTCAGTCCATATTTTTCAGATTCTTCCGAAAAAGTATTGTTGCCTTTGTTTATAAATAATTCATTGTGTCCTTTTAACCCATAGCGGTTGCTGACCGTAGAAACATATATATCCAGCAAGCCATCCGCATTCACATCGGCCATGGTAACACCCGTACTCCAGTCTGCTGTGCCGGCCACACCTGCTTTATCGGTTATATCTTCAAACTGGAAGTTGCCTTTATTAAGATATAATTTATTCCCCCCTTTATCACTGGCTGTAAAATAAATATCCGGCAGCCCATCATTATTAATGTCGCCGGTTGCTACACCGCCGCCATTGTAATAATACAGGTAGTATAGTATATTGAATGCGGTTTTCTTTTGCAGGTTGTTTGCAAAATTGATATGCGTTTCGGATGCAGATAAGCTGGTAAATAATTTGGGTGCTTTATGGCATGATACCATTAACAAGGAAGCGACGATCAGGAAAAGAAAAATATTTTTTTTGGTATACATCATTATTTCTTTTTTCTTTTAGATTTTTTTCTTTTTACTAAAATAGTTTTAGTTCACTTATTTACTTTTAAGAAAAGCTAAAATCTTTTTAGTTTCATCCGGGTAAACTTTTATTAAATGCGTATGTATCAATGCAGGGGTAGGCATATCATTACCCTGCAACAAAACAGCGATTGCCATGGATTGCATTTTGGGCATGTGGCAATTTGTACAATTCTTATTTATTTCGGGGCCTATAGATGCAGTCATTTTACAAACCACTGCATCTGTATGTTTACCGGTGTGGCAGCTCATGCAGTGCTGCGAAAATAAAGCCGTTTTTCCTTTTTCATTTTCATGGGTGTTGTGGCAGGTATTACAGGTAAGTGTTTTACTCATGCGGAAACATTTACTTGATGCAAGCAGCCCATACTGGTTACCATGCACATCAATAGAATTTGCATCTTTAGTTGTTGTGTCAATTAAAAAGTAATCAGCAAGTTTATCGCCGGCTGTAAATTCAAATGATGGTTTGGTTTTTTGTAATCTTCCTCCATGGCATACCGCACACATATCTAAACTTTGCTGCCGCGAAAATAAAGCCGGGTTAATAATGAACTTACCAGTTTTTTCCGCCGGGTTTTGAGTTTGAAATTCCACATGCCTCTCAGCCGGTCCATGACATTTTTCACAATCAACCCCCAATATTATCCGGTTCTTATCAAACGATTCAGGCTCGATGCCTTCAGCAGAAGTTTTATCAACATAGGTAGTGTGGCACTCTAAACAACGCGATGTAATGGGCCGGTTAAAAGCAATCTTATCGGGGTAGCCCGGGCTGTTGCTCCATTTGCCGGCGCTGGTAAAATAGGTAATGGGTAATTGCATTAACCTGCTTTGTAACCAGGTTGCGTAACTTTGGCCTTTTGTTCCGGAGCCAATTACCACATCAAAGCGCTGGCTTTTTTTTTCAACGCCGTTTATATAGGCCACCTGATGGAAGCCGTCGGCTTTTTTTTGCATGGCCATAAAGCTGCCGTTGCTATACACAAATGTGTTTTTGCCGGTATCAAAACTCCCCTTAATATTTTTTTCTGATGCTGCAGCGGAAGTAAGAAAATGAGCGGTATGAATATGGGTATCATAAATATCCTTGTGGCAGGAAATACATTTATCGGAACCTGCAAATTTTTCATAGCTCTCGGTTTTTACCCCAGCATCTGATTTATCTTTTTCATTATTGATACATTTTGTAAAAAGAAAAATGCAGCATAAAATGGTAAAAAGACTAATTGCAGAAGAACGATATTTTGTAATACTGTTCATAATGTGATGTAGTAATTACCCATAAATAAATACCTGGATTTCTTGAGTGCCTTACATTTAAAAAGGGCTGAACTATTATTGTCAGCCCTTTTATTATACTTCCTGCTATTTCAGAAAAATTTATAGTTTGCTATTATATAATGCCATTACTTCGGTTGCAGTTAAAGCTTTGCCATATAAACGGAACTGATCCATTTTGCCGGTAAAGCCATTGATCCAGCTATCGGTAGGCCCACTTAAACCAGCATGCTTATTCCAACCGCCCACCACTAAATTAGTTGCGTTACCTAAAGTTAAATTGCCTAGTCCGGCAAAATTACCCGCTGCACCAGGTGGTAAAGGAACTTCAGTACCGTCAAAATATACTTTTACTGTAGATGTAGTTCCATCATAAGTAAACGCCAAATGATGCCACTGTCCATTAAATAATGGCTTAGTAAAAGATTGGCCGGTATATTCTACCCAATGATCTTGTAAGGCAAATTTAAAAGTACATTTATCAACTGCTGCATTCTCTACCAATAAAAAAGCTGCACTTTCGTGCCAGTAATCCTTACTGGCCAAAGAAAAATAAAGCTCTGTATTTGGATTTACTGTGTTATTTACCCACAAGGATATGGTACAACTTGTTGATTTATTAAAGTCGTTTGCAGATGCATATTTTATTGCTTTTGTACCGTTGCCCTGTATGCCTTTTCCGTTAACACCTGCAATTGAAACCAGCGGATTATCAGCAGGAAAATTGGCCCGGACACTATCCACCGCATTCATCAGCGGGTTGGTAGTAATACCGTCAAAAGCAGCGAAAAATTTCAATGGTCCGCCCGGGTATAACGGAAAACGCGGATCAGCATCTGCAGGATAATCCGCCAATGCCGGCCGGGTTGTTTTTTTGCAACCGGCACCTACAGCCAATACCATCATCATGAATATGGCAGTCTTAAGCATTTTGTTATGTAAATTCATTTTTATTTTTTTTAGTATGATCAATATATCTAAACAACTCCGCCTCAAGTCAGCAGAATCAGTATTAATTACCATTCAGGGTTTTGTACAAGCACCCCGCCCGATAATGCGATCGCTTTTTGCGGAATAGGATAAAACCTGCAACGGTTAGTATATCCTAAAGGCCCCAATTCAGCAATGGCATCACCCCATCGAACCAGGTCGTAAAAGCGATATCCTTCCATGGCAAATTCCCAACGTCTTTCGCTTTTAATAGCAGCACGCATTTGCGCCTGGTTTACAAAAGGTATTACCGGAACAATTGTTCTGGTTACGCCCAGATTACCACTTGCCCTTTTTCTTATCAATTCTAAATTAGCAGCAGCCGTACCTCCATCGCCCAATTCGTTACTTGCTTCTGCAAGCATTAAGAGAACATCTGCATAACGTAAAATTCTGTGATTGATCCATGATGCCCCGCCATTTCCGAAAATCTGGCCGGTAAACTGCCGCATAAGTGGATCGGAGTACACTTTTTTATTCCAGTATGGTTGATCAAGACCTGATCCCGGACCGTAAGCTGGTAAGGTTGCGCCATAACCCCCTTGTGCAGGGCCGCCATCAGACTGGCCGGAGTATAAGATAGTTTGACGTTTACGAGGATCTGTATTAACCCAATCAGTTTCTAATTTTTGAGTTGGCGCATTCCATCCCCAACCAAGATTCCAGGCATTTGTTGCACCACCTTGCCGCACATTTTGGCAGGTTCCCCAATTTTCTCCCTGGTTAGGTACTCCGTTTTGGCCCACATTCATTTGTGCTTCAAAAATTGATTCTTTCCCGTTTTTACCGGTTCCGTTTAAACCGTCTTTCCAAATGTCTGGAAAATCTGCAGCCAGTGCATATTGCCCTGATACTTTTACCTGGTTGCATAACGCAACCACCTGAGCCCAGTTTTGTCGGTATAAAAAAGTTTGTGCCCATAAGGTATTGGCTGCGCCTTTAGTTAACCGCCCCGGGTAAATATTTGTTGCTGCCACTGTCCAGTCAAATGGAAGGTATTGCGCAGCCTTGGTTAAGTCGGCATCAATTTGTGCATAGATAGCAGCAACCGGCGATTTTGGTTTAATGCCATCGGTTGCTACAGTGTAGTAAAAATTAATTAACGGTACATCGCCATAAGTTTTAGCCAATTCAGCAAAAGCATAAGCCCTGAAAAATAAAGCTTCGCCTACATTCCTGAGTGAAGCAGGATCGGTTAGCTTTAAAGAATCGGCAAAATAAATTTCCTTATTGGCCAGGTTTATCATCGCATAATGATTATTCCAATATTCGTTGGGTGCCCAGTCGTCTTTACTATACTGAAATGTTTCAAACTCGGCGGTAATTTCAGCACCATCGGTGGTACTGCTTCCCTTTTGGGCATCATCATCTCGTATGCTGTGAAAATCTAACCACGGTAAGGTGGTAAATCCGGGGCTGGTTCTTAAAGTACTGTACAATCCAAAACTTTGTGCTTCCAATGTTCCCTGATTCAGATCATCAAGGGTGGCGGTCAATGGCTGGCGGTCCAGGAATTTTTTACATCCCATAACCGAAACCAACATCGGAAGCGCAATAATAAAGCTCCAGAATAAAATTTTATTTCTTTTCATATCAAATGAGTTTAATAGTTTAAAAAGTTACGTTTAGGCCAAATGTGGTTACAACAGGTATGGCACCACCGGCATTATCGTAACCAAATGCAGTTGCACCACCGCCAAATTCGGCAGTATATCCTAAATTATTTTTCCAGGTTTTAGGATTTTGTACATTCGCAAAAATCCTCAGATTTTTCATCCTGGCTTTTGAAATTAAGCGTTGGGTAAAATTGTAACCCAATTGAATATTCCGTATCCTGAAATAACTTCCATCTTCAATATTATAGGTTGAGCCATTGTAATTAAACCGGTTGGCTTGGCTTATTATGGGTGTCCAGTTAGATGTACCTGCCCCATGCCACCTATTAATTTTTTCGGCAGAATAATTAACCCGCTGAAAAGGAGATTCCAGAGAACCCCATGTTCTGAAAACCTGGTTACCGTAAACTCCGCCCATATCTATCCCCAGGTTGAAATTTTTATAAGCAACATTAATATTTGCCCCGTAGGTAAACTTAGGTGTTGGATTGCCAATAACAGTGCGGTCATCGGCAGTAATTTTTCCATCCCCGTTCACATCTTTAAATTTAAAATCGCCGGGACCATAAGAGCCAATGGCAGATGCAATAGGCGATGCCAGAATATCGGCATAACTCTGGTAAAGCCCTTCTACAACATAGCCGTAAAATGAACCAATGGGTAAACCCGGTTGGGTCCTGCTTTCGGCACTTCCGTTATTTTGAAATGATCTTGATAAATAGCCTGCCGGTATCTTGTCGTTTACGCTCACTACTTTATTTTTTAGAAAAGTAATGTTACCGCCAATGCTTACAGTAAGGTCTTTCTTAATAGTTTGATTCCAACTGGCAGAAAATTCTTCACCCCAGTTTCTGATGCTTCCACCATTTTCTAATATAGCTTTCAAACCTTGTGTACTCCTGTCAACAAAAGTCATTAAGTCTTTTGTTGTTTTATTAAAATAGTTGGCTTCAAAATGTAAGCGGTTTGTAAACGCATTTAATTCTATACCTACTTCCTGTGCCTGCACGGTTTCCCATTTTAAATCCGGACTGGGTTCATACGCATTTACCGCTGCCAGGTAAGAAGTGGTACCAAATACTGCTGAAGTTCCTGTATTTAGGTTCGGATAAAAAGGATAATTGATTGGCGTACCATCTAAGTAAGAGGCGGTTTGATTACCCAATACGCCAATGGATGCTTTTAGTTTAAGGAAATTGATAACGCTTATTTGCTGCATAAACTTTTCTTTGGATAAATCCCATGCAGCACCTACAGCCCAAAATTTTTGGTGTCGGTTTTTGGTTGGTATCTGCGAAGATCCATCATCTCTTAAAGAAGCATTCAAAAAATATTTTCCTTTATAGTTATACAAAAGCCTTCCTAATACAGAAGCTGTAGAATACTCACTTTGGCTGGAACTTGCAAGCGTAGTTGCAGGGTCATTAAACTGCGTGCTTATATACCAAAATCTTTTATCATCAGGGATTGGTAGTGCGTTGCCACTTGTAAAAGGTTTTGCAACACCGCTCCTGTTAAAATTGCTGAAGTAATAAGTAGTAATACCCGCTGTAACAGTTAAGTTATGATCTCTAAAACTTTTTTTGAAAGTTAAAATATGATCCTGCTGAAACTTTCTATAGGTATTATCATCTTCACTAACCTGCGTTTTTGAATTGTAGAGATAAGCTGAATCCTTATTAGGGCTACCAATTGAGTCCTGAGGCCTGTAGGCATAATACAGCGGTGAATATTGCCTGTTATTTACATGGCTTATATCCGCATAAAATGTGGACCTGAAATTAAAATATTTAAGGAAATTAAGTTCTCCGTAAACACTGCCCACAGTTCTGTATTCTATATTTACACGTTTGTTCCAGGTATTTTCAATTTCCAATAAAGGGTTGATAACACCTGAATTTTGCAAGGCAGTATTTAAACCTGAATATATATTGGCATTTATGCTGTCGCCACCGTAAGGATTTGCTACGCGGAAGTTTTTAGTACCGGCTTGGATCTGTGGCATTGTTTTTCTTGCATTATCCAGCACACCGCCTGCATCATACGGGTTATTTTGCCGGGATGCATTCAGGTTTACGCCAATTTTTAAGGCCTTACTCAGCTTAAATTCGTCGCTGAATGAAAGCGTCATTCTTTCTAATTTTTCATGTATTATTATGCCTTCGTCGGTAAGGTAGCCAAATCCTAAATTAAATTTATTTTTATCCGTAGCTCCGGCAATACTTAAGTTATTGGTATTAAATTTCCCTGTCCTGGTAACCACATCTATCCAATCTGTATTAGCTGTTAAAGCTGTATAATTTGGTGTAGCAACACTATTATTTGCATTTTCTTCGGCAAACAGTAAATTAAATTCATCCGAATTGGCGAGTTTGATCTTATCTACTAATCTTTTAAACCCATAAGTGGTATTAAAATTAACCACCACCTGGCCGGCTTTGGCTTTTTTAGTAGTAATGGCAATAACCCCGGTAGCACCTTTAACACCAAATATGGCTAAAGAAGAAGGGTCTTTTAAAATTTCTATAGATTCAATGTCGTTTGAATTAAGATAGTCGATATTATCATTAAAAATACCATCCACCACATACAGCGGGTGCACCTGGCCAATACTTACCGTTCCTCTAATCCTGATATCCGGAGCGCTGCCGGGTGTACCATTGTTTACAACAGAAAGCCCCGCAACCCTTCCCTGCAATGATGCCACAGGATTTGTATTGGGTTTATCAGCGATATCTTTCCCGGATATTTTTACAATGGAACCTGTAAGATCTCTTTTGCTGGCAACGCCATAACCAATTACCACCACTTCCTCAGATTGCTTTAAGGACGCAACCAGCCTGACATCTATAACGGAGCGGCCGCTTACTTTTACTTCCTGCGGTTCGTAACCAATGCTGGTTATCAGCAGGGTGGCGTCGTTGTCAACCGTTAAAGTATAAGTACCATTATTATCGGTAGATGTTCCGGTGCCGCTTCCCTTCTGCAGTACCGAGGCGCCGGCAATGGCCTCCCCGTTTGTCCCGGTTACCCGCCCGGTAATTTTTATTTTGTCATTTTCTTCTTCATCGGTAGAGAAGACAACCACCACATTATTTTCGAGCAGCTTATAGGTTAAGTTGCTTCCCGAAAATAATTTGACAAGTGATTCTGTTACCGGAAGATCCTGCGCAGAAAAATCAAGTTTATTTTTCAGTGCCTTCAGTTTTGAATTATACAGAAAACGATAAGAGCCATCGTCCTCTATCAACCTCAAAACCTTCCGGATTTCCGT
The DNA here is from genome assembly GCA_038204855.1 of Chitinophagales bacterium. GTDB lineage: Bacteria > Bacteroidota > Bacteroidia > Chitinophagales > Chitinophagaceae > Ferruginibacter. The sequence continues at coordinate 33,904 of JBBRCM010000009.1, forward strand.
TTGCTTCAGGTTCATGGTAACACGCTGCCCCATAGCCGGGTTAGCTTTTACCTGCAAACTGGTAGCGAATAAGATGATAATGGCAAGCTTCATAACAAGCAGTGTTTTTAGAAGCGTCCCTGGCCTCGTTTTTTGGCTCTGAAGTACACTTTTTTGCATATTTTTGGTTTTGGTGATGAAAAATACAATCGGCCTGCTGCAAAGCAACGGTCGTTTGTTACTATTTTTTCCGGGAAATGCTGCAACATTTCCCGTTTTTATTTCCTCATAATTTTTACTTCTTTATTATTAATGGTATATTTAAAAGGCAGCAGGAACTTCAGTTCATTCAGCGCCTCGTCTACAGTTTCATTTACAAATGAACCACTTACCCGGTTTTCCTTCAGTTTTTCATTTTCAAATATGATCTTCAGGTCGTACCATCTTTCCATTTTCCGGGCAAGGTCTTCAAACCGCTCATCTTCAAAACTCAGTTTATTATATACCCATGCTGTTTCGGGTATCTCGGTATCAGCCTTATTTTTTGCCAGCGGTTTTATAGTGATCGAGTAGCTGTCGGCCCCGGGGGGTGAAGTTACATCTGCACGCTGGTCGCGGTCATCTGCAACCAGGTATTTTTTGTAGATCAGTTTTTCATGCGGTTTCAGCATCACGCCCGGCGCACCAGGGCGGTTCTGGTTAATCACTTCAATAGAACCATGTATCAGGGTGGCCTCCACCACCGGTTCTGCTTTATACGCTTTTACATCAAAAGCCGTACCCAGCACTTTTATATCAATACCCCAAGTATGTACAATAAAGGGATGGGCTGCATCTTTCACCACATCAAAATAGGCTTCCCCGTCTAATTGTACATCACGGGTGCTGCCTTTAAAAAAATCTGTATAGGTCAGTTTGCTACCCGAGTTTATCCAAACCTGCGATCCATCGGGCAATGTTATTTTGGTACGTGAACCCGGATTAATACTTATTTCATTGGCCGGGCCTTTAACGGTTGCTATTTCTTTATGACCTTTTTTACTGCTGAGTACCGGGTATAAGGACACCGATATTGCCAGCAGCGTTGCACAGGCATAAGTAATCCAATTTTTGTAGAATGGTTTTTTGCGGGCCAACGGCTGGCCGTTAAGGTCATGTGCCAGTTGCGAGGCGTAGGTTTTAAAATCGGGGGCTTTTTCTTTTAATCGGTTTACATGCACCAGGTAAGCATCTTCTCCCTTTTGATTATGGGCTGGCTTAAATGCTATAGGTTTGGAATGCCAGAGTTCCAGCAGGTTCTCCATGATACTTTTCCATTCCGGGTTACTGCTGATCAACTGGTCCAATAGTTCAAGCTCCGCAGCATCAGCTTCGCCTGTTAATTTTTTAGACAGTAAGATCCAGTATTTTTCTTCCTTCATAAGCAAAAGATAACCATAGCCACATACAAGACAACGAAAGCAGTACAATACCCCTAAAAGAAAAATTATTTTTTTTGAGTAAGCAGCCGGTGCAGTTCGGGAAACTGGTGCTTAAATTCGCTGTGTGTTTTAATACGGCGCAGGGCGATGGCCATCTGGGCTTCCACGGTCTTTACAGAAATATCCAGCAACTGCGCCACTTCGGCGTATTTAAGACCATCTTCTTTTATTAACTTGAAGATCACTTTACATTTTGGAGGCAGTTCATTTATGGCGGCCATAATCCCCTTCACCACTTCGGCAGAAAGCATCAGCTCCTCAGGGTTAAAGAAAACACTCGTAAGCCGGGTATGCCAGGTATCTGCCGGAGCCATACTTTGTTTACGTTGCTTCGCTAATTTGTTAAGGGCTGTATTTTTAACCCCTGTAAAAAAATATAACCGCGGGCTTTCAATAGCCCGCAGTGCCGGGGGCCGCTGCCAGAGGGCAATAAAAAAATCCGAAACCACCTCTTCTGCATCTTCCTGGCTCCTGGTGATGCCGTAGGCAAAATCATGCAGGCTCCCGTGCATTTCCATGAACAGCGTCTTGTATGCTTTCTCACAACGGTTTAAAGCAATTTCATCAAGTAAGGTGCGTACAGTTTCTTCAGCAATCAATAGTACAGGAAGGTACCATTTTTTTCTGTACCAGTTGATTTTCATTGTACACATGCCTTGCAAAACTTCCTAAATGCAAAAAAAAACTGCTGCTTCCTCAAAATAAATAACAGAATTTCTGTAAACCATATTTTTGCCACCCCCATTCGCTAACCGCTTATTATTTATCGTATCTAGTATTCGGGTTAAAGTTTACGAACGGCCGCTTAAGGAAAAAATGACAACTTTAAACCCAGATTTTGCAGTTGAAATCGTAGCGAGGGTTTCAAATACAAAACAGATAAGGGTTTCAGGTTATTTTTTGGATGAAAGAATAGTGAACTATTCTGAATTCAAAAAATAGCCTGTCCCGATTTTCGGGATTCTGAATGGCTTAGCTGTGAAGGATTTGGAAGCCGCAGTAGATTTCAACTGCAAAATCTGGGTTAAATGCACCTGGTTGGTCAGTAACATTTGAATTCCCAATAATAAGCATAACTTAACACTAAAATGGTTTTAACCCGTATTTTGCAGTTGGATTAGTTATGAAAGTTGAAAATAAAATAAAGACAAGTTTTTGAAGAGATTTTTTGGGCATAATTATACTGAAAGATTATGTGGTTCAGAAAATCAAGCAAAGACTTGTATTTGCAGTAGTTTCCGCTTATCATTGAATTTCAACAGCAAAATCCGCGTTTAATAAACTACAGTTATCTTAATAAATATGCCTTTTACCTTTGCCCACCCTGCCCTTATCCTCCCGATCAGATATTTGCCCCGTTCATGGTTTTCTTTTACCGGGTTAATAATCGGAAGCATAGTTCCCGACCTGGAATACATTATAAATGGCACCAGAACTTTCAGTCATGCATACTACGCAATTCTTTGGTTTCACCTGCCCGTTGCAGTAATTGTTGCATTTCTCTTTCATAATATTTTAAGAGATAAATTAATTTCTCGCCTTCCCGCTTTTATGCTTAGTCGTTTTACACGCTTTGAGGGGTTCGACTGGAACGGGTACTTCAAAAAAAATATAGGTATTGTTATTGTCTCAATAATATTGGGCGCTTTTACGCATTTATTCTGGGATAGCTTTACGAATGCTTCCGGTTACTTCGTGGAAAAATTTCCCGTTCTGCAGGAAATCGTAACTGCAATGGGTACACCCGTGCCGCTTTATGTGCTGGTATGGAATGTAAGTTCTCTCGCAGGAATGCTTGCATTCGTAATTGCAATTTATTTTTTACCGAAGCAGTCTAAAAAGAGAAAATACAGTATCATATGGTTCTGGGTAATTTTTACTGCAGTTGCTGTTTTACTAAGCTTTTTACTGCTGATCAATTTGGAATATAGTGATATTAGTACTGTCTATATGATCTTTCTTAGGTCAGCATTATTGTCCTTATTGGTTATTGCCGTGTTCAGCAAGAAAACAATAATAAACAGCAAGACATAATACCGTCTTGACTTATAAAATAGACCGGAGGTCTAAGGGTAAATATTAAACCCGGATTTTGCACTTGAAATCGTAGCGAGGGTTTCAAATACAAACAGATAAGGTTTCAGGCTATTTTTTGGATGAAAGAATAGTGCACTATTTTGAATTCAAAAAATAGCCTGTCCCGATTTTCGGGATTCTGAAAGGCTTAGCTGTGAAGGATTTGGATGCCGCAGTAGATTTTAAATGCAAAATCTGGTTTAAATGGTATTATACCGACCTGCGCCGATTTTTCGGTTTAGAAAAGCTGTTCGGCTAAGTAGTATTTCACATCGGAATAAAAGCCCTTCAGCAATGAAAGTTTTTATGTTTATGCCATGGAATGGGATTCGAACGGATGATTTTATTGTTCAGGGAAATGTCTTAGCCCTTTTCTGCGTGGCTAGGTGAAAATTATTTTCATACTCAACGTGTAGGTACTGTTCTTCTATATGTATGGTTATTACCATTAACAACAGGAGGTTCTTCCGCTTTATTTTTTAAATAGTTATAAGGGTTAAATTCTGAAAGAATACTATTTAAAATAGAGGGAACCATATCATTTTTATGTGTCACAGCATTCATTTCCAGATCCTGCAGCAAACGGCTAAGATCCGGGTGGCATGGCTTATTTTTTACGCCCTTTAAAATTCTCGGATGGTCCGTTTTTATAAATTCTTCTGTATCTGTAAATAATTCTTCGTACATTTTTTCTCCAGGCCTCAATCCTGTAAATATGATATCTATATCTTTAAATGGTTCCAGGCCTTTGAGTTGAATCATTCGCTTAGCCAGATCCACTATCTTAACCGGCTTCCCCATATCAAAAAGTAAAATATCGCCTGTTTTTCCAATTTCTCCGGCCTCCAATACAAGTTTAGAAGCTTCAGGTATGGTCATAAAATACCGGGTAATATCCGGATGTGTTATACTGACAGGCCCACCAAGCTCTATTTGCTTTTTAAAGGTTGGAACCACAGAACCTGCAGAACCCAATACGTTTCCAAACCGGGTAATTATAAACTGGGTTTTATTGTTTTCATGATCACTCAGATATTGCATATATAATTCCGACACCCGCTTGGTAGCACCCATGATATTGGTTGGATTTACGGCTTTATCTGACGAAATAAGAACGAATTTTTTAACCTTGTAAAATAACGAAAGGTCTGCAACGTTTTTTGTGCCCACTATATTAGTCATGATCGCTTCACAGGGAAATATTTCCATTAAAGGGACATGTTTATAAGCAGCTGCATGAAATACGTAATGAGGCCGGTTAACAGAAAATACTTTTTTCATACCGGCGTCGTCTCTCACGGAGGCTATTGCAACCTGAATAACGGTATCACCATGAACTTTTTTCAGCAGCTCATTTTCCAGGTCGAATAAACCCGTTTCTGACTGATCCAGCAGAATCAGTTTGCTGATATTGTAGTTTGAAAGCTGGCGGCAAATTTCACTGCCTATTGATCCGGCTGCACCTGTTACCAATACCACAGCATCCCGGTAAGTATCCTCCAATAAGGATGGTGGTAAAAAAATCTCATCTCTCTCCAAAAGTTCCTCAATATTTATGTCCCTTATCTGTTTCTTCTCAAATGAACCCTCCGTAAGTTGATTGGCAGGCGGCACAATACTCACTTTTATTTTTAGTGGCCCGCATATGTCAGCGATAGCGATCTTTCTTTCTACAGGTAAATCATTGATGGCAATATATAAATGAGTTATTCCCTTTATTTTTAATGTCCGGGAGAGTTCCTCACCTGAAGCATCGTAAATAGGCAACCCTCCCAGTTTTTTTCCGATTTTGTGATTACTGTCGTCTATAAATCCCATCAGGCTGGCATTAGAATTTTTATCCTGTTCCAGTACCTTTCTCGTAATCTGCCCCATTTGCCCAGCTCCAAAAATGATGGCTTTATATTTAGGGCGCGGCGTTAACTGCGCTATTTCATACACCTCTTTTATTAAGAGTCTGAATGCAGACAAGATAAATACTACTGCAAAAAAATTAATCAGGAACAAAATGGGCGAAACCGGGTTTGATATCAAATGTTTGCTGTCAATAAAATATATAATGTTCCAGATAATGAACTGTAGCAGGGCAAATTTTACAACCCGTGCAATATCAGAGATCTCAGAAAAACGAATGATCCCTTTGTAAATGGAAAATATCTGTATACAAACTAACCCAATTATAAGATTGGCCGCAAAAGCAGGCACCAAGGCGAACAAACCAGCAGCACTGACAGTAAAACGGTTAACCAGTAAAAAAGCAATAAAAAAAGAAACTGATATCAGGCCAATATCACAGACAAGGATTATCCATCGGGGAGCAAGCTTCTTTAGTATGGGGTGTGACATATAATTGCTGGTTAAGTTTTAATATACAAGGTAGCACAAAATAATTTAACAAATGATTACAACTAAAAATATATCGCCAATTTGTGTATCAAGTTTAAGTTAGCTTTTTACTATTTCCTATATTTTAAGTAAAACTACGTAATATTTCATTAAGTATTTTCCGAACTTTTGGTCCGAAATTATTACGTATAATTTACAAGTGATTTTACGAATATTAAAATTTGGATATGGGTGGGCCGATGAGGATTTTTTATTAAATCGTCATATCAATGAAATGAAAATCCTTTCCAAATTAAAACTCCGGATAAACAAGCCGGCATCAATCTAAAAGGCATTTGGGAAGTAAGGGCATAAGCCTTATTTTGCAACCGATTTCAAATGGGTTATGGCATAAAGGTAGCACAGCTGATTTTGATGCTGTTTGTCCAGGTTCAAATCCTGGTAACCCAGCAAATTCATCCATAAAATGCCCGATAATACAGAGTTTTTGCATTTTAATTAGCGAATAATTTTTGTTTCCATCTCTTATGCAATGAATCATGGAAATCCGCTCAATGTGAAATTGCGTGCAAAAAAGGTCCATCGGTTAAAAATCACTTGTGACTGAGGGACAGCGAAGCTTTGCGCCCCCCTGACTAAGATCATTATAAAGCCAGAGTTTTAACCCCGAAGTTTGGGAGGCTCATGACTGCAGAAGATTGTTTTTTGATGGACAATAATTCAACATATTGGTACGCGGTTTATACGAGTCCGGGGTGTGAGAAGAAGTTAGCTGCCTTGTTGGATGACAGAGTGACTTAACATTATTGCCATATAAATCAGGTAGCCAGGCAGTGGAGCGACCCGAAACAAGTGGTCATGGAATCATCATTTAAAAGATATGTTTTTGTACAGGTGGAGGAATTGAAGTACCGGGATGTGATGACTATTAATGGTATTGTCAATAATCCTTACTGACTGGGTAACCCGGCGAGTATTCAAGATGACGAGATTGATACGATCCGGAAATGTTTGAGTGAATTTGATAAGTTGCAGGTGGTGCAGCAGGAACTTGATATAAATACAAGGGTAAGGATCAAACATGGAGTATTAATGAATTACGATGGTATTATTATCGAAATTTCGCGTAACCGGGCATTTGTTAAGATTGATAGTATAGGGATGCAATTGAGTGCGTATTTTGATAAGAAGAATTTGGAAATGTTTCATAGTTCATGGCCTTCAATTTAGTTTGTTTGCGCTTTACGTTTAAAGCCCGCCCTGGATTCCCAGTCGGACGGAGTTTAGGGATACCTGTTAAAGATCGATATTTTAATAATTGAATCCTGAACTACTAACACCTAATGACTACCATCTAACAACTCGTAACTGGCAATTCTCAACAGCTTTTAAAGATCGAAATTTTATCAATTGAAACGTAAACAAAGCTAACAGCTAAGAATGTGTAGGATTGCCGGCATAATAAATCCATCCCTGACCAATGAAGCTTTGGCTGCTAAGGTTAAAGAGATGTGCAGGATACTTAAGCATGGGGGCCCGGATGATGAAGGCTTTTATAATTGTAAGGAACATCATCTTGTTCTGGGACATCGGAGACTGGCATTGATCGACCTGAGCCCGGGGGGGCACCAGCCAATGGCCTATGCAGATGACCGCTACTGGATAAGCTATAATGGGGAACTGTATAATTACTTAGAATTAAAGGCTGAATTAGAAAAAGCGGGCTATAGTTTTAATACGGCAAGTGATACCGAAGTGATACTGGCTGCATTTGCAGCCTGGGGTACCAATGCATTTCAACGATTCAATGGCATGTTTGCCTTTGCATTATGGGATAATGTTAGAGCTAACATTTACTTAGTAAGGGATGCTTCCGGGATCAAACCGCTATACTATGCCATTACCAAAGAAGGACTGGCATTTGCTTCTGAAATAAGGGGATTTACCCACTTAACCTACCTGCAAAAGAAAAATAGCAGCTGGCCCGTGTACCTGCTGGCTTACGGGCACCTGCCCGAACCCGTTACTACGTTACAGGATATAAGGCCGCTGCAAAAAGGGTGTTTCTTGCGTTACCGGGTAACTGACCAGGTCTGGGATATTGAATCGTTTTGTCATTATAGTTATATAGAAACGATCAATGACCGGGATGAAGTAAAAATACAGATCAAAGACTGCCTGCAAAAAGCAGTCAAGCGTCATTTGCTGAGCGATGCACCTATCGGGGTTTTTTTGAGTGGCGGATTGGATTCAGGCATCATAGCAATGTTGGCTGGGAAATATCATAACCCGGTCCTGAAGACACTGTCCATTATTTTCGAGGAAGAAAAATACTCTGAAAAAAAATACCAGGACCTGATGTTGCAACAATTGAATTGTCTCAACAGGCAGGAAATATTAGATGAAAAAGAGTTCCATGAAAATTTTCCAAGTATCATCAGCGCCATGGACCTGCCGGGCTGCGATGGAATCAATACCTGGTTCATCAGCAAGTATGCTAAAGAAAGTGGATTGAAAGCCGTGTTATCGGGTGTTGGGGGCGATGAATTATTTGGGGGTTATCCTTCCTTTAAACGTATGGGCGCTATAAAATGGATCAACGGTATCCCGTCTTCTTTACTGCGGGCAGGGCGGTATTCGGGTTCAAAAAAAATACGGCGCATGGTTTATTTAAGCCTGGGTGGCGCAAAGGGATTCTATCTTTTTTTAAGGGGGCAGTTTATCCCATTTGAAATTGCTAAGTATTTAGGGAGCTCAGAAAAAGAAGTATGGGATATACTGGAGGCGCAACCGGAACTTAATGAAATAAAGCATTTAACCCCTTGTAACCAGGCTTCCTGGATGGAAATGAACCTTTATATGCAAAACCAGTTATTGCGTGACGCTGATGTTATGAGTATGGCACATGGCATCGAGATAAGGGTACCGTTTTTAGACAAGGAATTTGTCGCACTTGCACTCCGAATAAAAACGGCGGTAAAATATTCCGGCGTTTTACCGAAACAATTATTGATAGACAGTTTCAGAGGTGCCTTGCCAGAAGGGGTATGGAACAGGCCCAAGATGGGGTTTTCTTTTCCATTTTCTGAATGGCTGGCCAGGAGTGAATTTGTTAAAGACCGGATGTCCGGCGATGGAAAAAAAGGCAATGATAGTTTTGACCAGTTTGCAAAAGGACAAATGCATTGGTCGCAGCTGATGGCGTTGATGTTGTTAGGGAAACCAGGTTAAAATTCGTAGTTTTTAGTTGTTAATGTTGCATAGTTTTATGGAAATGAATCGTCTCATTTCATGAATTCTCCGCAGAGTCTCCTTAAAAAATAGGGTTAAATAATTAAAATGGAATCATGAAAGGGACTAAGCGGCTTATGGAAAAAAATCATTTTTTTAGCTGCAAGATGAAAAATATTCGTCTCCGCAACCGCAGTGTCCCCTTTTCAACATTAGGTTTTAATAATTAGCATTTATTTCCTGGGAGGCGCTGCGGAAAATTCGAATCCATTATCCAGCATCAATTAATGATACTGCTATCATCTAAAATTCAACATTCAACATTACTCAAAATAAAGTTCTCTTCCTGACTCTTAAAGTTTTTTCTGCCACTGGTGGAATTGAAAAAGTATGCCGGATTGCCGGAAAGGCGCTGTATGAACTGGGGCTTCAATCGGGTGGCCTTGTCAAGATATTTTCGATGTATGACCCTCCAAACAAGGTAGACGGGAATAAATATTTCCCCCAGCTACTCTTTACCGGCTTTGGATATCACCGGATACACTTTGTTTTAAAAAGCCTGCAGCAAGCGACCGGGAGCCGTATTGTTATCCTCAGCCATATTAATTTGCTACTGGTAGGCTACCTGATTAAAAAGATCAGTCCCTCCACCAAAGTGGTTTTACTGGCACACGGAATTGAAGTATGGGAACCCTTTCCATTTTGGAAAAAGAGAATGCTTCATACACTCAACATTATTTTACCTGTAAGCCATTTTACCAAAGAGAAAATGAAATCTCTGTATAGCTTACCCGAAGAAAGGTTTGTAGTGATCAATAATTGCCTGGACCCTTTTTTAGAAATGCCGCTTGAAGGAGCTAAGGACTGCGCTTTAAAGGAGCGGTACGGGTTGAAAGATGATCATAAGATTTTACTTACTGTGGCACGAATGGCAGGAACCGAACAATACAAGGGTTATGATAAGGTTTTGATGGCATTGCCTGAACTTATCCTCAAATATCCGTGTATCCGTTACCTGTTGGTGGGAAGGTATGATGATACAGAGAAGCAGCGGATAGATGAGTTGATCAATACACTGGGATTAAAAGGCATTGTGATATTTGCCGGTTATATAGCTGATGAGGAATTGGCAGCTCATTTTAAACTGGCCGATATTTTTGTAATGCCCAGTAAAAATGAAGGATTTGGGATTGTATTTATAGAAGCCATATTTTACGGTGTACCGGTAATTGCCGGTAATAAAGATGGTTCGGTGGACGCGTTGTGCAATGGTGAGTTGGGCCTGCTGGTAGACCCGGATAATATCAATGAAATAATTGCAGCGATCACTAAGATACTTGATAACAGGAAAGTATACCTGCCAGATCATGATAAGTTGATGGGGCATTTTGGGTACACAGCGTATAAGAAGAAATTCAGAAAGGTTTTTGAAAGGTTAGTTGAAGGTTGAAATTTGGTTTAAGTTTCAATTTTTTCGGGTGTGTCACAACAAAGATTTTGAGATACTTTTTTTAGCTACGCACCGGAAAACAATAAAAGTAATCGAAATCATTAAAAGAACTTATGACTCATCAGAAATCAATGACTGTTAAAAAAACTTACGGGTAATGTTCAAATCAATTTTTAAAGCATATTCTACCAGCTTGTTAGGTGTGCTGTCCGGCTTACTCACCCAATTGGTGTTTATCAGGGAACTGGTTCATATGGTTCCTGCCAATGAATTTGCGCTCTATGCATTCTGCTATCAAATCAGCATCTACCTTAATATTCTTCAATTAGGCCTCGACTTCGCAACATCAAGGGAGATTGCATTAAAATTGGCGAAAGCTGATCGTGACGGTGCCTTACAGTCTTATTTATTTATCCGGCATTTCAACAATAAGATCTGCCTCGGAGGTTTTGTTATAGTTGTTATTGGCGCCCTGCTTTTCTATAATGGGTTCGGTCTTGGCCCGAATTTTAATCCCCTCATGGCTGCAAAACTGGTGCTGCTGTTTGGAACCTGGTTGGTCATTAAATTTTTGGCCAACCCAAATATAGTTGCATTAATAGGTAATAACAGTCAGACCGTTGTTAACATAAATTATGTACTAACCACCATTTGCACTACTTTAACGTCCCTTATTTTGCTGAAAACCAGTTCACTAGGAGTATATTCCATGCCGTTATCTTTGATCGCTTTCAGTGTAGTTAATTTTTTTTTATTAAAAAGCAAGGCCTTTAAATATTGCAACGCATGGCTTGTTAATGATAGATCTGTAGTGATTCCCGAGGAGTATAATAAACGTATCCTGCAATTCTCTGTTATCACCACTATTGGTGGGCTTGCGTGGACCATCGAAGCCACCTCAGATGTATTTATTTTAAATGGATCAGGCCTTCTGTCGCTGGTTGCGTTTTATGTACTTTGGTGGAGGTTTCCCGAAATGTTCTTTGAACTTGCGGGAAGGCTTACTACCAGTGCAATACCAGGTTTGAACACATTATACAGCCGTTCAGAAGCAGACGCCGGGATTCTCTTTAACCGGCTTTTATTGTTTGTTGGCGGCATTGCGTTTATTGCTTTTATCGGTATTGCCTGTTGTTTAACGTCTTTTATTTATTTATGGGTGGGTCCCGGGTTTTTTATTGATGATCTGCAATGGCTCAGTTTTCTCATTGGCCTGCTTGTATACAGCAGGGTCATCGGTAACTGTTTTGGCATGTTTACCATAACCATCGGTCGGGTTAATTACTCAACTACGCTGTCGTGGGTACAGGCAATAGTTAAGGTAACCCTTGCCATTATCCTGGCAGGCAATATGGGATTAAAGGGCCTGTTTATCGCTTCCATTGCAGGTTCGCTCATCCAGGTAGCCGGCTGTATTTTTTTACTGTTGAAAATAAAAATATTACGCAAAGATGTTCTTTTGCTTATCGCTATCGGTTACGTGGCGCCGGTCATCCTCCTCTTCTCCAGAATCTCAGTAAAAGTAACTTTATTTCAATTCTTTTATATAGCACTTATTACATCGGTATGTGCAGCCCTCAGTTGGTTATTTTATATTAAACTAACGGCTCTTGATACAAGATTAAAATTTTCGTTATCGGCCAGGCAATTTTTTTCGAAATGGAAATTACCGGATTAAATGGATAACAGGTAGTAGTCCACTTTCCTGATCTGGTAAACTCCTTAAAAAGGCATACATGCTGTTTTAGCCACCGGTTAACTGACAATTTACAAATTGTTAAGCCACTTGATTAAAGCTATGCTTAACACCGTTCTCTCACCGGTTCATCACTTTGCAATTTTATTGAAGCCTCTATAATTCTGTTTTTAAATGAGCACTTGAATTGGAACTGATTAAAAAGGCCGAGTCATGCTGCCTAAGCTCACCTGCTAAATAAAATGAATTTGGCTAGTGTAAAAAAAATGAATCAAAAAAGCAGAGACACATTTTCTCGAAATTATTAAAGACGCGGATTATAAAAATATTTACCAACGAATAGCATGCATAACGTGGTAGAAAATGGATTATTACAGTACACTAAATAATATTTTAAGGAAACTTCCGGATTTTAAAGGAAAACAGCGATTGGTGCGGTTATTATTCCGTAAACATATATCAGGCCTAACAAATATTATAGTAAATGGAGATAATAATCTAAAATATAAACTACCCAATGCTATAGAAAATATTGGATTTGAAATATTTATTAACGGAATTTATGAAAAAGAAACATCCGACTTTATATCCTCAAGAATACCTGCTAATGGTATTTTTATGGATGTTGGTGCCAATATCGGTAGCATAGCTTTGCCTGTTTGTGTAAAACGAAAGGATATCAGGGCAGTTTGTATCGAAGCCTCCCCTCGAATATTTGAGTATCTGGTATTTAATTTTAAGCTTAATGAAGTAGCCAATGTTATTTTCATAAATAAAGCCATTGCGGATAAGGATAAGCTGCAGGTAGAATTTGTAAGCCCGATTGAGCAATTTGGCAAGGGACAGATTTCTTCTTATATAACAGATGATTCGGAAAGTATAGCAACAATAACTATTGACTCTTTAACAAAGGAAATTAATATTAAAAAGGTAGACTTTATCAAGGTGGATATACAAGGCTATGAATACTATGCGTTTAAAGGAGCCCGGAATCTGTTGTCTGAAGCGACAGCTCCTGATATTCTTTTTGAGTTTGAAGATTGGGCTGAGGAAAGTGTGAAAGATATCATTCCAGGAGATGCACAGCAGGTGTTGTTTGATTATGGGTTTAAATTGTTTAAGATTATGAATAATAGCCGGTTTATCCCTTTGACTAAACCCTTACGGACGGGCTCAGTAATGATCTTTGCAACGAAAAAGAATACTGATAGTTTGTTGTCCTAATTTAGTGTGAAATTGAAGTAATCTGTTTTCTTCTGTTTTATAAAACTGCTTTTAAAAGGAAAGGCAGACCCGTTTATTAAATTTATTAGTAGCTTCGGTCTATACCAGGTTTTCCATTCATTGGCTATTGCCGTAAACGGGAAAAACAAAAAAAGCCCTAGGGCGAAAGTTATTTTTTTCGGCGATACGAATATCAAGGGTACCTGGTGCTATGCTGAAACCATTAAAAGCCATAATGAATTCCACCGCTAAACTGCTTATTGTTTACGATAATTTCTTCCCGGCTTATAAAGCAGGCGGCCCAATTCAATCATTGACCAACCTGGTGCTTTCGATGCAAAAAAAAATTGATATAGCTGTTTTTACAAGCGGATACGATTTGATCACCTCACAGACAGTTAATGAAATTAAAAGGGATGTTTGGTCGCAAATTTATCTTCCGGGAAGCAACGAGGTTGTAAAAGTGTGGTATGCAGGTATTAATAAAACTGGCAGGCACGCATTTAACAGGTGCCTGGAGGAAGTAGAACCTTCTGTAGTCTATTTGAACGGCATGTTCTCTTTCCGGTATGTAATTATCCCTTTGTTTTGCATTAAAAGAAAAAAAATAAAACTGGTGGTATGTCCAAGAGGCATGTTGCAAACCGGCGCCCTCGCCGGTAAATCATTAAAAAAGAAATTATACCTCTCATTTTTAAAAATGTCGGGGCTTGTAAAAAATGTAGTGTGGCATGCTACTAATGAAGAGGAAGAGCGGGATATAAAAAGAATATTCGGAGAAGGTTCAACCATAATTATTGCAAAGAATATTCCAAGAATGCCGCTTGGTGAAATACCCCGCACTGCAAAGGTTCCGGGAAAATTACGGCTGGTGTACCTGTCCCTCATTCATGAAAAAAAGAATTTACTACAGGTGATCGGGATGGTAGCCAAATCAGGTGATGGCATTACACTTGATATTTATGGGCCCGTTAGTGACCCTGCTTATTGGAAAAAATGCAGGCAGTTGATTGAAAAAAATCCGGGAAAAATAAAATACAGGGGGGAGCTGCTGCCCTCCAGGGTGCAACAAATATTTTGTGAATACGACGCTTCCATACTCCTGTCAAAAGGGGAGAATTTTGGCCATGCTTTATATGAAAGTTTAAGTTCAGGAAGGCCTGTCATTACCAGTTATTTTACGCCATGGAATGACCTGCAGGAAAAAAAAGCGGGATGGAACCTTGATATTGCCAATAACGAGACTTGTATGGAAACACTTAAATCGATTTGCAACATGCCGGCTGATTCGTTTGATGAATATTGCAGTGCTGCCTGGAAATTAGCAAAAGGGTACTATACTGCGGCTGCTGATCTAAGCAATTATGTTAAACTTTTTTCGAAAAATTGAACACTATGATTACAAAACAGGTTATTATTTACTTAATAAAATTTCTCGGATTTTTTTGCTTCGCTTATTTTGGAACGATTGCCATCGAGGGACTTGCTTCACCGGTTAATTACTATTCTCCTTTTGTAAATCATTATATGGATTACCCGTCGTGGTTAAGGGCGTCTTTATTATTCGGAACAAAACTTTTTGCATCATTGGCCGGCTTTAAGAGTGTTATCACGGATGCTTACCATATTAGGATAGTAAATGGCAAGTCTGTGCAACTGGTGTATAGCTGCCTGGGTGTGGGTGTAATGAGTTTCTGGCTGGCATTTGTAATGGCCAATAAGGGGGGCTGGTTAAGAAAAACCGCATGGCTCATAGGGGGGATGATATGCATCTGGCTGATTAATATTACCCGGCTCGGTTTGTTACTGGTATCCAGTACTAAAAACCAGTCAATGCCTTTTGGGCTGGATAACCACACCTTCTTTAATATACTTGCTTACGTTGCGATCTTTGTGTTAATTTATTTTTACGACAGGTCCTCAAAAGCAGGTGAAAGGGCTACGCTCAAATAGATACTTTATGCCTGTTGCACTTGACACATTTGATAATCGATGGTATAAACCAGGCCCATGGCCAAAGCGTTTGATCTGGCATATTTGTAATGTTTGCTTTTTCAGATCCGGCTTATTTCCCTTCTACCGGTTAAAAACATTTTTGTTGCGCTTATTCGGGGCAAATATCGGGAAGGGAGTTTTGATAAAACCAGGCGTGAATATAAAATACCCCTGGTTTCTCGAAATAGGTGACCATTGCTGGATCGGCGAAAATGCCTGGATAGATAACCTGGCAAAAGTTACTTTAGGTGCTCATGTATGTATATCACAGGGTGCTTACCTGTTAACCGGCAACCATGATTACGGTAAACCCGGTTTCGATCTCATTGTCAAAGAGATCATTATTGAAGATGGCGTTTGGATTGGGGCAAGGTCGGTTATCTGCGCCGGTGTTACCTGTAAAAGTCAGGCTGTATTATCAGCGGGCGCTGTTGCAACAAAAGATCTTGAAGCAAACAGTATTTACCAGGGTAACCCTGCAGTTAAGATCAGGGATCGTTTTATTAAGGGACTCGAAGACACATAGGAAAATGCATAACATTTTTCTCCTTCGTGACTTTGTTCGTGGAAAAAAATCTACGTAGAAGAATCAATCTATGCAAATCCATGTGCTGAGCTGGAAGTATCCGTGGCGAAAAAATCTCTCGTATTTTGCGGCTACTGCGGGCTATAAAATTTGCTCTGGGCTTTCTTTGGTTTTGCTTCGCAAAAGGTTGTCGCCACAAAGGCACGAAGACACAAAGTTTCTTTCACTTCGTGAAAGTGCAAGCAATTTTTTCATCAGCATCCCGTCTTATCGCCCTTGCCTACCGGCAGGCAGGTTCCCGGCAAACCTTATTTTCCCGCAGGGAAAAAACCTTCGTGCCTTAGTGCCTTAGTGGCAAAAGAATAATCCGCAGGATTAACACAAGGGCCTTCGTCGTTACGATTTTTTCGGGAAGTAGGTAAGTCGTTTTTCTTTCACTTCGTGAAAGTGCAAGGCAATTTTTTCACCAGCATCCCGTCTTATCGCCCTTGCCTACCGGCAGGCAGGTTTCCGGCAAACTTATTTTCCCGCAGGGAAAAAACCCTTCGTGTCTTCGAGCCTTAGTGGCAAATCCTTTCACAGCAAAGCTGAGAAAAAAATCTTACTATTACTAGCAACCTGTCCCGACTTTTCGGGAAAGGCTGCTACTAATTCTTTCCTTGTAATAACCTGAATTATGAAAGTCACTATTATAACCGTCACACTGAATTCGGCTAAGTTTTTAGAAGATTGCATACAATCTGTTATAAAGCAGGATTATAAAAATATAGAGCATCTGATAATTGACGGCGGTTCTACAGATGGCACACTGGCCATTATTGAAAAATATACGGGCCATGTTGCCGGGTGGGTATCTGAGAAGGACGGTGGTATGTATGACGCCATCAATAAGGGAATGCGGATGGCTGCCGGTGATATAATTGGCACCCTCAACAGTGATGACGTGCTGGCTTCAACAGATGTAATAAGCACTATTGCTGCCGGTTTTCAAAGCCAACCTGTTGATGCTGTTTACGGAGACCTGGTGTACGTGGATCCCGCAAATACCGAAAAAGTGATCAGGGTATGGAAGGGGCTGCCGTACAAGCGTAGCCGCTTCAGATACGGGTGGATGCCCGCCCATCCTACCTTTTATTTTCGCAAAAAATTGCTGGATCATTTAGGGTATTATGAAACGCATTATTATACAGCGGCGGATTACGAATTTATGGTACGCTATCTTTTTTACTTCCGGGTAAGTGCCTGTTATATCCCTAAACTGATGGTCAAAATGCGTGCCGGAGGGGTAAGTAATATCAGTATCCACAATTGGCTGAGGGGAAACCGCAGGGATTACCTGGCTATGAAAAGAAACAGGGTACCATTTCCGCTATTTACATCCATACTGAAACCCTTAATAAAACTAGGACAGTTTAAAAGAATAGGGAGGCGTAAAGGTTAATGATTTATTTTTTTCATAATTACAATAGGCAACCTTAATATAACTTTACTGTCAGCGATCCTCATTCTTGCACTATTATGCTATATTTACTACGATTTATCGGATTAATTCCGATAAATCGATCAAAATATAGCACTAAATGAATTTTCTTAACGACATTAAAAATTATGCTGAGCAACCCCTCACAAGGCAGATCTTAATGGAACTGTTAAAGGAATATAAGCGGCCTTATGATAAGATCAACGAACTGGTAAAGCAGAATTTATTGATACCGGTAAAAAGAGGAATTTATATGCCAGGTGCAAACCTGAAAATTGCTCCCCCCGAAAAGATTTTAATGGCTAATCATTTATATGGCCCAAGCTATGTTTCTTTAGAAACTGCACTCTCACATTGGGGAATGATTCCAGAAAGAGTTTTCGAAATTAGTTCAGCCACAACGAACATCTCAAAGACTTATAAAACCCCGGTGGGTAGATTTAGTTACATACACCTGGAATTGCCATATTATAGTTTTGGCATACAACAAGTGCAACTAACAAAAAGACAAACAGTATTGATGGCATCGCCAGAAAAAGCTTTATGTGACAAGATAATTACTACTTCGGGTGTAATACTGCGGAGTTCTAAGCAAACAATAGAATTACTTGTTGAAGATTTCAGGATCGAATTGCAAACACTCAGGAATTTAGACATAAGGTCAATTGACAAGTGGGTAAAAAAAGCACCTAAGGAAAATAGTATTATGATGCTTATAAAAACATTACAAAGTTTATGATTAAAGAATGGCTCGAAGAATATAAACCAGCTGATCAGGAAACTGCAGAACAGGCACTTCGTGAGATCATGCAGGAGATAGCTTTAGCAGGATTACAGCGAAGTGGGTTCTTTGAGAAAGCAGCATTTTATGGGGGCACAGCCTTGCGTATATTTCACCAACTACCTAGGTTTTCTGAAGACATGGACTTTTCATTACTTGAAGCAGATCCTGATTTTTCATTAGAACCATATCTAAAAGGAATAGAAAATGAATTCAACGCATTGGGAGTCAAAGTAAGCATAAAGGAAAAAATTAAAACAGCTTCTACCAATGTTGACTCAGCATTTCTTATACCAAACTGAATTTCATTTTACAGCAATGTAGCCAGGCTGAAATTCAAGCCAGGCTAATGTGCGGCTGGCTTTTGGTAAATACCGATTGGACTGATTACAAAGTCACATCGGTATTAAATCTGATACTACATGGAAAGAACTCATTATTAAAGAAGTGCTTGCGCAGGAAGGGATCAAAGTGCGGTCTGAGATCAAAATAAAAATTGAAGTAGATACAAAACCGCCTCTTGGTTTTGAAACGGAGGAATTATTATTATTGAAACCGTTTTCATTTTATGCAAAGTGTTTCGCACTACCAGATCTTTTTGCAGGCAAAATGCATGCATTGCTTTTTCGTAAGTGGAAGGATAGGGTAAAAGGCAGGGATTGGTTCGATATGGAATGGTATATAAAAAAAGGCACTCCTTTAAATCCTGATCATTTTGTAGTTCGTGCACGTGATAGCGGTGATTGGAATAAGCCTGTGATTTCACATAAAGAGTTTCTGAATTTATTAACAGCAAAAATTGATAGTGTTTCATTCAGCAGTATACGGGAAGACATTGTTCGTTTTATTCCCGATGATAAAATAATTGAAATATGGTCACCCGCATACTTTAAAGATTTGATTCAGAAAATTAAAATGGAGGCTGAGTAAAGTATATGAGCTTGTGGAGAGATTCACTGACCGAAATAAGGTACGACAATTTGGAAAAGCGTCATATTGCGTCATAAACTTTCAATTGGCGTCATAAAGTATCATATTGCGTCACAAATATTGTTATTGCGTCATAAAAAGGTATATTTGTCGTAATAATCAGTTTTAGAAAATGAAGAACAGTCAGGAAAACATCCAAAAAGAGTTAGATATGCTGGTTCAGATTCTCGCCGGATTCAGGAATAGCGTATCTATTAATAATATTGATGAAGCCGGGCAAGGATTAAACATAGAGCGCAGAACCTTGCAAAGGCGCCTGAAAGCCTTAATAGAACAAGGCAAAGTAAACATGTCCGGTAAAGGTTCTAATGTTAAATATACACTCAGTTCCAGTGAAGTAAAAACTGAGCAACATCCTCAAAAAAAAGAATTAATACCTCTGTCAAAGGAGGGGGAGGAAATTCAAAAACAAGTTTCACGCCTCCAGGTGTATCGTAATCCAGTCGGCTACAACCGGGATTTTTTAGAGTCTTATCAACCTGATATTTCAGGTTATCTGACGACTGCAGAAACTCAAAAACTGGAAAACCTGGGTACTACATCACGAATGAACGAACCAGCCGGCACCTATGCAAAAGAAATCCTGCAAAGACTATTAATAGACCTGTCGTGGAATTCCAGTCGCCTTGAAGGCAATACCTACTCATTACTGGATACACAGCGCCTGATAAAAGATGGTGTGTCTGCTAAAAACAAATCAGCAATGGAAGCTCAGATGATCCTTAATCACAAGGATGCTATTGAGTTTATCGTAAAGGACACAGAGCATATTGGCTTTAATAGATATACTCTGTTGAACCTGCATGCATTGCTGTCAAACAACCTCTTGCCGAACGCAGGAGCCTCGGGAAGATTACGCACGTTTGGGGTTGGTATCACCGGCTCAGTATTTACACCATTGGGTATGCCGCAACTGATAGAAGAAATGTTTGAATTAATGCTGTATAAAGCGGAACAGATAAAAAATCCTTTTGAACAGGCATTTTTTATTATGGTTCAACTGCCATATTTGCAACCTTTTGATGATGTAAACAAACGTGTATCAAGGCTTGCGGCCAATATTCCTTTGAACAGATTTAACCTGGCCCCCCTTTCATTTATAGAAGTTCAAAACGAAATCTATGTTCAGGGATTAATTGGCATATACGAACTGAACCGGGTCGAACTTCTCAAAGATGTATTCATGTGGGCATATGATCGTTCAGCGAAACAATATGGGGCACAACGACAATCGTTAGGCGAACCAGATCCTTTTCGTCTGAAATATCGTGAACCTATTCGCAATATGATAACGCAGGTTGTAACTGATGCTATGCCAAAAAGCCTGGCAATACCATTGATAAAGGTGAAAGCGCTTCAATTACCACATGAAATACAGGGAAAATTTATTGAAGCAGTAGAAACAGAGCTTTTTAATTTACACGAAGGAAATTTTGCCCGCTATATGATAAAGCCATCGGAATTTGAAAATTGGCAGGAGGCCTGGAACGGCTAATTAATATTTTGATGTGCTGTAATTTAATAATGCATTAAATTTAATTGCAAATTTTTCTTCTCTAATTCCTCAGAAACAGGGTTTTCTGTTCCATAGGAACATTTCGTAGGTAGAAAATAGTTTGCAATGCAGGAGTTCGTTCCGTAGGAACGTTTTGTGCAATTTGTCTTATTTTACAACAAAATTAATAACATAAAAAAAATCTTATGTCTAATACTTATACCAAATTACACATACAGTTTGTTTTTGCAGTAAAATATCGTGCTGCACTCATACATAAAGAATGGAAGGAAGATTTACATAAATATATAACCGGTATTTTTCAGAAGAATGAACACAAGATGTTGCAAATAAACAGTATGCCTGATCACATTCATATTTTTATTGGAATGCGCCCTCATCAATCAATTTCTGCTTTGGTTCAAAACGTAAAAACGGAAAGTAGTAAGTGGATTAAAGCTCAAAAATTCTGTAAAGGTTCATTCGGTTGGCAAGATGGCTATGGTGCCTTTTCCTATTCAAAAAGCCATGTGCCTGATGTAATACGCTATGTTCAAAATCAGGAAATACATCACAGAAAGGAAACATTTTTAAATGAATACAGGAAAATACTAAAGCTATTCGAGGTAGAATATGATGAACAATACATTTTTAAAGAGCTCATCTAGCACAAAACGTTCCTACGGAACGAACTTCCAAAATGTATAAACCATTCCTACCCATAATTTGTTCCTATGGAACAAAGGAAATGATTTTCATAGCACATCAAAATATTAATTAACCGAATACACCCGTCAAAAGCAGCATATACAACCTTTAGTGTAACTTAGTGCTAGCCTATTCCTAATTCCTAATCCCCCCCATGTTCAATTTATTTAAGAAAAAGATTCCCCTTAGTGAACTGCCCGCCGGTTTGCCGCTGGCAACGGATATACATTCACATATTTTACCGGGTATTGATGACGGGTCACCTGACCTTGAAACCTCCCTGTTATTGATCAGGGGCCTGTATGATATGGGTATCAGGAAGAGTATTGCCACACCGCATATTATCGGCGACCTGTACCGCAATACCCCTGCAACCATTAATGCTGCGTTAGAGGAGGTAAAACAGGCATGCATAAAAGAGGGGATTGATATCGAACTTTCCGCCGCTGCAGAATATATGCTGGATGATCATTTTATGGAATTATTAGGGCAAAAACTACCGCTGCTTACCCTCCATAAAAATCTTATACTTACCGAAATATCTTATACCATGCCCCCCAACAACCTTGAGGAAATGGCTTTTAAAATAATTACACAGGGATAC
>JBBRCM010000010.1:0-53532 GCA_038204855.1 Chitinophagales bacterium
ATTATGACGCTCATTACCGTAGGCTTTTTCATCATGGAGTTTAATAAACTTAAAGCCCGGTTTAACGGCGGCAAGCCTAAAGATAACGAACTGGTAAAACTAAAACTACAGGCATTGGAGCGTTTTACATTATATGCCGAAAGATCTTCTTTAAAGAACCTGGTTTCAAGAATCCCTGCATCGGGTTTACGGGTGGTAGATCTTCAACTCGTACTTTTAGAAACTTTAAAATCGGAGTACGAATACAATGTTACCCAGCAGATTTATATTGATCCAAAACTGTGGCAGGCAATTGGCAATTTAAAAGATCAGAATACTTACATCATCAACCAGATTGCCGCCATGCTGCCGCCCGATGCGAATGCTTTTGAATTGAGCAAACGAATATTGGAATATGTATCAACCACCGATGCTGATTTAAGCGGCATTGTTTTAAACGCACTGCAGTACGAAGCAAAGATCCTTTTATAATTATGGCTACCGATAAAAAAATACACACCGATTCAGGGATTGAGATCAAAACAATCTATACAATAAATGATCTTGCCCAAATACCCCCCTTGGGGGGCGGGGGGGCCGGAGAGTTTCCATTTACCCGTGGCGTGCAACCCGATATGTACCGCGGCAAACTATGGACCATGCGGCAATACGCAGGTTTCTCTACCGCCGAAGAAAGCAATAAGCGCTATCATTATTTATTAAGCCAGGGAGTAAACGGATTGAGTGTTGCGTTCGATCTGCCAACACAAATCGGTTACGACAGCGATCATCCTCTTGCCGATGGCGAAGTTGGCAAAGTAGGTGTTGCCATCAACAGCCTGTTGGATATGGAGATCCTCTTCAAAGGTATTAAGCTTGACGAGATAACCAGTTCCATGACCATCAATGCCAGCGGATTTATTTTACTGGCTTTTTATATTGCCCTTGCAAAAAAACAGGGAGCCGATCTTAAAAAAATTTCCGGTACCATACAAAACGATATTTTAAAAGAATTTGCTGCACGTGGTACCTATATTTATCCACCTAAAGCATCCATGCGTATCATCACCGATATTTTTGAATGGTGTGCTGCAGAAGTACCCAAGTGGAATACCATTTCCATCTCCGGTTATCATATTCGTGAAGCAGGCAGCACCGCCGTACAGGAAATTGCCTTTACGCTTAGCAACGGAAAAGCTTATGTACAGGCTGCCTTACAAAAAGGTTTGGATATTGATGTTTTCGGCAAGCGCCTCTCCTTCTTTTTTAATGCACACAATAATCTGTTTGAAGAAGTAGCCAAATTCCGTGCAGCCCGGCGTATGTGGGCTATCATCATGAAAGACCTGGGAGCAACTGACCCAAAAGCCATGATGCTGCGCTTTCATACACAAACAGGCGGCAGTACATTAACAGCCCAGCAACCGTACAATAATATAAGCCGCGTTACGGTGCAAACATTAGCCGCAGTTTTAGGCGGCACCCAATCGCTGCATACCAATGGTTACGACGAAGCCCTGAGCCTGCCTACCGAAGCCGCCGCCGCCATTGCATTACGTACCCAGCAGATTGTTGCTTTTGAAAGTGGCGCACCCGATACAGTTGACCCATTGGCCGGCAGTTATTTTGTTGAATCGCTTACCAACGAAGTAGAAACCGCCGCCTGGAAACTAATAGAAAAAATCGACGCTATGGGTGGCAGCGTAGCAGCCATTGAGCAGGGTTTTATACAGGATGAAATAGCAAAAAGCGCTTATGAATACCAACGGCAAATAGAAAGCGGGGAAAAGATTATTGTAGGTGTAAACAAATTTCAGACAACCGAAAAAAATACCATCCCTGGTTTTAAAATAGATGAGCAGGTGCAACAGATGCAGATTGAAAAATTAAAAGCACTAAAAATAAAAAGAGACAACAGTAAAGTAATTGCATCATTAAAAGCCATCAACGAAAAAGCCGTCAGCGGCGAAAACCTAATGCCTGCTGTATTGGAGGCTGTTGAAAATTATTGCACCCTGGGTGAGATTGCCGATGAGCTGAGAAAGGTTTTTGGAGAGTATAGATAGCCTCAGGTATTTTTGTCCGGCGCTGCAACTTTCAGTCCCGATGATGCTTTCATGTTATAGGCATTCAAAGAAGTGAGACGCCTGTAAAAACATTTTTATGAATTATCCAACCTTAGGTTTTTATTTTACGCTAAATGTAGAGGGCATCGTTGAGGCACTTAGTTTCCAGGAAGTCTCTGGCTTAAATTCACAAATAGATACAGAAGAAGTTAGCGAAGGCGGTGAAAACACTTTTGCACATCGGCATCTTTTAACACCCAAATACAGTAACCTGGTATTAAAAAGGGGTATAGTACAAAACGATACTGATTTTTTGAAATGGATAAATGATGCAGTTCAATATTTAAAATTTAAACCAACTCTTTTGACGGTAAGGCTGGTTAGAGAAGATGGCAATTCGTTAGCAACCTGGACTTTTGATCAGGCCTATCCGGTTGCAATAAACCTGACAGATTCACGGAAAAACGAATTGATGATAGAAACCCTGGAATTGTGTTATACATCTTTTAAAAGAAAAGATAATTAGAGTAGATTTTATGGTGTAAAAACAGAAAATATTCAATGGAGAACAACTTTATTTCGTTTGCTGCTGAATGACCCCAGCCGGGCTTATTAGCTTCCGTAGAATATAGCCTAAAGAAAAATGCTTGTATCATTTGAATTAATTTATTATTTTGGAGAATGCGGACCTATCTTATTATCCCCGTTCTTTTTACCTTCCTTTTTTGGGGTTGCGTTTCCACGAAATTTCCTTATCAACCTTATCTTAACCGGGATATTGATACAGCATATTTTGAAACTGCTGTTGAAAAAATACCCGGGCAGGAACTTAAGATACAGAACTACCGCATCCATAATACAGAAATAAAGAACGCGGGTTTTGAAGAGGATGTGAGGCAGTTGGGATTGATATTATCCGCTAAATCATTTCTTATCTATAAAACCAACTTTAAATCAATATTGGGTAATGATACCGATAGTTGTACCATTAATTTCCTGCTAACCGAAAAATTTAAACGCAAGGGCAGGTCGGCTATGACGTCGGTAGAAAATCTTGTATCCAGTGTAAAAGGAAAGTCATTTACACCACAAGCCGAACCCGATACAAGTCGTAATTTATCGGAAGCGGCCGGAACAATAGTCTTAAACAATCAAACTTATTCATTCTATTTTAGCCATAATTTTAATTACGATAACCATAAAAAGATTTTAAAGGGTGGCTGGCAGTAAATGGCGATACATTATTTTCCAGACAGTTTATGGATACCCTTCAGGATGCAGGCAATCTTAAAAAAGCAAACTGGTATTATGATTATTGGTTTGAACTTTACCGAAACGAAAATGCCTGTGCGGTAATACAATTGGATAACCGGTTTTCCCGAAAAATATACATCTTAAAATCATTGAGCAAGCATGAGCAGCTTGCCTGCCTGGCTTATTTTGCGGCTATACAAAACCTTTAAAGCGGCTTTGGGCTATCAGGATAATCTCTGGCCAGAAACGTGTAAGACCGATCACATGCGAAGTGCTTAAGTACACATGATTCTCTTCGTAAGACGGCGAGGTCCTGTAGGCCAGTGCACAAAATCCAGGCATAGACCTGCCTGAAAGGTAAAGGTCAGATGTCTTAAGGCATATTCATAAGCATTGTCAGACGAGGGCATCAGACCATGCTTACTCAAACAATTCTAACCAGTTTTTTGGCCTGCGGTTATCCAGCCATTTAAAGCCCTTCAGTTCTTTTTTATCAGCAGGAATATCTTTCATTGGATATAGCACACCGTCCACATCCCGTATAAATTTCACTTTGTTTAATTCTTTTTTTACAAAATAAATGTCGATCACATCACCGCTGCTGCGGTTCATACCCACGTAGGCGCTGTCATCATCCTGCGGGTAATAAATACTTTCGGCAGGGCTTCCTTTTACTCTTACATAATCAATGGAGCCATCCACAAAATACCCGTTCAGCGTTCGGCCACCAATCTGGTTAAACATGCCTTCTTTGGTTTTGTTGATGATGAGGCTGTTGTTAAAAACATACAACCGCCTTGGTTTTTGGTTTTGTGTGTACACATGCAATGTATCTCCGGTTACCTGCGAATTATCGCTCCACACAACAGGATCGCCAAATAATTTAAAAGTAGAATCAGCAGTGGTATAATGCAGGCTGTCGCTTACCGCCTGCAGCGAATCGTTGTAAATACGCACATGGTGAAAACCTATAAAATACCTGATGGAAGTATCAGCAGCGGTAGTTTTGGTATTTATCACCATCGTCTTTTTTAATGTGTCTGTTTGGGTTACCATTCTTCTTTCCAGACTGTCGTATTTTCGTAAGCCGGAAAAAAGTGTATCGGCAGCCATGTAGGTGCTGTCACCATCGCGGTATATGATCATCACCGGTTTGCGTGTGGCCAAAAATGATTTAACTTTTCCATCCGCAAATATCTGTCCGCCCAGTATGGTAATATTATTGATGCTGTCAACAAATTTTGCATTTCCTTCCAGTTGCAAAACATCGCTTTTTTTATCGTAGGCTATATTATCAGCGATTACAAATTTGCTGCTGTCGCTAAAAGTTGGGCGTCCCGAAAAAATTGCCTCACCGGTTGCTAAATTATAAGTACCCGATTTGGTGGTGATAACACTTCCATCTTTACCAATAATGCGTGTTTTTGCAATAAATGTGGCAATATTTGTTTTTACATTGTAGAGTAAACTGTCTGTGTATATATCCCGGTCCGGGTCTTTCAGGTGTACATTGTTTTTAAAATATACATCTTTGGTATCGGCGTAATAAATACCATCGCGGCTGGTTAAAACAGTTTTTTCATTTACAATTCTGCCACCATTTTTATATGTAGCAATACCGGTTCTTAAATTGTATTCCAGGTCATCGGTGTACAGTGTTCCTTTTTTATCGGTAAGTTTTACATTCTTTTTTAAATAGGCAATACGGTCGGCACCTACATAGCGCAGGTATTGTGAGTATGTGTTTATGCTGTCGTTATCGTTAATATGCACATTTCCAAAAGCCTCTACTATATTGGTTCTTCGGTTAATGGTTGCACTGTCGCAGTAAAAAGTGGTAAGGCCTTCTTTAATAATTACATCGCCGGCAATGGTTTCAAAAGAAGTTAAAGAATCGATGGTGATTAATCTTAAACTTTTACCCTGAATAATTCTTATAGAACGGACCGTATCAGAAGATGAAGGAGAACCGATGATCTGCTGCTGCGCAGAAGTCTGGTAAGCTGCTGCAAGTAAAAAGAGAAAAATCCGGAGGACCCTTTGGGAAAATTTACTAATGGTAAAGTTCAATCGCAATGGTTCTGTTTTTGTTCGGCTGTAAATTGCAATTTTTATTTTATAAAGGATTGGTAAAATTTTATTGCTTGAGATAAGGAGCATTCACCGTATCAGGCAGCGGCACTGTTAAGCCTGGTGCCGTATTCTTTTTACCAAAGATTGAAATGTTGACATACCTTTTTGGATTCGTCTTTAAATCATCTATCAGCAGATTAAGCTTATTGGCTGTTGCCGTAAGGTTATTATACAACTTCGTATCATTCAATAATAAACCTGCCGTGCCCGATGTGTTGTTAAGTTTACCGATGGTAGCTTTAAGATCGCCAATGGTGCTGTTTAGAAACGTTAATGTTTTCTGCAGGTCGAGCTGCGAAAGATTTGTAGCAGTTTTATCGAGGTTATCAAGCGTGCTGGTTATTTTACCGCTGTTTTTATCGAGACTTGCTGTAAATGAGTTCAGGTTATTCAACGTACCTGCCAACGCACCGGTTTGTGTGTTTAATAAAGTTTGTAACGAAGCAGAAGTGCCAACAAGGTTTGCGGTGGTTTTATTTAAATTAGCAAGCGTGGCGCTTATATTATTTTTTGCATTCGGATCCAGGATATGATTTACAGCCATCAACACCGAATCAATAGACGTTACCGCTTTGGTTACCTGGAAAAGCACAGGGTCTACCTTTTTTAAAACATCATTCAAAATGCCTTCTGTTGCTTCGGTAGCAATATACCCGTTTTTGGGAACATAGGTTTGTGCATCGCCCAGTTTAATATCGATCGTGGGTGTGCTGAGCAGCGAAGGTTTAATGATAGCGATCGAATTTGTGGGAATATTTACATCCTTGGTCAGGTTCATATTAACCAGGATTTCTTTCATGTTTTTATCGGTTGTAATGCTGTACACCGTGCCTACCTGCAGGCCATTTATCATAACGGGGTTGCTGGCTGCAAGTCCCTGCACATTGGTATATTTGGCAAAAAGGTTATGACTTTTTCCAAAAAAAGTTTTACCCTTTAAAAAGTTAAAACCCAGCACCAGTAAAACAATGGCAATGGCAGTTAAGGAACCTATCTTTGTTTCGTTTGAAATTTTCATAATTAGTTAATTGGCCTTAATCAATTCTTATGCCAAGCCCAAAAATAGTTTAATTCTTCAATTCAAACTTTACCTCTGCATTATTTTTCATATCAGCCGATAAACGAACTTCATGCCTGTTGGGTCCGTCATTAATAATCATCAATGCGGTGTTGGGGGGTATATTCCCCAGATTTTCGGCAAATAATACCAATTCATTGCTTTTACCGGGTTCTACAGTAAGTGTAAGCGAAAGGGGATTTGTACTCAAAGATTTTTTTGTGATCACCTGCACACCGTTGTAATAAACTGAAACAATATCATTGTCAACATCTCCGTCATCATATACATCAACAGTAAACTTTTTATTTTTTACATTGATCGTTTTTATATCCTTAACTGTCCTTCCCAGTATATCAGGTGCTGTAGTCGTTTTCTTGTCTGATGATGATACAGGTGGAGGGGGAGGAGGCGTATTATTATTAAGACTTTCTACCTGTAATTTATAACGCTTTACTGCTTTTGTAATGGCTTCGGCAAGTTCCTGCTGGCCTTTTTCATCGTTGATGTATTTTTCATCTTCGGGTGTATTTATAAAACCGGTTTCAATCAGTATAGCAGGCATATTGGTTGCCTGCAAAACCCAAATACCCTTTTGGCGCTGGTTTACACCCAACGCAGGCCTGCCGGTTTTTTCAACTTCATCATTAACAAATGTTGCCAGCCGATCGCTTCTTTCCTGGTATCTTTTAGCATAAATGGCTGCAATTATTTTCCCCTGCGGACTGCTGAAATCAAAACTGTTATCTACAGAATCAGCCGCTCCTGCTTCTATCTCAAAATTTTCATCACCACCCATAATGACTTTTAATTTTTCACTCGTTTTATGTGCGGCAAATATCCAAACGCTGGTGCCGCTGCGGGTGAGGGGCATTTTAAAATACTCATAAACGGGTTCTTCCACCTCGTATGGGGTGCTTACTTTTATTTTTTTCTTTTTCTTTTTTATGTAAGATATTTTGTAACGGGTAACCATCCGGGTGCCGGTTTGTCTTCTGCCTGTTTTTAAAGGCCCGCTATCGGCATGTATGCATAAAAATAAATCGCCCTTAAATTCATTGGCAAGCCTTGCTTTTTCTGTTGGAGTTTGATAAATATCCGTTGTTCGTGTTGGCACTACCTTCACATTGGGCAATTGCTTTTTTAATTCATCTACCAGCTTTAACGCAATGCCAAGTGTTACATCTTTTTCTTTAGAACGAAGTGAATTTTCGTATTGGCCGGTGGCACCATTATCGGTACCTCCATGCCCTGCATCCACCACAATGGTTTTTATCTGCTTGGGAGTTTGTGCGGATATTTCTTTTATTATTAACAAATGTAAAGCAGCAAACAGAAATAAAAAGGGCACTTTGTTCCTTACCATATTCTACTCGTTTTATCCGGGGTTAGTAATTAATCTATTATTCACAAATTCTCCCGATAACTATCGGGAGTTAATGGCTATTTTTGCCAATCTTAAGTATGAACCGACAGAACAAAGGTAAGGCAAAAAATATATTGGTTTTGGTATTGGTACCGCTGTTATTCGCTATAACGCTGTATTGCAGTGCCAGTGGTTTTCATACAACATACTTTCACAGTTTTTTAACTGTTGATACTATTCCGTTAAACAAAAAAGATACGCAGAAATTAAAGCGCAATGATCCGGGTTCGCTCTCTTCTTCAAAAAAAATTGCAGATACAAATATTGTACAGAAGACAGACACAATTATTTTCAAACCTTCCAAAGATGCTCTGGATGCACCGGTTGCTTATCATGCCGATGATTCGATGGTGATGGACATCCCCGCCAAAAAAATAATTTTATATGGTAAAGGATCCAACGTAAAATACACCGATAACGAATTGTATGCACCCCGGATAGAATTTGACCAACGTACCAGTTTGGTAAGCGCTTATCTTGTGAGAGACAGCAATGGAAATGTAATTTCATTTCCTTCATTTAACCAGGCCGACTTTAAAACAAAAAGTGATTCCATTACATTTAACATGAAAACTTTAAAGGGTATCACCAAAAGTACCTATACCCAGCAGGGCGAAATTTATTTTCATGCCGAAAAAATAAAAAAAGTGAGCCCGGATGTTTTTTACGGTTATCGTGGGCAATTTACCACCTGCAACTTAGATACGCCGCACTTTGCTTTTGTGAGTAAAAGATTTAAATTCATTAATAAAAAAATGGCCATCACCGGCCCTGTCCATCCCGAGTTTGAGGGTGTGCCTATACCAATTTATCTTCCGTTTGGTATTTTTCCTTTGCAAAAAGGACGACATTCGGGTATACTGGCACCTACTTTTACTGCCAACGAACAATTGGGCCTTGCATTGGAAGGATTGGGTTACTACAAAGTAATAAATGAGCGGTGGGATCTGATAGCACAAGGAACCATCTATTCGTACGGTGGCTGGACGGCCAGTTTGCGGCCACGCTATTACCGGCGTTACCATTATCAGGGAAACATGGCATTCAATGTTATTCATACCAGGGATCTCGATAAATCCGGCACCAGGAATTATAATCTTACCTGGACACACAGCTCCGATACAAAAGCAAGGCCCGGTGTAAGTTTTAGTGCCAATGTAAATGTGGGCAGCAGTGGTTATTCCTCCTCCATACCAAATAATGCACAGCGTAATTTCCAAAACCAGTTAAACTCTTCCATTACCTATTCCAAGGTATGGAAAGACCGGCCTTTTAATTTAAATGTCAGTGCCAATCATAATCAGAATACCAATACCAAAGCATGGAATATTAATTTGCCCGACATTGGTTTTAATGTAAACACGCTGTATCCTTTCAGGCGTAAGGAAGTGATAGGAGCATACAAATGGTACGAGAACCTGGGCATTGCATTGAATACAAATGTGCGCAGCTTATCAACTTTTTATGATACGCTGGGAAACTTTTTTGGTGAGTTTGCAAAAAACTATCAATGGGGTGCCAGGCACAGTGTGCCGCTGACTTTATCCTTACCGCCGGTGGGTAGTTTTCAAATTGCGCCCAGTGTGAGTTACGAAGAGAAATGGTACCAGGAAAAATTTTTACTGAGGTGGAACGGGAATACAAAAAAACTGGATACCAGCATCAGCAAAGGGTTTTATACTGCCAGAGCCATGAATTTTGGGCTGAACGTTGGCACCCGTATTTTTGGTATGTACACGTTTAAAAAGAAAAGCATGGTGCAAGCCATCAGGCACGAGATAAGGCCAAATATTTCGGTTGCCTATACACCGGATATGAACAGTAAAAGCTATTACACAACTCAAATTGATACTTTTGGCACCAAATCGTCTTATTCATATTATCAACGCAGTGTTTTTGGTGCTTTTGGCCAGGGCAAATTTGGTGGTTTAAATTTTGGCATTGACAATGTTTTACAAATGAAAGTGCGCAATAAAAAAGATACCAGCGCCGATGCCGTTAAAAAAATAACCTTGTTGGATGGTTTTAGCATTACCGGTTCTTATAATTTTTTAGCTGACTCTTTTAAATTAAGTCCATTCAGTATTTCCCTGCGAACCAATCTTTTTGAAAAGATCAGCATATCGGCCGGTGCAGTTGTGATGCCTTACTTAACAGATTATAAGGGCGATTTTATAAACAAATATGTTTGGTCTAAAAAAGTGGCGCTGGGTAAAATTACAAGTGGTAATATAGCCCTGCAAAGCACCTTTAAGGGTGGAGACAAGAAGGAAAAACTGCCGGTTACTAATTTGCAGCAAAACAACCTGACAAATCCCATTTCGGGTATGCCGCTGGATGAATACCAGCAGGAAGCTGCCTACATAAGAAATAATCCCGGTGAGTTTGCAAATTTTAATATTCCATGGAGTATAAGTTTACAATATGCACTAAACTACCAGCGTGCCCGCAATAGTTTTGGGACCGGATATGTAAAGTCGTTTACACAAAATATAAACTGGTCGGGTACTTTAAACCTTACAACCAGGTGGCAGATTGGTTTAACCGGCTCTTATAATATTACATTGAAAGAACTGGGTTTGATAAGCATGAATCTTTCAAGAGAAATGCATTGCTGGCAAATGGCTATAAGTATGCAGTACACAAAACTTAACCGCTCCTTTAGTATAAACATCAGCCCCAAATCGGGTTTACTCCGCGATCTGAAAATAAACCGGACAAGGTATTTTTATGGTTTGTAATTTTTAATGTAAGCAGTAATTTGTAATCAGTTTTTAAGCTTGCAGGCCGCTACTGATTCTTAACAGATTTCACATAAACTTTCAGCATTTCACCATACACTTTTTCCTTTAATTCAGTAACTGTTTTATTTACCGGTGTTTCTGGTGCAAGAAATTGCATTTTTAATTTTACAGGAAGCAGGAAAAATTTTTTATTGATAGGCATTGCATTTTTCGTACCGATAATTACACAAGGCATAATATCTTTTTTGGTTGCCATCGCAAGCCTGAAGGCGCCATCGTAAAAAGGCTTAATGAGTTCTTTAGAGCGGTTGCGGGTTCCTTCGGGATAAATACACATATGCATGCCTTTTGCCAACACTCTTTTCATGGCGTCGAAACTCTTACCGCGGCTGCGGTCGTTTGTCCTGTCAACCAACACAGAGCCCCTTGCATAAAACTGACCAAAAATGGGAATTTTTGCAAATGATGCTTTTGCAATGGTTTTATTTGCACCCGGCACGTACGGAGCCGAAAGCGGTACATCTAACAATGCGTTGTGATTGTAAACGACAATATATGCTTCACCAGGTTTAAAATTTTCTTTTCCGGTTACTTTAACCGGGCAGCCAATTAAAATCAGCCATACATTCATCCATATTTTAGAAACCGCAATAAAATATTTTTGTCCTTTTTGTTCTGGCATTAAATGTGAAAGCATGGACGGAATAAAAATGATCAGGAACGTAGTTAAAAAAGTAATTAATCCCCACAAAGCCCAGATTCTGCCGAAAATATTTATTACGAGTCCGGTTAAGGAATTGATTTTCTTCGCCGTTTTAATTTCGTTCATAATCTTCTCATTTTCCTCCGCCCAAAGTGGAGATAGGTCTTATGGTGTTAATAATTTCCAGTCTATCGGTTCAATAGCCTGCTTTGTTAAAAGTTCATTTGTTTTTGAAAAATGTTTGCAGCCAAAAAATCCCGCATGTGCAGAAAGTGGAGATGGATGAGCAGCTTTTAAAACAAAATGTTTTGTTTCATCAATCAAAACCTGTTTTTCCTGTGCAAACTTACCCCAAAGTAAAAAAACAACGCCTTTTTTTTCGTCGGATATTTTTTGAATAACTGCATCTGTAAATTCGGCCCAGCCAAATTTAGCATGACTGAAAGGTTCGTTGGCTCTTACGGTTAAGGCTGCGTTCAGCAACAACACACCCTGCTCGGCCCAGTGTGTAAGATTACCATATGCAACAGGCATGGCAGCACCAATATCATTTTGAATTTCTTTAAAAATATTAACCAGCGATGGTGGTGGCTTGATGCCGTTTTGAACCGAAAAACTTAAACCATGTGCCTGCCCCTGGCCATGGTAAGGATCCTGGCCCAGAATTACAACTTTCACTTTGGTGAAAGGCGTTTGGTTAAAAGCATTAAAAATCAACGGGCCTGGCGGATAAATAATTTTGCCTGCTGCTTTTTCGGTTTTTAAGAAAGTAACAATCTGTTGAAAGTAAGGTTTGCTGAATTCATTTTTC
The DNA here is from genome assembly GCA_038204855.1 of Chitinophagales bacterium. Lineage (GTDB taxonomy): Bacteria > Bacteroidota > Bacteroidia > Chitinophagales > Chitinophagaceae > Ferruginibacter. The sequence continues at coordinate 12,174 of JBBRCM010000010.1, forward strand.
AGCACTTCTTTCCACGAAGCTTCCATTTTTACTTCCATTTACCTATAATTTGTATAAAAATAAAAAAGAGCCGCCAATATGCGACTCTTTTTGTTTGTGACTCGGATTGGATTCGAACCAATGACCCTCAGCTTAGAAGGCTGATGCTCTATCCAGCTGAGCTACCGAGCCAATTTTTTAGAGCTGCAAAGCTAAGAAAATTTTACTTTGCATGTAAACTTAATTGAAACGCTTCTGAGAGTTTTTTTATTTGTAAAATTTTGATCCCATATAAAAATAAAATTTCTATTTTTACCTCCTACAATTTACTGCTATGAAGTATTCTATCATCTAAAGAAAGTTTCTGCTTCCTTAGCCTGCAAATGTCAGCAATGCAACACTGCATTGCATCTTTTTTATTTTATCATCCTTTACTTTTTTACTATCATGGCAAATTCAATACAAAAAATTCAGTCATATCTCACATTATTTAAACAAGCAGTAGCCGGCGATATTAAAGATTTTACTACGGGCAGCATTAACCGGGCCATTTTTTTACTGGCAATACCAATGATTCTGGAAATGATGCTGGAAGCGCTGTTTGCTGTTGTTGATATTTATTTTGTTAATAAGGTTGGGATCGAAGCATTCTCAACAGTGGTACTTACCGAGGCATCACTTACGATTTTATATTCTGTTGCCTGGGGGCTCTCCATTGGTATCACGGCATTGGTAGCCCGGCGTGTGGGTGAAAAGCACTTTAAGGAAGCTTCTGATATTTCGGCACAGGCTATTTTGCTGGGTTTATTTTTGTCTTTAATTATTAGTGTAATTGGTTTTATTTTCCCCAGGGAGATATTGAGCCTGATGGGTGCATCGGCTAAAGTTGCACAGGAAAATTACGTGTTTACGCAGATCATGTTAACGGGTAATATAGTTATCATGTTACTTTTCATCAACAATGCCATTTTTCGTGGAGCAGGCAATGCCTCTATTGCCATGCGTGTGCTGCTGCTGGCAAATGCCATCAATATTGTGCTGGATCCTTTGCTGATATTGGGTATTGGGCCTTTTCCAAAAATGGGTGTAACAGGTGCAGCGGTTGCAACCACTACCGGAAGATCAATAGCGGTGTTGCTGCAGTTTTATTATTTATTCAATGGCAAATCATTAATTAAGCTTGCAGCCAATCAATTTATGGTGAAGATAAAATTAATGCGGAGTATCCTGAAAACCTCTGCCGGCGGTATGTTTCAGTTCATCATTGGCAGTTGTAGCTGGATATTTTTAGCCCGGATAATTGCAGAATCGGGTACCGCTGCTGTCTCTGGTTATGGTACCGCAATCAGGATTTGCATTTTTACCATTTTACCGGCGTGGGGGCTTGCCAATGCTGCTGCAACACTGGTGGGGCAAAACCTTGGCGCCAACCAACCCGACAGGGCCGAAAAATCGGTGTGGAGAACAGCATTTATCGCTTTTTGTTTTTTCGCCATTGTTGCTGTGGTACTTTTTGTATTTGGAGCTAACCTGATGCGATTCTTTACTAACGACAACGATGCCATTATTGCCGGTACTGAATGTCTACACATATTAGCAATCGGTTACGTTTTCTTTGCCTACGGCATGATCATTAGCCAGGCCTTTAATGGAGCGGGAGATACAAGAACACCAACCTATATAAACCTTTTTGTTTTTTGGCTATTTCAGATTCCTTTGGCCTGGCTATTGGCAAAATTTTTAAAAATGGGTCCAACCGGTGTTTATATAGCTATCGGAGCGGCAGAATCGGTTCTGGCAATTGTAAGTATCCAGATATTCAGGAAGGGTAGATGGAAATTGGTAAAGGTTTGATTTTAACTATTTTAGCATAAATAATAAAAATAGTTACAAATTTTGCCTTTCCATTAATTTAACATTATATTTGCACATAACTCAGATAAAAAAATTTTAATAAAATTAAAGTTTATGAAACAAAAACTAACACTAATTCTGGCATTATCCCTTTTAGCCACAAGTGCCTTTTCTCAAAAATCTAAAATGAAGATGGGAAATGGAGATAAAAAGGGACCTCTATTCGGTTTACATTTTAATTTGCAGGATTTTAATGCCCCTTTGGGTATTAAAGATCCTATTACAGGAAAAGTTTACAGTACATTTAGAGATATGACCAAAGGAATTTCTTTGTCATATTGGAAAGGTCTTACTTCAAGGTTAGATGTTGCTATAAAAGTGAACGGTAGTCTCCGTGATTATCGTGCAATTCGCACAGGTTTATCTAATAAAACTGAATTTGGAGTTGAATTAGAACCTACATTGAATTTTCGTTTTTTTCCAGATAAGGCATTGTTTAACCCTTTCTTAACTGCTGGTATTGGCGGTGGATATTATACCAATAAACTGGGTGCTTACATTCCTGCAGGTCTTGGCTTACAGTGTAACTTAAACAACCTTACTTACTTATTTGCACAGGCCCAATACAGATGGGATATAACTACTAAGACAACTAACGTTGGAGATAATCTTTTTTATTCATTTGGTATTGCTCAAAATATTGGGAAGGAAAAACCAAAAGTTGTTCCACCACCACCACCACCAGTTGTTGAACCTCCAAAAGACAGAGACGGTGATGGCGTTTTGGATGTTGATGATAAGTGTCCTGATGTTGCGGGTCTTGCTTCTTTACAGGGTTGCCCTGATAGAGATGGTGATGGTATTACTGATGCAGAAGACAAATGTCCGGATGTGCCAGGTTTAGCCCGTTATCAAGGCTGTCCTATTCCTGACAGGGATAAAGATGGTATCAATGATGAAGTTGATAAATGTCCAGATGTTCCAGGTGTTGCACGTTATCAAGGATGTCCTATTCCTGATACTGATGGGGATGGTGTAAACGATGAAGAAGATAAGTGTATCAACGAAAAAGGTCCCGCTTCTAACTTTGGTTGCCCTGTAATCAACGAAGAAATTATCAAGCGTGTTAACTTAGCTGCTAAGAATGTATTCTTTGCAACTGCTAGCGATAAATTATTAGCACAGTCTAACAAGCGTTTGAATGATGTAGTAACTATCTTAAACGAAAATCCAAGCTTTAAAGTACAGATCGATGGTCATACAGATGATCAGGGTAAAGACGAGTACAATATGGATCTATCTGACAGGAGAGCTGCTTCTGTAAAAGCATATCTGGTTAGCAAAGGTATTTCTGATAGCCGTTTAAATTCAACCGGTTATGGTGAAACCAAACCAGTTGCTGATAACAAAACTGCTAAAGGACGTGCTTCAAATAGAAGAGTAGAAATGACATTGAGCAACTATTAATAGTTTCTTAAAACTATAAAAAATCCCTCCGAGTAATCGGGGGGATTTTTGTTTTAACTCATATCTGTTTATAAACGCTGAAACACTAAAATAACAAACTAACACCACCGAAACCAACTGAAGTATGAAACAAAAATCCCTCTGGAAAACCAGAGGGATTTATTTATTATAACCCATTTCGCTTTTGAAGAAAAACGCAAATGTCTTTTGTTCAGATCTTCTCTTCCAGTTCCATCAGCTTTTCAAAAACAATTTCATATTCTGTATTTGCCTTTTTTAATTCAACTGCTGCGTTATTGTAGGCTGCTTCTGTTTGTAGAAATTTATTTTTATCTCCATATACATCAGGTGATGCCAGGTCTAGTTCCAGTTGTGCTTTCTTTTTAGTAAGCTCTGCAATCTTTTCTTCAACTTGTTTAAAAAGGTTTTTCTGTTTGTTCAATTCCTTTTTTAATTCTTTATCGATACCGCTTGTTTGATTATTAACGATTGGCTGGTTTACCGGTTTTGGTTGTTCTGTTTTAGTAACTGCTTCTTTTACTGATTGCTTATCCGAAGGAAGCTGTGCGCTGGCCGCTTCTGCTTTTAATAAAGCAGCATCTGCTTTTTCTTTTCTTTCTTTCCAGTCTTCGTATTCGGCATAAGTGCCTTTAAACTCCCGTATTTTATAATCTTCTATATCCCATATTTTATTGGCAATACGGCTTATAAAATACCTGTCGTGGCTTACTAAAACGATGGTGCCTTCATACTTATTTAAAGATTCCACCAATAAATCAACTGAGTGAATGTCTAAGTGGTTAGTAGGTTCATCCAACATTAAAAAATTGGCTTTGCTGGCAATTGTTTTTGCCAATGCAACCCTCGCTTTTTCTCCTCCACTTAACACTTTAATTTTCTTTTCAACAGCTTCGCCACTAAATAAAAAAGCGCCCAGTAAACTTCTTAATTCCAGGTCATTTTTTCCGCTGCGGGCTTCTTTCAATTCTTCCAAAACATCATTGTTCTGGTTTAATGCCTCCAATTGGTGCTGGGCATAAAAAGATTCTTCAACATTATGTCCCCATTCACGCTCCCCAAAAAAAGGTTCGGTATCGGCAATAATTCTTAGTAAGGTAGATTTTCCTTTTCCATTGGCACCAATCAAAGCAATCTTATCACCACGGTCTATTTCTGCACCGGTATCTTCCAGAATTTTTGTTGTGCCAAAACTCTTACTTACATGCTTCAGCGTAGCTACAATTTTGCCCGGTGTTTTATCAATAGCAAAATTAATACGCATGTTAGGGCGCTCCAGTTCTACATTTTCAATGCGGTCTAATTTTTCCAGGCGCTTAACAATACTCTGTGCAGCAGCGGCTTTGCTGGCTTTTGCTTTAAAGCGTTCAACAAAGCGTTCGTTCTGCCGAATATAATCCTGCTGATTTTCGTAAGCCTTCTGCTGCATATCAATACGCAGCGCTTTTTCCTGTTCGTAATAACTATAATTGCCCGTGTAAAAATGCAATTCCCGTTGGTATAGTTCTACAATCTTATTTACCATCCTGTCTAAAAAGAAACGGTCGTGAGATACAATTACCACCGCTCCGGGATAATGGATGAGGTATTTTTCAAGCCACTCAATACTTGGCAGATCCAGGTGATTGGTAGGCTCATCCATCAGCAGCACATCGGGATTCATTAAAATCATTTTTGCTAAAAGCACCCGCATGCGCCAACCTCCACTAAAATTTTTATACTGCTTTCCCAGATCGGCATTGGCAAAACCAAGACCCTGTAAAATTTCTTCTGTACGATGATGTATGCTGTAGCCATCCAGCACTTCCATTTCGTGCAACAGGTCGGCATATTTATTTGCCAGGCTTTCGTCACCGGTTCTTTCCAGTTCGTGGCCTAACAATTCCAGTTCTTTTTCCAGTTGTTTCACTCTTTCAAAAGCCCCCATCGCCACTTCCAGGATAGAATCTTCCGTATCAAATCCCAGCAGGTCCTGGTGTAAAAAGCCAATGGTGGTTTCACGTCCTTTTTCAACCGTTCCTTTTGCAGGGCTGTACTGGCCGGTTAATACTTTTAGCAAAGTAGATTTTCCTGTACCATTATAGCCAATTAAACCAATCCGTTCATTGGGTTGTATATGCCAGGTTGCATCTTCCACAATGGTACGGGCGCCAAATTCAAACGTTACATTTTGTAATCCTAAAAGCATAAAAAAATTTCGAAGCGGTTTATAAAGCGGCAAAAATAACGAATATCGGACCTTAAAGCCCAATTCATGTTTTAATCTCTAAAATTATTGGGTTTACAGCGTTGATATCTTTAATGAGTAGTTAGCTTTGCACAAAATCAAAGAAAATGAAAAAAGTATTTTTGGGTTTATTGGTTCTGATACTGGGAATTGCAGGATATTACTGGTATATGTTCAGTAAAGCGGGTGGGGGTAATAGCGGCCCAAAACAGGAAGCGCTTACTTTAAAAAGACATTCAGATACATTTAACCTGTCGGTTAATGCAGCCATGAATGCCTATTTTGAAATGTCATCTGCTTTTGTGGATGCAGATACTGCAAAGGCTAAAGTTGCCGCCAAAAAATTTGTACAATTACTTGATTCAATCCATATGGTTGAATTAAAAAAGGATACTTCCAATATTTACGACGTAGCTATGGGAACTTTCGACGGCATTAAAAGTAATGCTGTAGACATATTGGTGCAGACCAGCCTGCTGGAAATGCGTAAGGATTTCAGTATGGTATCCGAAAATCTGTACCCATTTTTTAAAATAATAAATTACGAAGGTGATAAAATGTACTGGCAAAACTGCCCCATGGCTTTCGGCGATGATAAAGAAGCCAACTGGGTAAGTAAAACAGCAGAAGTGGTTAATCCTTACCTCGGAAAAAAGCACCCTGAATTTAAAGCTACTATGCTACACTGCGGCAGTATAAAAGACACGATCAAAGCAAAGTAACCGGTCACCGGTCTGCTTTACAGGAATTAAGTTTACGCACTATGAAAATATCTTTTTTTGTATTTCTGTTTTTACTGGCTGCTTTAGCCGGATCTGCGCAACATAAATACACCATCAGCGGTTACATCAAAGATTCACTGAATGGTGAAACCCTGATTGGGGCCACCATTGCTGTACAAGGGCAAACAAAAGGCATCAGCAGTAACCTGTATGGCTTTTATTCCATTACATTGGATGAAGGAAAGTATATTCTGATCTGTACTTTTGTTGGGTATCGCATAAAAGCTGTTTCAATTGATCTGCGGGCCGATACAAAAATTAATTTTGATGTTTTGACAAAAGCATATTTAGCCGAAGAAGTGGTGGTATCTTCTAAAAAAAGAGATGCCAATGTTAAGAATGCGCAAATGGGGAAGTTTACATTGCCCATCGAGCAGATAAAAGCTATTCCTGCATTTTTGGGCGAAGTTGACTTGCTTAAAACCATCCAGTTTTTACCCGGCGTACGCAATGCAGGAGAGGGAAGTGCAGGTATTTATGTACGTGGTGGCGGGCCAGACCAGAATTTAATTTTGTTGGATGATGCACCGGTTTATAACACCGGTCATCTCTTTGGTTTTTTCTCCATCTTTAATTCAGATGCTATAAAGAACGTAACGCTTATTAAAGGCGGTATGCCGGCGCAGTACGGGGGACGACTATCGAGTGTGCTGGATATTTCAATGAAGGAAGGCAACAATCAAAAATTTCAGGTAGATGCAGGGATAGGCGTTATCGCATCACGGCTTTCTGTGCAGGGGCCAATCAGAAAAAATAAATCTTCTTTTATTGTTTCGGCCCGACGTACATATATTGATGCCATTGCAAAATCATTTATAAAATCGGGCAGCCAGTTTAAAGGCAGTGGTTATTATTTTTATGACCTGAATGCAAAGATGAACTATATTTTTTCTGATAAGGACAGGCTTTACCTGAGTGGTTACTTCGGGCGTGATGTTTTTGATTATGTGAATGGCAAACAGAGTTTAAAATTTAATATTCCCTGGGGCAACAGCACGGGAACGCTACGCTGGAACCATGTGTTTAATAATAAACTGTTTGGTAATACTACCGCCGTTTATAACGATTATAATTTTTCTTTCAATGCCGTGCAAAATGATTTTCAATTGAAACTGGCATCGGGAATCAGGGATTTAAGCCTGAAGCAGGATTTTGACCTGTATCCATATACCGGACATAAACTGAAGTTCGGCGGCATTTACACCTATCATAGATTCACACCCTCTGTATTAAGCGGCAAGCAGGATACCACAGTTTTTACGCCTAATAATGCACAGTTAAAATTTGCCCATGACGCGGCTGTTTATGTACAGGATGATTGGGAGATAAATGAAAAAATGAAAGTTCATATCGGCTTAAGATACAGTTGGTTTCAACAGACAGGCCCGTATAAAATTTACCAGACTGACGACAATGGCAACCGCACCGACAGCACCGTTTTTGGAAAGGGCAAAGCTGTTAAGACTTATGGCGGTCTTGAGCCACGCTTTACTATGCGCTATGCGCTAAATGATGAAACTTCTGTAAAAGCATCTGTTACCCGTAACCTGCAATACATTCACCTGGTAAGTAATGCAGGTACTACTTTACCCACAGATATTTGGGTACCCAGCACCTATAAAGTGAAACCACAGATAAGCTGGTTGTATGCCGCAGGATTGTTTAAAAATTTTAAGGACAATATGTATGAAACATCCGTAGAGTTGTATTACAAGCAAATGCAAAACCAAATTGAATACGAAGAAGGCTACGTGCCAAGCAGCCTGGATGATACAGAAAATCATTTTGCCTTTGGTAAAGGATGGAGCTATGGAGCAGAGTTTTTTGTGAATAAAACCAAGGGCCGTTTAACCGGCTGGGCTGGCTATACATTAAGCTGGACCTGGCGTAAATTTCCGACTTTAAACTTTGGCGAAAAATACCCTGCTAAATACGACCGCAGGAATGATATGAGTGTTGTGGCCATTTATGAACTAAATAAAAAATGGAAATTATCAGCCTCCTTTGTTTTTGGTTCGGGTAATGCCGTAACGTTACCCCAACGTTTTTATATTGTTGGAGGAATACTTACCCAACAATACAGCCGTATTAATGAATATCGGTTACCATCTTATCACCGGCTGGATTTTGCAGCAATTATGACCCCGAAGAAAAACCTGAAACGCAAGTGGAAAAGCGAATGGGTGTTCAGTGTTTACAATTTATACAACCGTAAAAATCCTTACTTCGTTTACTTCGATCAAACCGGAAGCCCGTTTAACGGAACATTGGAAATACAGGCCAAGCAGGTTTCTTTATTTCCCGTGATACCATCTATTACCTGGAACGTGAAATTATAAAAATAAAAAAGCATCAGCATTAAAACTGATGCATTTTCAAATTAAATATTAACGTTAAAGGGTTAGCGTGTGAATGTTTGATACCGCTCCACATAAGCACCCGGGAATGCAGGGTCAGATCCTTTGGAGACCAAAGTAAATAATACATCAGTCAGGGTAATCATTGTCCAGTCATAACTTTTTGGAGAAGAATTTGTTACGAGTTTGCCAGATCCGGCAAATTCGTAAGTACCTAAATCAGAAGTAGTGCTGTTGAGTTTGTATTCAAATGTTCCATCAGCACCAAATTTTACAAAATTTTTGGGCTTGGGTGCAGATTTTATGATGGTATCTTTTACAAACACACCATTCTGAAATATCTTAAGTTGAACACGGTTTATAACCCACTCACCTACCACCTGCTGTTCTTTGGGCAAACTGGTGCTGGTATCGGCCTTGGCACATGAATTATTGAAGATTGAAAGGCAACATAAACCTGCTATTAGCAGCATGGAGGTATAAGTAGTTTTCATCGGTAATAAAATATTGGTTGAAAGAATAACGCTCAACCGTTTATTTTATTGCTTTGTTTTTGGCTTATGTATGAATCTGATGACCCCGCTTTTTTGCAGATCAGATGAAATACGCACTTCGTATCGGTTATCACCGTCGTTTATAACCATTAAAGCGGTGTTGGGAGGGATGGTTCCCAGATTTTCGGCATACATAATCAGTTCATTTACATTCTGAGTGTCATCCACATCCAGTGTAAGCCTTATTGCTTTATCGCTGAGACGCTTGTGAGATAACAGCAACTTTCCATTAAAAAATAAAGAAATGCTATCACCATCAATTTCTCCATTATCATATAGATCAACAGTAAAACTATTATTATCAATTTCAATGGTTTTTATCAAATCGCTGTTGCGTTTTTTGTAGGAGTCATCCAAAACTTTATTTTGCTGGGGCTCTGTTTTTATAACATGTGGTGGCGTTGGTAAATTATTAGTGACAACTTCCTTTTGTACAGGAGGGGTTTCTGTTACTTTTTTTACTTCTGCGTTAACTACAGGCGCTGTGGTTTTTTTAGGTTGAACTTTAACTGCCAGAGGAGGGGAGGTTTTTTTAGGAGCCGTTTTTACTGTTGAAGTAACTGTTTGTTTTTTTACAACAACCGGTGGCGTGGTTTTAGGTTTTATAACCGGGTTTGATTTGGTGACTGGATTATTTAAAAAAGCAGGGTTCTTTTGTAAAATCCTACGTCTTAAAATGGTTGTTCCAAAGCCACAATCGCCCTGCTGGCTTGGCACCGGTACCCAGCTACCCTCAAGCGATTGTTCATCGCTTTTTTGAAAGTAGGTAAGACGGTGTATCTGAAAACAGTTACGAATTGTTACCGGTACATTCGTTTTAGTACGCTCTATTTCTTTTACCTCAACCGATTTGCTTGCTTTATCAACCGTTCCACTTAATTTACAGATGGTATAATATCGTTTTCCTGCATCGCTGAAGTAAGTGTAGGAATAACCGGTAACTTTTGTACCGCTGCATTCCAGCTCCAGCACATACTCACAGCGGTCGCCGCCCCAGCCGGTAAAAGAAGTGCTCTTGTCTATAAATTCTCCTTTCCACTGGCCGGTAAAATCCTGAGCCGAAAGACTCGCTGAGAGAAAAGCAAATAAGATTAGTGATACAATTTTCTTCATCCCTGCAAAGATATTTTAGATAAATTTTTATATAGCTAATAGTTAGTTAAATTTGCAAATTAAAATTAGTGATTAGCCATTTGTCATTGGTAATTTTAGAGTATTAGAATAGCTGCTTATGCCTAATAAGCAATGATCAATGACTCAGTGACAAATGAGCAATGACTTGTTAAATAAAGATATGATAAAGATAACATTACCCGATGGAGCAGTAAGAGAATACGAGCATGGAAGTTCTGCATTTGATGTAGCAAAATCAATCAGCGAAGGCCTTGCCAGGAAAGTTTTGGCAGCAAGCATTAACGGCGAAGTGTGGGATCTGCATCGGCCAATAAATACCGATTCCTCTCTTAAATTACTTACCTGGGATGATGCAGAAGGTAAAGCAACTTTCTGGCATTCATCGGCACACTTAATGGCAGAGGCTGTAGAAGGTGCTTTTCCCGGCGTAAAATTCTGGGTAGGCCCGGCCATTGAAAAAGGTTTTTATTACGATATGGATTTGGGCGATAAAAAAATTACTGAAGAAGATTTGCTTGCCCTTGAAAAGAAGATGAACGAACTGGCAAAGCAAAAAAATCCTTACCTGCGTAAGGCAATGCCCAAAGCCGATGCCATTCAGTATTTTTCCGAAAAAGGCGATGAATATAAATTGGACCTTTTGAGTAATTTAACAGATGGAGAAATTACTTTTTACACACAAGGGGCATTTACAGATTTATGCCGTGGCCCACATATACCCAATACTGGTTTTATAAAAGCCATTAAACTAACCAGCATTGCCGGTGCTTATTGGAAAGGCGATGAAAAAAATAAACAGCTTACCCGTATTTATGGTGTTACTTTTCCCGATCAGAAAGAACTGGATGAATATGTATTGATGCTGGAAGAAGCGAAAAAAAGGGACCATCGTAAACTGGGTAAAGAGCTGGGTATATTTACTTTTAATGATGAGGTAGGGCCTGGCTTGGCATTATGGTTGCCCAACGGTACTGTCATTATTGAAGAGTTGGAAAACCTGGCCAAACAAACCGAAAAAGAAGCCGGTTACAAAAGAGTGGTTACTCCGCATCTTGCCAAAGAAAGTATGTATTTAACCAGCGGGCATTTACCGTATTATGCCGATAGTATGTTTCCGCCCATGGAAATGGATGGAGAAAAATATTATTTAAAACCGATGAACTGTCCGCATCATCATAAAATATTTGATGCTGAGCCTAAAAGCTATAAAGACCTGCCATTCAGGATTGCAGAGTATGGAACCTGCTACCGTTACGAGCAAAGTGGCGAATTATTTGGACTGATGCGGGTGCGTTGCCTGCACATGAACGATGCCCATATTTATTGCAGCAAAGAACAGTTTGCACAGGAGTTCAGGGCTGTAAACGATATGTACCAGAAGTATTTTAAAATATTTGGTATTGAGAAATATGTGATGCGACTGAGTTTGCACGATCCCGAAAAATTGGGACAGAAATATGTGAACGAACCTGAACTTTGGTTAGAAACAGAGGAGCTTGTGAGAAGCGTTTTGATTGAAAGCAATATCCCCTATGTGGAAGTTAAAGGCGAAGGCGCTTTTTACGGCCCAAAAATTGATGTGCAGATATGGAGTGCCATAGGCCGTGAATTTACATTGGCAACCAACCAGGTTGATTTTGCGCAGGGGCGTAGTTTTAAATTAAGTTTTACCAATAAAGATAACAGTCCCGAAGTGCCGCTGATTATTCACCGTGCACCGCTGAGCACGCATGAAAGGTTAATCGGATTTTTGCTGGAACATTATGCCGGCAAATTCCCAACATGGCTGGCTCCGCTGCAGGTTAAAATACTGCCTATCAGCGATAAATTTATGGATTACGCAAATACAATTCTGGATACGCTTAAAAAAGCTGATATTCGTGCTGAGATTGATGACAGGAGTGAAAAGGTTGGCAGGAAGATACGTGATACAGAGATAGCTAAAGTGCCTTATATGCTGGTAATAGGAGAAAAGGAAATGAATGAAGGAAAAGTTGCCATTCGCAGGCAGGGTAAAGGTGATTTAGGCGTTAAACTGGTTGATGAGTTTGTGCAGGAAATTACCACAGAAATAAAAGACAGGGTATTGGGATAAGCGAATGAAGTGAAATAGGTTACAGCTAAAATTTGGATTGATAACAATTTATAAATATATTGCTAATAGCTTGTCTGCAATAAAACATAATTTTGATAGGCACAAACAACATTATAAACTAAAAATAATAAATGGCATTTCCACCAAGACCCCGGGGAACCTTTAACCCCCGCTTTAAAAAAGAACAACAACAGGAACACCGTACCAACCACATGATAAGAGCACTGGAAGTGCGTTTGGTTGGCGAAAATTTAGAACCCGGTGTTTACTCACTTGCTGATGCAATTAAAATTTCAAAAGAGCAGGAACTCGATCTTGTAGAAATTTCTCCAGGTGCCAAGCCACCGGTTTGTAAAATAATCGACTACAATAAATTCCTTTACGAAGAGAAGAAGAAGAAGAAGGAGATGAAAGCGAAATCGAAAACCAGCGAGGTTAAAGAGATTCGTTTTACACCCAACACTGATGATCATGATTTTGAATTTAAAGTAAAACACGCCGAAAAATTTTTGAGTGATGGCGATAAAGTTAAGGCCCACGTTCAGTTTAAAGGCCGTGCCATTATGTTTAAAGAAAGAGGCGAAATATTATTATTGAAATTTGCCGATCGCTTAAAAGATGTGGGTGCACTTGAAGGCCTGCCAAAAATGGAAGGTAAAAGGATGCTGGTGATGTTTGCGCCCAAAGCAAAACTCTCTAAAAGAAAACAACAGGAAGCAGATAGATTATAGTATTAAAAGGATAAAAGATTTAAGGGAAGTTCTTGCTTCCCTTTTTTTATTTTTGCAGCAGCATGGATACCAGCCTCAACAAATACATCAGCGAAACAGGCTTCTGCAGCCGCAGGGAAGCCGATAAATACATTGAGCAACTCCGTGTTACCATCAACGGCATAGAAGCCATGAAAGGCAACAGGGTAAAGGAAAATGATGTAGTGCATGTGGATGGAGAGCCAATAGGTAAAAAAAAGAAAACCGCTGTTTACCTGGCATTCAACAAACCTAAAGGCGTTACCTGCACTACCGATTTAAAAGATAAGACAAATATCATTGATTTTATAAATTACAAAACAAGGATATTCCCCATTGGCCGGTTAGATAAGCGAAGCGAAGGGCTGATATTTTTAACCAACGATGGCGACATTGTGAATAAAATATTGCGTGCCGGTAACCAACACGAAAAAGAATACATGGTTACTGTCGACCAGCCAATAACATTGGATTTTATACAAAAAATGCGTAATGGCGTTCGCATTTTGGGTACAGTAACCCAAAAATGTTTTGTAAAACAGGAAGGCCCAAACCGGTTTAAGATAATTTTAATGCAGGGCCTTAACCGGCAGATACGCCGTATGTGTGAGGCACTTGGGTATAATGTAGAAAGCCTGAAACGCACCCGCATTATGAACATTACATTAACCAACCTGCCCCCCGGCAAGTGGCGATATTTTACAACTACAGAGATTGATACGGTTAACCAGATGGTGAAAAATTCTAGTAAAACGGTTGATAGTGGGGAAGGAATGGATGAGTAGGTTATCTTAGTTTTGATACGCTTTGATAAAAGCCCAATAAAGCTGTGCTGTAAAAGAGTGCCACTGAAGCTTAATAGCAGTTCAAAGGCCCGGTCAAAAAACTTCCCAAAATTGGAACAATTTTCCATGCTTTCCCCTACCTTTGCCGCCCGAAGGAGATAAATACGTCTCTTTCAGACATTTCCCACAAGGCTCAACAAGTGTCCCGTAGTTTCGGAACCGCCAGTAGGGAGTAACTAAAAACAGTTATGTAATGCCAAAGGTTAAAACCAACAGCAGCGCCAAAAAGCGCTTTAAAGTTACCGGTACCGGTAAAATCATGTTCCAAAAAGCTTTCAAACGTCACATTTTAACAAAGAAATCTACCAAACGCAAACGTAATATGCGTAAGATGGGTGTTGTTAGTGATGCCAACACACATTTTGTAAAAAGATTATTGGGAATGAAATAAGCCCGGAACCGGAAAAACAACAATTAACTTTAAAAAAATTAAGATATGCCACGTTCAGTAAATGCAGTAGCCAGCAGGGCCCGCCGCAAAAGAATCTTAAAAGCTGCCAAAGGATACTATGGTAAGCGTAAAAATGTATACACCGTTGCCAAAAACGTAATGGAAAAAGGGTTAACGTACAGTTACGTTGGCCGTAAACTAAAAAAGCGTGAATACCGCACTTTATGGATTGCACGTATTAATGCAGCTGTAAGGGAAGAGGGCACCATGACTTACAGCCAGTTCATCAACAAATTAGCTGTTAAAGGGATTGATCTTAACCGCAAGGTTTTGGCAGACTTGGCCATGAATGAGCCGGAAACATTTAAGAAATTAATAGATTCAGTAAAGTAATCTGCTGTATGAGATAATAAAAACCGGTTGTGATTTTATCGCTACCGGTTTTTTTATGCAGTTGATATATCGCATTAAGTTACTTTTGCAGAAGTATATCTAACCTAAAAAACGGTGCACCTTTAATGAATAATACTTACGATAGCCTTGTACAGCAAACTTTCAATTTTCCGCAGGAAGATTTTAAACTGAAGGACGAATATTTGCAATACAATGATGTGGATATAAAAGCGCTTATTGATAAACACGGTACCCCCTTAAAAGTATCTTACCTACCCAAAATAGGGATGCAGATAAATAAGGCGAAAAAGATGTTTGCCAATGCTATTAAGAAACATAAGTACGAAGGAGAATATCATTATTGCTATTGCACCAAAAGCTCTCATTTTAGTTTTATTGTTGAAGAAACACTAAAGCATAATATACACCTGGAAACATCGTATGCTTACGATATTGACATCATCAATTCGTTGTATAAAAAAAGAAAACTTACCAAGGATATTCATATCATCTGCAACGGGTTTAAGCAAAAAAATTATACCAGCCGTATTGCAAAACTCATAAATGACGGGTTTAAAAATGTAATTCCAGTGCTGGATAATAAAGAAGAGCTGAGCATGTACAAGCGCAATATCCGCACTGGCGAACCTTTTAAACTCGGCATACGCATAGCTGCTGAAGAAGAACCTTCCTTTCCGTTTTATACAAGCAGGCTTGGAATAAAAGCAAAAGATGTGCTGGCATTTTATGTAGATGAGATTGAAGGGTATGAAGATAAGTTTCAATTAAAGATGTTGCACATCTTTTTAAACAAAGGCATTAAGGAT
This sequence comes from Chitinophagales bacterium, assembly GCA_038204855.1. GTDB lineage: Bacteria > Bacteroidota > Bacteroidia > Chitinophagales > Chitinophagaceae > Ferruginibacter. The sequence continues at coordinate 27,846 of JBBRCM010000010.1, forward strand.
GATATTTACTACTGGAGTGAGCTGCAAAAAAGTATAGCACTGTATTGCCAGTTAAAAAAGATATGTCCTGAATTGGATTCAATAAATATCGGGGGTGGTTTTCCTATCAAGCACTCGCTGGGATTTAATTACGATTACCAGTTTATGATAAATGAAATTGTTGGTAATATTAAAGCAGCCTGTAAAAAAGCTAAAGTACAAATGCCAGATATTTACACGGAGTTTGGAAGTTATACGGTTGGCGAAAGCATGGCGCATATCTACAGTGTTATTGGCGAAAAAATTCAAAACGACCGGGAGACCTGGTACATGATCGATTCTTCTTTTATTACCACACTGCCCGATACATGGGGCATTGGCGAAAAATTCCTGATGCTTCCAATCAACAAATGGGATAACGAATACCAGCGGGTGGTTTTAGGCGGTATAACCTGCGATGGACATGATTACTACGACAGTGAAGAACATATAAATGAAGTGTTTTTACCCAAAGTGAAAACCACCAACGAAGAAAAGCTGGAGAGTAATAAAGAACCTTTGTATGTTGGCTTTTTTCACACAGGTGCTTACCAGGATCAGATAAGCGGTTATGGGGGTATCAAACATTGCCTCATCCCTTCGCCCAAACATGTGATAATTGAAAGAGATAAAAGCGGCAAGTTGATTGAATGGGTTTATGCAAAAGAACAAACTTCGCAAAGTATGTTGAAGATTTTGGGATATAAATAGTGCGTAACCACTCATGTAATTTTATTATAGGCAAACTTTGTGTTGCCTATTTTTATGTGCACCAAAAAAACAATCATGCAAAGCAAACTTGATAAATACCTGCTGTTATTGCTTTTATCAACCTTAATTACAAGCTACACAGTTCATGCCCAAAATGCTGAAGATTCCATAAAAGCGGTTATCAATAAAATGTTTACCGGAATGAAAAATAGCGACACTGCTATGGTAAAAGCATGTTTTACTGAAACAGCTTTTATGCAGACTTTTGGTAAAAGCAAAGAAGGGAAAACAATCATAACTACTGACAGCCCCGATGATTTTGCAAAAATTATTGCCACCATACCTCCTGGTGCAGCAGATGAACAAATTGTTTTTAAAGATCTTAAAATTGATGGCCCGATGGCGGCTATGTGGACGCCTTTTAAATTATACTTTAACGGTAAATTTTATAGCTGCGGTGTAAACTCGTTTCAGTTGGTAAGATTAAATAACGAGTGGAAAATACAATACATACTGGATACCCGGAGAAAAAATAACTGCGAATAACAGGAAATCTAATGCGTGGATTTTGAGATTGCCACAGAAGCGCAGAAGCACAGAATTGCACGTGTATTTTTCCGTGTTTCTGCGCTTCTGTGGCAAATAATTATTCCCGAAGGGAATACATTGTACTTTGTGGCAATCTCCTTTTTGTCGTAGGCAAAACAATTTCCTTGTGCTATAAAAGAAAAGCCCCTCTTAAGAATAAGAGGGACTTTCTCCCGTTTTACCGGGAACCAAACCAACTGTATATCTATGAAAAAAACTATGCTTATTGAATAGTAATTTCTTTTGCTCCGCCTTTCACTTCTTCTTTTTTAGGAAGCTCCAGGGTTAAAATTCCGTTTTCGTACTTAGCTGTAATGTTGGCTGCATCAATCTTTTCATCCAGTGTAAAACTGCGTTTAAAAGATTTATAACCAAACTCTTTACGGATCATTTTTTCATTTTCTGCCGTGGCTTCTGTTTTCTTTTCGGCACTGATGGTTAAAATCTTACTGTCTAATTTTACATTAAAATCTGCTTTATCCATTCCAGGTGCTGCCAGTTCAATCTTATACAAATCTGCTTTTTCAACAATGTTCGCAGGCGGAAAATGCAATACATCTTCCCTGATAGATTTACCGAAGTTCACCGGTAATTCATTAAATAATTCATTCATCAAACCATCAAAAGTTTTGTTCATTGGGCTGTTAACTTTTACGAGTGTCATAACTATATTTTTTAAGTTTTAAAATCTTGATTGCTGAAATACTGTGTTCAAATAGTATTCCAGCCCATTTTTTCGGACAAAATTTCAATAATACCATAATTTTTACGACATAATGACTTTTTTTGAAATACATAATGACATAATGGCTTATTTTTATAATTTCGATATTGGGAATACTATTAAAGTTGCTGCGCATTTTTTGACGGAAGTATGTAATTTTACACTCTAAAAAAAGTAAAAGATATGTATCCAGAAGAAATAGTAATTCCAATGAAAGAAGAGTTAACAGAAAACGGATTTTCTGAATTGTTAACTGCCGAAGCGGTTGAAAATACACTGGCCGAAAAAGGCACTACGTTGGTAATGATCAATTCAGTTTGCGGTTGCAGCGCCGGTACTGCAAGGCCGGGTGTATTGATGGCGGTGCATAACACCCCAAAAAAGCCAGACCATATTACTACCAGCTTTGCCGGTTTTGATATTGAAGCGGTAAATAAATTAAGAGAGCATTTAATGCCTTACCCGCCATCATCGCCAGCCATTGCTTTATTTAAAGATGGCAAACTGGTGCATTTTATTGAGCGCCATAACATTGAAGGCCGCAGTGCACAAATGATTGCAGAGAACCTGATTGGCGCATTTGAGCAACATTGTAATTAGTAGCATTAATTAGTAAGTACCATAAAAGCCTCCTGTATAAACGGGAGGCTTTGTATTATAATTTCAATACTTTATACTTCGCAGCTTTAATTCAGTAATATTGTGCGAATCAGTATATTGCAGTCCGAATTTTATAAACCTCAAACAGGCAGATGTATCCCAACTTATACTATATTTTTAAAGACTGGTTCGGTGTAAAATGGCACGGATTAAGCTTCTTAAATACATTCGGGCTAATGGTAGCAATGGGTTTTGTAACCGCTGCTATTGTATTAAGTAAAGAATTACAGCGTAAAGAAAAGCAGGGGCTTTTATCGCCAAGGGAAGAAATGATCATCGTTGGAAAACCAGCCTCCATTTTAGAAATACTCATCAATGGCATTGTTGGCTTTATTTTCGGCTATAAAATTTTCGGTCTCTTCATCAGCAAGCCTGTGGAAGTGAATCCGCAGGATTATATATTTTCAACGCAAGGAAATTTGATTGGCGGTTTATTGTTAGGTGGGTTATTAGCATGGTTTAAATGGTACGATAAGAACAAAGAAAAATTAAAGGAGCCTGAAAGACGCAATGTGCGTATCTGGCCGCACGACAGGGTGGGAGACATCATCATACTCGGTTTGATTTTCGGAATTATAGGCGCCAAACTTTTTGATAACCTGGAAAACTGGAGCGATTTTGTAAAAGATCCTATCGGACGTTTATTTTCTGCAAGCGGATTAACTTTTTACGGCGGTTTAATTCTGGCAGCCATTGCCATTTGCTGGTATGCTGCAAAAAAAGGGATAAAAATTATTCATTTGGTTGATGCTGCAGGCCTGGCTTTGTTGCTTGCCTATGCAGTTGGGCGTATCGGTTGCCAGGTATCGGGCGATGGTGATTGGGGCGTATTTAACAGCGCTTATGTAGTTAATGCCGAAGGCAAGGTTGTGGAAGCCGGGCCTGGTGATTATCAGAATCAACTCAATAAATATAAAGCCTATTATTTAGATGGTGCTGTAATTGATAAAGGTAGCAGCGGACAAGACAGCCTGGTTTATGTGACCGATCGCAAGTACGAGAGCCTTGAAAAAGTACCCCACAAGTCATTTAAAGGCCCATCTTTTTTACCAACCTGGATTTTTGCATACACATATCCCCACAATGTAAACAAGGATGGCGTTCGCATTAAGGACTGCAACGAAGAACATTGCCGGGCATTGCCGCAACCGGTTTTCCCCACGCCGTTTTACGAAACTGTTGTTTGTACCTTGCTGTTTTTAATATTATGGTCTGTAAGAAGACGCATAACAACACCAGGGGTTATGTTTGGTATCTATCTCATTTTAAATGGAATAGAAAGATTTACTGTAGAACTCATACGGGTAAATAATACCTATTCTATATTAGGTTTTCATCCCACACAGGCTGAGTTAATATCTGCTTCGCTGGTATTGGCTGGCCTTATCTTAATCATCATTGTAAAAAGAAGATCCGCAGTTAAATCTTAATTCTATCTAATTTCTTTCATTTCTCACTTTGTAACATTTGGGTTTGTTTAACGTATACTGGGATTTAACCAAATATCCTTGATATTTACCGTTCAGTATTAAACAATGTACTATGCAACACATAGTACTTACTTTTGTGAAGTAGTTATCAAAGTATATAACTGATTATTTAAAAAAACGCCCGACAGCCATTCGGGTTTAAAAACAAAAAGTATAGCCATGAACAAATTTTTCAGCCTGCTGGCTGCTATGACCATTGGTATGTCCAGCTACGCCCAAACCGCAGGCAAAATTTCCGGAAACATTAAAGACGGAGGTAATCAAAAGATCATTGATGCAGCTTCTGTTTCTCTTCTTAAAGCAAAAGACTCCAGCCTGGTTAAAGTTGCTGTAACAGACAATGCCGGTAATTTTTCATTCGAAAATGTAAAGGAAGGAAATTACCTGGTGCTGGCAACTTCAATCGGCCATTCAAAATCTTACAGTCAGGTAATCGGCATTTCTTCAACGGCGCTTTCAGCTAATGTTGGGGTTTTGCAATTGGTTCCTGAAGAAAAAGCCTTGAAGGAAGTTTCGGTAAGTGCTAAAAAGCCATTGATTGAAAGAAAGCTTGACAGAACTATTGTAAATGTCGACGCATCAATTACCAGTACCGGAAGCACGGCATTGGAAGTTTTGGAAAAATCGCCCGGTATTTCTGTTGATAAAGACGGAAACATCAGCCTGAAGGGAAAAGCAGGTGTTATTGTTTATTTAGATGGCAGGCCAAGTTATTTAAGTGGTCCCGATCTGGCAAACATGCTGCGTAATATGACTGCCAGCCAGTTGGAGCAGATTGAAATTATGACCAATCCTCCTGCAAAATATGATGCAGCAGGTAATGCAGGTGTTATAAACATAAAAACCAAAAAGAACAAGATGTTTGGTTACAATGGTAATATAACAACCGGGTACACTCAAGGTAGATACGCTCGTTTTAATGAAGCTTTAAGTTTTAACTATCGCAATAAAAAAGTGAATTTTTTCAGCAACCTAAACTACAACCGGAATCATCGCAGCCAGGAATTGTATATCATCAGAAATTTTCGTGATGCCAATACTAAAAACATCAAATCTATTTTTGATCAACAAACCGATATGATCAATCAAAATCATAATTACAGTGCAAAAGCAGGTGTAGATTACACGGTATCAAAAAATACAACTATCGGAGTTGTGTTAAATGGGTTTTATAATCCAAGCCTATGGCAGAGCAATACCAGCACTTATATCTACGATCCAAATCATAACTTAACAGATATTACAACTGCCAGTACCGAAAACGAGGAAAAGTGGAAAAACTTCAGCTCTAATTTTAATTTCAGAACCAAGCTGGATAGAGCAGGGCAGGAGCTTTCAGCCGACCTGGATTTTATACAGTATAAAGCAACCAGTGTGCAACCGCTAACCAGTTCTTACTACGATAATATGGGTAACCTTAAGCAGGCACCTGATGTTTTAAACGCAACATTGCCTACCAATATAAAAATATACAGCGGTAAAGTTGATTACACCTTGCCTTTAAAAAAAGACGCAAAGTTTGCAGCAGGTTTTAAAACCAGCTTTGTAAATAATGATAACAATGCCCGTTACGACAGCCTGAAAACCGGCTACTCAGTTTTAGACAGTGGCCGAAGCAATTATTTTATTTATGATGAGAATATTAATGCTGCCTATGTAAACTACAGCAGGCCGTTGGGAAAAAAATGGACTGCACAGTTTGGGTTAAGGGTTGAGAATACAAATTCAAACGGTATTTCAAAAGGCTACACTTTTAATGCGACCGAGGATAGGTTTGTGTACACAGAAACGAAATTCAAAAAATCTTACACACAATTATTTCCTACAGTTTACCTGCAATACACTGCCAACGAAAAGAACCAGTTTGTTATCAACTACGGCCGCAGAATTAAAAGGCCTGATTATGAGGATATGAATCCGTTTGTTCACTTCCTGGACAGGTACACTTTTGAACAGGGTAATCCAAACATCAGCCCTCAGTTCTCTCATAATATTGAGCTGAGCCATACCTACAAAGGATTTTTAACCACTACCGTAAATTATACAACTACCAATGATATCATTCAGCAGGTGCTGGAACAAAACGACCAGACCAATGAGACTTATATCAAGAAAGCAAACATAGCAAGTGCTAACCAGATTGGTTTAGAGGTTACCGCCAACAAATCTATAACCAAATGGTGGAGTGGTAACATCTATGCCAATGTGTACAACAACCATTTTAAGGGGCTGGTTAATAACGAGCAAATATCCATCGGTATTACTACATTTATGGCGCAGGTACAGCAACAATTTAAATTCAATAAGGGCTGGGCTGCAGAATTAAGTGGCTTCTATCGCACCAAAGGACTGGAAGGTGTGATCTACATTAAGCCAATGGCACAGGTAAATGCAGGCGTAAGCAAGCAGATATTAAAGAACCAGGGAAGCATCCGGTTGAATGTACGAGATATCTTTGCCGGCAGTGTATTTAAAGGATACAGTAAGTACGGCACGGTAGATGCTGATTTTAAAAATGTAAACGACAGCCGTGCGGTTAGTTTAACCTTTACGTATCGGTTCAACAAAGGAAAACTAAAAGCAAGCAGCAGCAAAAGAAACAGTGGAGCCAGTGATGAGCAGACCAGGGTGAAAAGCGGCAACTAATAACAATGTTGAATAACTAATGTGCGAATATTAAAAGTATGACCTAATTCCGGGAACATTCGATATTCGCCATTCTTACATTCAACATTATTTGATATTTTTGTGAAAACAACTGCCATGCCTTCATTTGATCTTGTAAGTAAAGTTGATCTGCAGACTCTGGATAATGCCATCAACACCGTAAGTAAAGAAATTACCAACCGTTTCGATTTTAAGGGATCTCACGTGGTAATTGACCTTAATAAAAAAGATTTTAAAGTAAATCTGGAGGCTGACAGTGATATGAAAATTCAGCAGATCATCGATGTGCTGATAAGCCGTAGCATGAAACAGGGCCTGGCTGCTGAAGTATACGACCTGAGTAAAGAACCTTTTCCCAGCGGGAAAGTAACTAAAAAGGAAGTGCCTGTAAGAAACGGCATTAAGCAGGAAGATGCCAAGAAAATCGTAAAGATTATAAAAGACAGCGGCCTTAAAGTGCAGGTTGCCATTATGGATGATATTATACGGGTTACGGGTAAAAAAATTGACGACCTGCAGGAGGTTATACAGGCCAGCAAAAGCTGGGATGTGGGAATTGCGCTGCAATACATCAATATGAAAAGCTAGGTTTAATTGATAATTGATAATTTGTTAAAATTAAAGCAGGGTTTCTATATAGAAAACAACTTTGGCAGAAGGCATTATCCATTATCAATTATAACATTATCCATTTTTTCAAACGTTTTTAACTTAAAAAGCTTAGTTTTGTTCCCTTATTAAAAACTGTACGGCAAAACCCGTGCGCTAAACTTAAAAAATATGAAACAAGGAATTCACCCAGGAAATTACAGGTTGGTTGTTTTTAAAGACATGAGTAACGGTACCCAGTTCTTAAGCCGTTCAACCGCCGCATCAAGAGAAACAGTAACCCACGAAGATGGTAACGAGTATCCGGTAATTAAGCTGGAGATTTCAAATACTTCTCACCCTTTTTACACCGGTAAAAATGTACTGGTAGATACCGCAGGAAGAATTGATAAATTCAACAAGCGTTACGCTAAAAAAAGCTAAAATAATCTGATAGAGATCATTATCTTTATTTAAAGTTTGTTTTTCATGGCTATACTTTAAGTCCCTCCGGTTCTCCGGGGGGATTTTTATTTTGCTTATTTTTACCACATGCAAAAAATCATCTTTACAGAAGAGTACTGCAGGCCGGAGAATCTTCACCCTTTTACCTATACCCGCCATATACAGGATATCCGGATTGGGATTTTAACCATCCGTGAAAAATGGGAAAAATATCTGAAGATTCCTTCTGCCAATAAATGGGAAGATCATTACCTGGATGATGAGCAATCTGTAAAAATTGAAAAAAGTATTGGTAAAAATGACTACGTCATGGTTCATGCCAATGTGCTGCCCACAAAAGCTATCATTAGCAAAATAACGAAACTTAATAACGGAGAGTTTCTTACTGCAGGTAAGGAAGGGGGTATTGCATATAAATTCTCTGCTAAAGAAGTAGTGGGGCTGCATAAGATCAGTATTAAAAAGTCCGTTGAAATTGACGGTGAAGTGAAAGCCATTCATTATCCCTGGCAAATATGCCAGTTGAATGACTGGGCATTGCGGGAAGACTTTGCGTTGCTAACTGCCGGAAGAAAAAGCAAGGTCATTTCTAAAAGCAATAAACTTATTAAACCTGATGGGATATTTGTGGAAGCAGGTGCAAAAGTGGAACACTGCATACTAAATGCTGACGACGGCCCCATCTATATTGGACACAACGCTGTTATTATGGAAGGAAGTATGCTGCGGGGGCCGGTGGCTGTTTGCGAGGGTGCCGTGGTTAAAATGGGCACTAAAATATATGGCGCTACAACCGTAGGGCCATTTTGTACAGTAGGGGGTGAATTGAAGAACTCGGTGCTGTTTGCATTTAGCAATAAAGCCCATGATGGTTATTTAGGCGATAGTGTATTGGGCGAATGGTGTAACCTGGGTGCAGGTACCAGCAACAGCAATTTAAAAAATACTGCGGGAGAAGTAAAGTATTGGGTGGATGCAGACCAGCAGGAAGTGAGCGCAGGTTATAAGGGTGGCTTACTAATGGGCGACTATTCCAAAGCCGCAATCAACACCTCGTTTAATACAGGCACCATGGTTGGTATTTGCTGCAATGTGTTTGCTGCCGGACTTACTCCCAAATTTATTTCTAATTTCTGCTGGGGAGTGGATGGTATCACAAAATATAAATTGGATAAGGCTTTCACCGATATTGATAACTGGAAGAAATTAAAGGGACTTACAATTTCTGACAGGGAAAAACAAATTTTGACTGATATTTACAAACTATTTTAAAAAGAAAATTATATGCGTAAACAAATTGCAGCAGCTAACTGGAAAATGAATCTTACACTGCAACAGGCAGAAACCTTAATAGATGAACTGATTGCCACCCCACACGAACTGAAAGAAAACCAGGAAGCTGTTTTTGGAATTCCGTTTCCATATTTAGTCAGCATAAAAAGCAAACTGGCCGGAAAGCAACATGCTTTTGTTGCAGCACAAAACTGTTATGATAAAAAAAGTGGTGCCTACACGGGTGAAGTAAGTGCCGAGATGCTGAAAAGCATTGGGGTTGATTATGTAATACTGGGCCACAGCGAACGCCGTGAATATTTTAATGAAAGTCATGCTATGCTGGCTGCTAAAATTGATTTATGTTTTGAAAATGGTTTGAAATCTATTTTTTGCTGTGGCGAACCTTTAGCAATAAGAGAGGCTGATACCCAAAACAGTTTTGTTGAAACACAATTAAAGGAAAGCTTATTTCATTTAAGTGCCGAACAATTAACCGGCTTTGTAATCGCTTACGAGCCTATCTGGGCAATCGGAACCGGTAAAACTGCTAGTAATGAACAGGCACAGGAAATGCATGTACACATCCGCAGCGTAATGGCAAATCAATACGGTGCGGCAGTAGCCGACAGCATTTCGATTTTATATGGAGGAAGTGTAAAAGCAAACAATGCCAAAGACATTTTTGGCCAGCCCGATGTAGATGGAGGATTGGTAGGAGGCGCAAGCCTGATTGCTGCTGACTTTGCCGTTATCATCAATAGTTTAAAATAAATATTGTAAGACGGGCCGTAGGACGAGGAAATTAATTTAGGAGACGGATTTTTTTTCTGCTGTTGCAAAGGCAAAGCTTACATCTGCTTGCACAAAACTGTTTAGCTTCTCTACCTCTAATATAGTTTTACTACCTGCAGAGCTGCGGTGATACATGGGCAAAAATTTAGCGCCAACAACAACTTCTTTCAAGGTGTAAGAGCTGCGATCAACAACCGTGTTGCTGAACATGTCGTCGAAAGCTTTAATAAAAACGATGATCTCGCCGTTTATATTGGCATAGTCCTCAACTGAGAAATTATAGAACGGGCTATCTTCTGTTATCGGGTGTACAATTGTCCAGTTAAGCGTTAATGCATTGGCCACTTTAAACTCCAGTTCAAGCGGATAAAACTTATTGACCATTTTTCCATTTTCTTCAATCGTCATCCCAAAGGTTAGTTTTGCTTCAGCATCGGTAAGGGTAGTATTTTTATAAGGAGTTACCCGTAACATCAATGCAGTAATATCTTTGTATGGTGCAATGATTGCATTCTCTGAAAATTTAAGATAGGCTCTTGGTTTGCTGAATCTTCCATAAAATAAACCGGTAGCAATGCCGAAAGTGAGCAGCCCAATCAATGCTTCGGCTGCTGCAACTGCACTGGTTAAAACGCCATCCGGACTAATATGGCCGTAGCCAACCGTTGTAAAAGTTTGCGCACTGAAAAAATAGGCCGCAGCGAATTTACCAACATCAGATAAACCGTTCATTCCATTTAAATGTTCAACACCAATCAGCACATAAATACCTGCGAAAATAAAATTGACGATGATGTAAAAAGAGAAAATGATGGTAAGAAATTTCCAGCCGGGTAAACTCAGCATGGTATGATACCAACTAATGCGGTTTAAAAAAGACACACCCCTGATCTCAATATTGGGCTTACCGGTTTTATTTACAAAACGGCCGCCATAGTCAGAGGCATTGGCACCAAAACCGGTATTGATCTCGGTTTTAGCCTTCAAATTAAATTTTCGTAAAACAGCCATGGCTATAAAATTAAATTATAAATGCAAAATAAGCATAACCCTACTTGTTTTGAAGAAATACTTTAAAGTATCTTGCGCATGAGTTTATTTTCTAAAAAATTTTTATGCAGGATTCTCTTTTAGCATTTTTACGATGCCCGGTCACCCGCAGCAGCCTAACGATCAACATCATAAAAAAATCGACGAAGATATTAGATAATGCAGAAAGGGATGTGATTGAAGAGGCTGTATTGTTTGCCCCTGAAGGATGGTTTTACCCGGTTATTAAAGGGATACCGCGTTTAAATGTGGAGGCGGTTTATGATTACGCAGATTTTCTGAAATCGGCAGTACCGGACTATGAAGAACAGATGAAAAAACTGCTGGAAAACTATGCAGCCTTGCTGGCGCTGGTGCAGAAAAAGAACAAACGAACCAAGGAAAGTTTTGCGCTGGAATGGGCCATTTATAATTATGGTAGCGACAAGACCTGGGGAGCCGATGCAGATGGTATGCTCAACAGGTTTTTACTTGAAACGGATGAAACAATAGCGTCTTTGCAGGGTAAAATTGTTTTTGATGCGGGTTGCGGTAATGGCTTTTTAAATGTTTTGCTTGCTGAAAAGGGAGTTACCAATATTGCCATGGATTTCAGCAACAGTATTGAAAAAGCTTATGAAAAGAATCAATGCAGCCTGGTCCATTATATTCAGGGAGATGTGCAGTATCCTCCTGTGTTATTTGATTATTTTGATATTGTACACAGCAGCGGTGTATTAATTGCCACCAACAATACAGAATTGTCATTTTCGTGTTTAGCGCCTACCGTAAAAAAGGGTGGCAAATTAAGTGTGTGGTTATATCATCCCCGCCGGGATTTTGTGCATAATCTTTTCAATTCCATCCGGAAAATAACATCCAGGTTACCTTTAAAGTTTCAATATTATTTATACCGCTTCACTATTTTTCCTGTTGCGTTTATGATAAAACGTGCCAAAGGAAATAAAGAAAACAGCCGGGAAATGATGATCAATATTCTGGACTGGTTTACACCTCAGTTCAGGTGGGAGCATGATCATGAGGAGGCCAGGAGCTGGTTTTATAAAAGAGGATATGAGCAAATACACATTACAACAACTGATACCTTTGGATTTAATATGACTGGTAAAAATAACCGATAAAATATATTGCCCATGAAAGTGAGCTGGTAACCTTTCTCCTTTAGAGCAATTCCTCTTTTGTACAGTCCCACTGGTAACTCATTGATTTTGGTTTTATATTCAGCACTATACTGTTATTAATAAAAACGGTTGATTTTGAGGGAATATCATGGGTAATCACACAGCCGGCGCCAATAGTAACTTCGTCGCCGATAGTAACACCAGCTACAATTGTGCAATTAGCGCCAATCCATACATTATTGCCTATAACAACGCCCTTAATATTGGTTGTCTTACGGTGGTCATACTTGTCATGGTTTGTAGTAACGATTACACTGTTGGGACCAATATTAACATTGTTACCAAGTGTTAATCCTCCGGATGCATTAATGAAAATTCCGGGATTATCACCGGGGTCGCAACAAATACCCTTGGTTATAAACTGCCAGCCTATGATGTTTGATGTACGGTGTACAGGCCAAGGGATTCGACGGCTAAAGCCAATAACCTTTTGCATAAAAAAATATTCATAAATAACCTGGTAATTTTTACGGTATCCGGATCGCTGTCTTTTATATGCGGGGTAACAGAACTTAACAAACCAACGAAAAAGCGAGTCATCAAAATATGCCGCAATCTTTTTTATGAAAGTCTTCATGTTTGCAATTTTAATTTTCTCAACATATAAAAATTAATAAAACAATAATATAGGCCAGTAATAATTGAAATGATCAAAATAACAAATGTAAAATCAAATGTTGAGTGCAGGAAATATAATATAGCTAATTGAATCAGGAATAAGGAAAGATTAAAGATCATCAGGAACCTTTGTTGGTTCATGTAATCGGCAACAATACTAAAAGGTACATAAATTGACGTGACCAAATAATACAGCATGATATATTTTATGAATTTCCCTATCTCAAGCCATTGAGCTGGCATGAAATAATTGAAGAGGAATTCGCCGCCGATAAAAACGATAACGAGGTAAGGAAAAAGTATCTGTAAGATAATTTTTTGCTGGGTTTTGATAAATTCAAATAACTGCTTTTTATTCTCATAAAACATGAGCTTTATTTTTTGCAAGAAAGCATCGCTTATAGCCTGCAGTATCAGCAGTAAAGGCTGGAATATAAAAATTGTGGTGAGATAATATACACCATTATTGTGCAATCCGAAAAACAGTGTGATCAATATAGGGAAACTGATGGTGGCAGCAGCACTGATGATATTTGACAGTATTGAATATTTGGGAAACCTGTAATTTGCTTTAAGAAGTAACAATGCTTCAGGGTAATTGATTTGTCTGTAACCGGATATGATTTGGTGCCTGAACCTGAATGCAAAGAAAATGCAGGTAATTAACAGGCCAATTAAATGTGCATAGATAAGGCTGGCCAGGCTGCACCAAACCAATGCCGCTAAAAGTTTTGCCAGCAACATCGCTGTAACATATAATATTCTGAAAAAATTGATCTCCCGTATTTTACCTAAATATTTTAACAGCAGAATACCATTGTTAAGAATATAATTAGCTATAATGATAAATGGCATTATGGTTATAAAGCCATAGCTGTTTATCGTTTTATAGAAAGCCGGAGTAAAAAAATAAAAAAGTAAAATGGTAAAAAGAATCATAGCCGAAAACAGAATCGCCATACCTGTAGAAAGGAGCATCAGGGTTCGGGCAGATCTGGCCTTTTCATTAACAATGGCAGCGGTATTATATTGAAGGCCTACGGCCATTTCAAAAATAGTTGAAACGCTTACCAAAAAGGAAAGGGCACCAAAATGTTCTTTTGTAAAATAAAGTGTAAGAATAAAAGTGCCTGCTAATTGCAGTACCTGTATAATTGCCGACCATTTAAGCAACCTGAAAATATCTAAAACATATTTCCGGTCTAATTTTTTTAAAAGCATATATACCGGCTTTTTTTGTAATAATACAACAATTATACATTTTATAGAATAGTATGATCAAATGCACACCATAATTACAGCTAGAATGGCCGGCAGCATTTGACACAATGTATTGTTGGAAATATGAAATATTGAATGAAGTTAGGTTAAAGCCTTATCGCCGGTAAATCGCAATGAGCTATAAAAGAACCGTGCTATTACAGTAATGACTAAGAATGCTGCGTTCATCCGTTGCAATTGAATAAAATTAAGACTTACCAATTGAGCCAGTTGATTATTTATATGAAAGGTAAATGCTACTTTCGTGAAAAAATAATAACTATAAAAGTTTATAACATGAGCCAAGTAAAATTAACGCAGGGCGAAATACATACAAATAAGGGCGTAATGAAGTTTGAATTATATGATGATGACGCACCCATTGCAGTAGCCAATTTTAAAAAACTGATCAGCGAGGGCTTTTACGACGGGCTCACTTTCCATCGCGTAATTCCCAATTTTATGATACAGGGCGGATGCCCGAATGGTACTGGTGCCGGCGGGCCGGGTTATACAATCAATTGTGAAACAAAAGGAACCAAGCAATACCACGACAGGGGCGTAATGTCAATGGCACATCGCGGGTTAAATACCGGTGGCTCGCAATTTTTCATTTGCCACAGCAGGCAAAACACAAGTCATCTGGATGGTGTGCACACCTGTTTTGGAAAAGTAATTGAAGGATTGGATATTATCGATGACATCCAGGGTGGTGATGTGATGGGAAAGGTGATCATCAGTTAAAGATATTTAATTTTGAAAAAGGCCATTTCCGGAATATTTGTTTCGGTAATGGCCTTTTTTGTACAAGTTGTGTACGGTACTATTTTTTCACATCATGTGTATAACTGAAAATGTGCAGTTTATATTTCGGTAATTTTATCCAAATTATAAGCTCATGTTTGCAAAAACCACAAAGTGCCCTGTATTATTCGCAGCCATTTTTATTTTATCGTGCTGTACATCGCAAGCCCAAAACAGCATTGTTCAAAAATACGGAACCTCCAATGTGTATGCCGGTATTGAAGTAGGCTCTAAAGGTGTAAAGTTGAGTGTGGTTGAAATGGACGGGAAGACCGGAGATGAAGGGGAATTTAAAATATTGAAAGATACTTCTGTAAACACAGATTTTATCTCCTTTACACAACCAACCTACCAGGCAACCCTGGCCGCTTTAAATAATTTATACGATGTTGCTGTTACTCAAAACAAAATACCTATCGCCAATATATTTACTGCCATAAGCAGCGGTGTAAACATCCAGGCACAAAAAGAAGATAAGAAGAGTTGGATAGATCAATTGGTAAATGCCTTTAAACTCAACAACAACGAACCGGACAGGAAAGTAGCGGTTATTGATGTATTGGAAGAGGCCCGCCTTTCGCACCTCGGCATTGTTCCGGAAGCAAGAAGGTACAATACATTTTTAATTGATATTGGAAGCGGTAATACCAAGGGCGGTTTTTTTCCTTATGGAAATACTAAAAACTTTAAACTGTTTCAGCTTACATGGGGTACAAAAAGTGCTTTTAATGCAGCAGATAAAATGCTGGGTGAGGATAAAGGGCTGGAAAACTACAGCAGCCAGTTAAGCCGTGTTTTGGCCGGTGCCGAAAATAATGAGATCGTTTATGCAGTAAATGCCAGCGGTGCGTTCCCTAAAAGCGACAATATCGCTTTTAGCGGCGGAATTGCCTGGGCAGTTGCTACATTGATAACTCCTGACCTAAATGACAATGCAGTTGTTGGGGTTACTTATGATGATGTGTTGGCGTTCAGCGAAAAACTTTTTAAAAATCCGTCCTTGTATTCAGACTTTTATATTGTAAAAACTTTAACTGAAAATAGTTCTGTTGATGCTGATAAATTAGGCAGGGATGTAAAACAGGTGAACAAGGTTTTTGACCAACGAGCATTACTGGCCGGCACCGGGTTGTTATTAAAAATCATGAGGCAGTTTGACGGTGTGGCAGAACGTAAAAAATTCTACCTCGTAAAAAATGGTTCAGTGGGCTGGATATCCGCCTATGTAAATCAGCATGTATCTAAATAAAAAACATTACTCAACGAACACATTTTAAACCATGAGAGATACTAAATCTTTGTTACTGCTCCTGGTATCACTGCTGTTGGTTTTGGTATCCTTTGTACTGATTTGGACCTGGGGCTACAATTTTTATTCTAAAAATATTGTGGCCAAAACCAACACCATACAACCCATTGCAGACTCCGCTGCGATTGCCAACAGGGTCAGTGATTCTCTGCAGCGCTTATATGCTGCGTCGTTGAAAGACCTTGATATTCAGCTTGATTCAACACTTTCCAGTTCAGATTCTTTAAGCAACCAGTTAGACAGCAAGCTGGCAGAGTTTTACAGGCTGAAGGGCGAAATTACCACTATTTTAAAAAACAGGAATTCAGATAATAATTTTTCGGTTGCCAAACAAAAGATCGGCGAACTGCAAACCAAAGTAGATCACCTCAAAGAAAAAAATCAGGTTGTTGAAAAAGAAAATGAAAAATTGTACGATGTGGTAAATGATATGGTGCGGACTGACAAACCACCGGCTAAGAATTCACTGTCTGTCGACATGCTTAAGAATAACGAACCTGAAAAAATGAGTGCAGTCTACAGCACATTTACGGCTTCTGATATGCGTTTGTTTGCTGTTGCAAATGCCGATGATAAGGAAACGGAAACAAATGCTGCAGAAAAAGCTGAGAAGCTAACCGGGGCGTTTACGGTTACAAATTTTAATAGTGCGCTTACCAATGCCGAAATGGTGGTTGTTGTTATTAAACCCGATGGAAAGGTTTTAAAGGGTTCCGGCTGGGATTCAGGAACATTCAGCACTGCCGACGGCAAAAAAATATACTCCTACAAGTTTAATTTTACTTATTCAAGAGGGGAGGCAAAACGTTTGGCCTTCACGCTGAGAGGCGGCAGTTTAAGCCGGGGTAAGTACACCATGGAAATATATCAAAATGGGGTAGTTATAGGCAAGGTTGTAAAAACACTTTCCTAAGCATTTCACACACCTGGTGCAACTTAAACCGCTGTTGCTGTCATAATCTTCGAATTAATTCTACAAAAAGTCAAATAACACTGCTACAAAGTATATTCTATTTAAACTTCATCTTTACAGTGTTAATTAAGAAATAACCGTTTAAATATCCAAATCCTTCCGATCAACCATCCACCCAGGCATGAGATTCTCTATGAAAAGCCTTCAGCAATGAAGGTTTTTTTATTGTATCAGGTGCAACTGTGAACAGTGCTTAAAATCTGCCTAATTTTGCGGCATGAAAGCAGCAACCATTCACGAACTGAAACTGGAATTATCCAATGCCTCCGCAGATCAGCTTGCCGAACTTTGCATTCGCCTGGCAAAATTTAAAAAGGAAAATAAGGAACTGCTGACCTATCTTTTATTTGAAGCCTTTGATGAACAGGCTTATGTTGAAAACATAAAAGCAGCCATGTTGGCGCAGTTTGCGGAGATCAATACAGCTAGCATTTATTTTGTAAAAAAAAGCCTTCGGAAGATCATCCGCACACTTAATAAGTACATCCGTTACACAGGCTCCGCAGAAACTGAGGCAAAACTGTTATTGTTTTTTTGTGCAACGCTCAAGCAATCGGGTATCCCCATTGAAAGAAATCCGGTTATTAAAAATATGTACGGGAATCAGCTAAAAAAGATTGGCAAAACAATTGCCAGCATGCACGAAGATCTGCAGTACGAATTTAACCGGGAACTTGACCAACTGAAGTAACTCGTATTCGAAAAATAAATCGTACTTTACATGAAAAAATATGCCACAATCCAGGAAAAGAAAACCACAACACGAACATCATCTTACACCACATACAGAAAAAGCTACTAAAAAGAACAGTGCAGTACTGGTTGCAGTAATATTCTTTGGTTTATTAGGTACAGGCATTGCCTGGTTTGCAGCCGGGAGCAGCGTTTTATGGCTATTAACCGGCGCCGCCGGTGGAGCCATTGCCGGCTATTTTTTCGGTCACCAGATTGATAAGGCCTTATCAAAAAAATAGTCTTTCTCATTAAATTTGTTTTTACAACATGCCGGTACCTACTAACATAAGGGCTGCAACCTGCACATTCCAAAAATGACACTTGCATTTTGATGAACTAAGTATTATTTTGGTGGTATACTTTTATTAAATCACCAAAAACTAAACTTATGAACATCAAAAAATTATTAATGGGCGGTATCGCCGGCGGATTACTTTACTTTCTGCTGGGATGGTTAATTTACGGTATTTTGCTGATGAATTTTATGAATACCCACACCGGAACTGCCGGAAATATTGCCAGGCCCGAGGCCGAATTCCTTTATCTAATTATTGGAAACCTGGCTATGGGTTTTTTAATGGCTTATATTTTTATTAAAGCCAATATAAACAGCCTTGGCAATGGCCTAGTAACTGGTGGGGCTATTGGTTTACTGATGGGAGTAGGCTACGATTCTGTAATGTATGCCACAACAACAGTTACAAGTAAAACAGGCATGGCAGTGGATGTTGCTTCATTTACAGTTATGTCGGCAATTGTGGGCGCTGTTGTAGGCGCTATTATTGGTATGGGCAAAAATACTGCCTGATCCTTTTCATTTTAATCACAGGTGCATTTGTATAGTTGAATGCCCTGTGATTTTTTGTAAAATTGCACCGAAATACCTGTTAACAAAGATTTATTAGTTACTCTTGATTACTAAGCATACATTTGCATTGTACATTAAAGCTGTGAGCACACAGTATAGATAGAATCAATTTTTATAGTTAGTTTTCCTACCATAACAGTTTTCTCGTCTTTTAAGTTTGCTTCCTTACATTATTGCACAGGCATTTTATTTATTTTATTTTAATTTTAAGTTTTATGAACATTTATGTTTCAAATTTGAGCTTTAACACCAGCGATGCTGAGTTAAACGAACTTTTTTCAACTTTTGGCGAAGTTTCTTCTGCTAAAGTAATTACTGACAGAGAAACCGGAAGATCACGTGGTTTTGGTTTTGTTGAAATGCCTTCTGAAGATGAAGGAAAGGACGCTATGTTGGGTCTTAACAACAAAGAAGTGGAAGGACGTGCAATGTCTGTTTCAGTTGCAAAAGAAAGAGAAGAAAGAAGCAGTAACGGCGGCGGTGGAAACCGTGGCGGTTATGGCAACAACCGCAACAGCGGTGGTGGTGGAAGATGGTAATTTTTAATTAACTTATTTTCTATAAAGAGTCCGGCAACGGACTCTTTTTTTATGCCCATTCAATATTATTATCTTTATCGTACTTAAACATAATTGTGATGATAAAAAACAAGCTTCTCTTTACCGTAACCGGCCTTTTATTTTGTTTTTCTTTAATTGCGCAAAAAGATGCTCCTTTTTCTGATGAGATGAAAAAAGAAATGAGCATGAAGGTGAAGGAAGCGGCACAACACGCCTGGAAAGGGTACAAGGATTATGCCTGGGGGGCCGATGACCTGAAGCCGCTTACTAAAACTCCAAAAACGTGGTATAAACAATCAATGTTAATGACGCCGGTTGATGCTTTTGATACATTTACATTACTGGGTTTACCAACCGAAGCCAAAGAAGCAAAAGATATTATCCTTACGAAACTCGATTTTAATATTGATAACGATGTACAGGTTTTTGAAATTACCATACGCTTACTTGCAGGTTTGATAACAGCTTACGAAATGGATGGCGATAAAAAATTTCTTATCCTGGCTACAGACCTCGCAGACAGGTTGATGCCTGCCTTTAATTCCAAAACAGGGATGCCTTATAGATATGTTCATTTGCAGACGGGCAAAACGAGAGATAGCATTAATAACCCGGCAGAGATAGGCACCTTGATGATGGAGTTTGGTAAACTTTCAAAAATTACCGGCAACAAAAAATATTATGGTGCTGCAAAAAAGGGTATGATGTACGTTTACAACAAACGGAGTCGTTTGGATTTGGTAGGGGAGCAGATTGATGTTGAAACCGGTAAATGGGTAAATACAAGAAGTCATATTGGCGCCTACATTGATTCTTACTATGAGTACCTGTATAAAAGCTGGTTATTGTTTGGAGATAAAGATTTTAAAACCGCTTTTGATGTACACAACGCTGCCATTAAAAAGTACCTCATCAGCAAAACAGATAAAGGCTGGTTTATGCACCAGGTTGATATGAATACCGGTAAAATAATTGGTACAAGTTACGGAGCACTGGAAGCTTTTTATGCAGGTCTGTGTGCCTTTTCAGGCGATGTGGAAACCGGCCGCCAGATACAGGAAGCCAACTATTACATGTGGACCAGGTTCAACATTGAACCCGAAGAATTTGACTTTAAAGCCGATACTATTACCAGTGCCTATTATATTTTACGCCCCGAAAACCTGGAGAGTTGTTTTTACCTGTACCGCTTAACGGACCAGTCGAAATATTTATGGCAGGGGAAAGTTATGGTGCAAAGTATTTTGGACCATTGTAGAAATGATGTTGGATTTTCATCTTTAAAAAATGTGCAGACTTACGAGAAAACAAACTCGATGGAAAGTTTTTTCTTTGGCGAAACTTTAAAATATGCTTACCTGATTTTTGCACCACCATCAACTTTAGATTTTAAGAAAGTTGTATTAACTACTGAGGCGCATCCTTTCAAAATTGAAAAAGAAAAAGCAAATGTCAACGCATCTTATCGGTAAAATAATCGTGCTTTACAACTTTGTCGTTTTGCAAATCTATTATCGTTAAAAGGTTGGCAGGTCAACCTTTGTCAACATGATATTTCCTGTATTGCAAACTTTTAATTAATGGCAGCCAACATTCAAAAATCAACCAAGTGGTCATCAATCCATATTAATTACATTTGCAAAGAAAAATATAAGGCAGATAAAATGGCATCAAAACGTAACGCAGCAGTAGGATTTATCTTCATCACACTTTTAATTGATGTAATCGGTTTCGGCATCATCATCCCGGTAATGCCAAAGCTTATTTCAGAATTAAAAGGAGTAGATATCAGCACAGCATCAAAATACGGCAGCCTGCTTATGTTTGCCTATGCAATTGTACAGTTTTTCTTTGCACCCATCATCGGTAACCTAAGTGATAAGTTTGGCCGCCGGCCGGTATTGTTATTTTCTCTTTTTGGTTTTGGTATCGATTATTTATTTCTTGCACTTGCACCCACTTACGGCTGGTTGTTTGTCGGGCGTATTATTGCCGGCATAACCGGTGCCAGCATGACAACCGGTGCAGCATACATTGGCGATATAAGCACTTCAGAAAACAGGGCAAAAAACTTTGGCATGATCGGCGCTGCATTCGGTTTGGGTTTTATCATCGGCCCTATGATAGGCGGGTTGCTGGGAGGTTTTGGCCCACGCATTCCTTTTTATGCAGCAGCTATCCTTGCATTGATCAACTGTTTGTATGGATACTTTGTGTTGCCCGAATCTTTAAGCAAAGAGAACCGCAGACCTTTTGAATGGAAGCGTGCAAACCCGGTTGGCTCATTAATGCATTTAAAAAAATATCCCGCCATTGTGGGACTCGCCTTTTCAATCTTCCTGGTGTATGTTGCCGCACATGCTGTAATGAGCAACTGGAGTTATTTTACCATGTACCGTTTTAACTGGAACGAAAAAATGGTTGGTATTTCACTCGCCGTTGTTGGTGTACTGGTAGCGTTGGTGCAGGGCGGTTTAACACGTTATATTAATCCGCGTTTTGGCAACGAACGCTCATTATATACCGGCCTTACGATGTATGCCATAGGCATGTTATTGTTTGGCCTGGCAACCCAAAGCTGGATGATGTTTGTATTTCTAATTCCATATTGCCTGGGCGGTATTGCACAGCCTGCTATACAATCTGTTATGGCCGGGCATGTACCGGCAAATGTGCAGGGCGAACTGCAGGGCACCATTACCAGCCTCATGAGCCTGGCGGCCATCATTGGCCCGCTGCTTATGAATAACCTGTTCTTTTATTTTACGCATAGCCAGGCTCCCGTTCATTTGCCAGGTGCTCCATTTTTATTGGGTGCTGTTTTAATGGCTGCAAGTGCCATCATCGCGTACAGAACATTACATACAAAAAAACTTAAGGCATAACATGATCAACAGCATCAATAATTTTAAAAGCGTTTTCTTCATTGGTGTTGCCGGTGTGGGTATGAGTGCCATTGCACAATACCTTGCAGGCATTGATAAAAAAGTAAGTGGCAGCGACCGTTATTTTAAAGAAGGCGAACCAAATGAAACAAAAATAAAATTAGAAGCCGAAGGCATACAATGTTTTTTTCAAAACGGAGATGGTATTACTAATGAAACTGACCTGGTAGTTGTTTCCACAGCCATAGAAGATACGGTTTTTGAAGTGCAGAAAGCAAAGAAAATGAACATCCCCATCATCAAAAGATCTGAATTGCTGGCATTGATAGCCAAAAGCAAAAGAACCATTGCAGTTGGTGGTACATCGGGCAAAAGCACTACCAGTGCAATGTTGTTTGATATATTAGCTAAGGCAGGACTTGAACCAAGCATCATCAGCGGTGCCGGTTTGGTAAGCATTATTAAAGAAGGTAAGATAGGCAATGCAAAAGTTGGAAAAGGAGAATGGCTGGTAATAGAAGCCGATGAAAGCGATGGAAGTATTGTGCAGTATGAACCCGAAATTGGGTTGTTATTGAATGTAGATAAAGATCATCAGGAGATTGACGAACTGATGAACATATTCGGCATCTTTAAAAACAACAGCACAAAATTCATCGTCAATCAATCCAATGCATTGGCAAAACAACTTTCGCAAAATATTCAACAGGATTTTTCTGCAGATAAAAATTCCAAAGCTGGCTTCATCGCAACGGATTTTAATCAGCAAGGTTTCAGCATCCAATTCACTATTCACGCCTCACCACTCACGCCTCACCATTCCACATTCGCCATCCAATCCATTGGTCGGCACAACATGGAAAACGCCCTTGCCGCCGTTGCCGTTGCAAACCAAATTGGGGTACCTCTGGAAACCTGCGCAGCGGCTTTAAAAAATTACGAAGGTATTTACCGCCGCAACCAGGTATTGGGCAATAACAACGGCGTTTGGATTATTGATGATTATGCACACAACCCGGTAAAATGTGCTGCGGCTATTATGGCTTGCCAGCCGGTGGCAGAAAAAGTTGTGGCCTGGTTTCAGCCGCATGGATATGGCCCCACCCGTTTTTTAAGAGATGATTTTGTAAAAGAAATATCCGCAGCATTAAGGCCGCAAGATGAAATATGGATGAGCGAAATATTTTATGCCGGTGGTACGGCTGTAAAAGATATCAGCGCCAACGATCTGATAAATGATATTAAAGCTTTAGGTAAAAATGCTTTCTTTATTGAAGACAGAAACATGTTTTTGGAAACCGTGAGGCCCCATCTTTCCGGAAATGTTGTTTTACTTTTAATGGGTGCAAGAGATCCCGGGCTGGAAGCGTTCAGCAGATCTGTATTTGAATCACTGTAAATAATTTTTATGAAAACTATTTTAAGTTCATTACTCATTTTTTTTCAGTTAGCTGCAACTGCACAAATTGCCAAACCTGTTACCAACCAGGAGTTAAAAGCACTGGCAGGCAACTGGACAGGCCCCATGGTTGCTACCGGTTTTGTTCAAGCGGATGGAAAGAACCAATACACTTACACAACCGCACTTGAAGTGGTTGATATGCAGGATTCATTGATGTTCAATTTTACTTACACAGATGTAACAAGTGGAAAGCAGCTTTTGGAAAAATACCCGTTGCGTGTCTATGACAACGGAGATAAACTAAGTTTCGACAGCACACAATTTGATGTTACAGATATACGTAGAAGAGGTATAAGGTTAACCATCTACGCAGAAAGAGAAGGCTACAGCGAAAACCGGCGGGTAGAGTGGCAGGATGTTTTTATCATCGGCCCGGGCATACTTAATATTACGAAGGGCATTCGGTATCCTGATATGATCGATTTTTCGATCCAGAAAAGACTAACGCTTACAAAAAAGTAAAAGCACATGGTCTGACGCCTCGTCTGACCATGCGTAAAATAACAGGCTGTAACAAAAAAGAATGACAACTCTTATAACCAACATAGCGCAACTGATAAATACCAGAGAAGAAACAACCCTGCTCCGCGGTGCAGACCTTGCCAATCTTCCATTTATTGAAAATGCTTTTCTGTTGATAGAAGACGGCATCATTGCCGATTACGGACACATGTACGAACTGGCATTAAAAGTTCCGAACTTACCAAAACACATTATTGATGCAGACGGGCAATTTGTTTTACCAACCTGGTGCGATAGCCATACTCATCTTGTGTTTGCCAAAACACGGGAAGAAGAATTTATTGATAAGTTGAAAGGCATGAGCTATGCCGATATTGCTGCAAAGGGTGGGGGCATCCTAAACTCTGCACGGGTTTTAAATGAAACGCAGGAAGATGATCTTTTTATAAGTGCCTGGGAAAGGCTACAAGAAATTATAAAACGTGGTACTGGTGCCGTAGAAATAAAAAGCGGCTACGGTTTAACCGTAGGTGGCGAATTGAAAATGCTGCGGGTGATAAAAAAACTAAAAGAAAAATCAAACATCCCCATTAAAGCAACATTTCTTGGTGCACATGCTTATCCTGTTTTGTATAAAGACGATCATCAGGCATATATCGATCTGATCATCAACGAAATGCTGCCCGTGATTGCTGCAGAAAAACTGGCCGATTATATTGATTGCTTTTGCGAAACCGGTTTCTTTTCTCCTGAAGAAATGGAAACCATCTGTAATGCAGGCATGAGTTATGGATTAAAACCCAAGCTGCATGTAAACCAGTTAAACAGCATTGGTGGTATTCAAACTGCCATTAAATTAAATGCCTTATCTGTTGATCATTTAGAAACAATGACGGATGCAGATGTTGCTGCATTAAGTACTTCCAATACCATTGGTACCCTTTTACCAACTGCTGCTTTCTTCCTGCGCATGCAGTACCAGCCAGCCAGAACTTTGATTGATAATAATTGCGCCATCGCGTTGGCTAGTGATTATAATCCCGGATCTTCTCCATCAGGAAACATGAATTTTGTTTTAGCACTAAGTTGCATACAAATGAAAATGCTGCCCGAAGAAGCCATCAATGCGGCAACCATCAACGCTGCTTATGCTATGGAATTACAAAACGAACTTGGCAGTATTACCATCGGCAAAAAAGCCAATCTTATTTTTACAAAACCAATTCCTTCTTTGGCTTACTTACCATATTCTTTTGGAAATAATTTGATTGATAAGGTGATGATCAATGGCGAGTTTGTCTGAACGGGGATTTGGGTGGATTGTTTAGATTAAGAGGATTAGTGAAACACAATCTTTTCAATCCTTTTAGCCCAGATTTTGCACTTGAAATCGTAGCGAGCGTTTCAAATACAAAACAGATAAGGGTTTCAGGCTATTTTTTGGATGAAAGAATAGTGCACTATTTTGAATTCAAAAAATGTTCTGAAAGGCTTAGCTGTGAAGGATTTGGAAGCCGCAGTAGATTTCAAGTGCAAAATCTG